>CP053446.1:0-307142 GCA_013285405.1 Ignavibacteriota bacterium | reverse complement strand
TTCATAAATCTCTTTTTTCCCTCTGAAAGAATGGTTGCTCAACTCTTGATTATGGCGAATCAAAGTTAGGTTTCCGATATTGTTCAAGTAATTATCGTGTATTTCTTGATAATTTTCTCCAAGTTCATTTTTCCAAGTGTCATTTAAGGTTTGTGGCATAATATGCTCAACTTGTAATTGTTTATCGTTTAAGGCAGGACGATTTTTTGTTAGACTTTCTTCAATCAAACTAAACAAAAACTTTCCACTTTCAAAGTTGTAAAAATTAGATTTTTCACTTAATAAAAACTGATGAACTTCTTTGTCATTTGGTAGCCTCATGGAAAAAGTCTGATTTGAACAAATTTCTAACATTTTCTCTCTCTTATTAGTCGCTAAAACTAATTCATCAAAATACTTTGAAAATAATGCTGCATCTTTATTTTCTGATTTTCTAATTCCTAAAATACTTTTACGAGCAACATATACAAAAATGGCATCCAATATTACTAAGCAATCCTCATCAATAATTTTTTCATCAGTTCTCAAACGCAAAATTCCTAAAATGAAAGAATGGAATGCAGAAACTTTGAGTGTTCTTAAATCAGTAATTTTTTGGTCAATTTTATTGTTTCCGCTTGATTTATACCTAGCTAAAATTGCGTACTCATTAGAGTATTCTGCCAACTTTTTAATTAGTTGTTCGTGGTTGTCATCGCCAAACAAATCTTTAAAATCACGATAAAGTTCTTTATGGTTTGAGTCGGTTGCTTTTTTGTAACTCGAAATATCAATCAACTGCATATAGTCACGAATAAAAGCTGAAACAGAAAAGGCGTTATTATCGCCTGATAAATTTTGCTCTATTTTTAACCAAAAATTATGATACAAATTATTTTGTTGAGCGGAAGTTTTTCCGAGCAATAAGTAGTTTCTGACTAAATCCGAAAGAGATAACGGTTTTCCAAGCGAGTTCATACTCTCAAAAATTTCTTGCGGCTTTTCCCAATGATTTCTTTCTGGTTCTAACTGAATTGTTACGATATTAAAATTCACTAAACCTTTTTCAATTAAATCCCTGATGTAGTTCTGTTCTAACTTGTCTAATTTTGATTTGAGAAACTTGTAGTTTTTAAAAACATTAGACTTTTTATCACTATCATCTAAGTGTTCCCCCAAAATGATATTCTTGTATGCTTTCCAGTCAGATTCAACTTGTTTTAATTTGATTTTATATTCAACATCGCCACTGACGTTATTATTCTTCAAATATTTTGAATCAATAGTGTTTTTTAATGAGTCATCAGTAATGCAATCACGAGCGGCAATTAAAAACAACATAGTTGTTGTCAATCTTTGCTGACCATCAACCAAAATGTATTTATCGGGTTGTCCTAAAATTGTGCTTTCTGCATAATAAATAACTGTTCCGAAAAAGTGTTGAGTGTTTCTGCTGTTCGCTACTTTCTCAATATCTTTATAAAGGATTTCGCACATTTCTTCGCCCCATTCATAATTTCTTTGATAAGGTGGAATAAAGAAAGTCACATCATTGTTTGACAATAATTTTAAGATTTGATTGTCTAGACTTCTCATATTGTTGCCTTTGTAAATGTTATAAATAATATTGAGTTGACGCTGTGTCGTTCGCAGGGTTGCCACCAACTCTTAGCTTACCACATTACGTCTATCCACCCAATTTGGGTAGTTATACGCAAATGCTTTTTATTGTAATACAAATTAATTAAAAACAGTTGTGTCATCAAGTGTTATAATTTAAAAAACAAACAGGCAGCAAAAAAAATAAATGCTGAAAATTTTTTAAGAAGCTTTAGTTTTATCCGGGAATAATTTTCTGATCTTATTTCACGATTTAAGATTTTAGGATTCGCAAGCAAGCTAATGTGTTTGTAATTAGTCTATAACCCTATTCTTAAATTTTGATTGAATCATATCAATATTGCGCAATAATCGGGAAATCCAAAATACAATTATGCTTCTGTCTGATAATATTTCGTCTGGTCAGGATTTGATTCCTTGTACGTCTTACTCTTCTTATCAATTTGGTTGTATGCTTCAGCAAAATTATCCCGTAATAATTTATTGTAATCCATCCATCTTGGTATGACTTCATTTTTGTTCATATAATTAATTGCTTCGAAAGCTGCAACATCGGGTTTTAATTTTAGTTCATCAAGTATTGACTGAATGTTTTCTTCAGCCCGTGATTTAATCTTCTCATCTTTATCCTGGATTGCAATGGTTAAATCGATTAATTCAAAATATAATTCAATTGCATAAGTAACACCGTAATCGGAAATAGATTTTCGTGTGTTTACAATTGCTTCGTTCATTCGTTTGTAATATTCTTTATCTCTGTTGGTGTTATATAAATTCATATTCGCCAGTGCAATGTCTGTCCAGGTACTATAACTAATGTCAATATCCTTTTTATATTGATCAGCAAGCTCATTAATTAAATTGTAATTTCTGATATTATATAAAGCGATAATAATTTGTCCGAATAATATTTGTGCATCATTATTTTCAAACTTATCAATGATTTTATTAATGAGCGTTTGCAATTTATCCTTTGTAAAATCTTCACCTTTAAAATCTTTATAATTTTTCGGATCGGATTGCAATAATAATGACTCAACTTCCTTCCTGATATCGATATTAATATTTTTATCATCTACCAGGGATTGTGTTTCCATCAATTCATCTTCTTTTTCTTTTATCTTTCTTCTATATCCTTCTTCCATGGAAGTTAATAATATTTTTGGCAGATAAATTCTACTCCACAGATACCCGAGAAAAAATCCACCAACGAAATAAAATATCATTGTTGAAACAGAAAAAACAAACGAGCTTGGCTGTCCTCCCATTCCCTGCGAAAGCGTATTACCAATTTTATAAATTCCATCGCTTAACTGATTCAATTGAACCAGGCTCACACCAACTATTATTTTTGTAATCCAGTCTGAAATTTCTTCGAGATTAGTATTGGCTCCGATATTTTCTGAATCTTTGGCGGCTGGAGTTCTGGGTATTCCAAAAATGAATCCGATGAACGCACCAACAATTGCACTTGTTAAAGCAATTATAGCGGATATACTGAGAATGGATAAAAACTTATCGGCGCCATGTGCAATTGAGTAAATAAAAATTATTACTACACCGATAACAAGAATTAAAGTGATAAAAAAGATACTCTTGCCTTTACCTTCTTCTATTTTCACTTCGTTGCTTAAATCTGTTTTTGGCATTTGTTTCTTGCCTCCCGAAAGTTTTGATACTTCTGAAATCTAACTCATAGATTAAATATAATAAATATTAAAAAAGAATAAAGTCGTATAATTTATTTTTATGAAACCCCTGAAAATTTAGAAAAGGATATTTTGAATAAGAATAAGAGGTAAAGATGAATATTAAAGATATTTTTCTATTCCGGGTGTACCGTACTGTTTATTCTTTTCAGTCATCCTGATAAAGTATGTCAATCTTTGTTTCAAAACTTCAGGTCTTCGTCTGCCACCATCGATAAATGCAATACGAATTCTTTTATAAGATTCTGAATATTTCTGATAATTCTTCCATGCCTCTTTATTCTTCCTTATTTCGTCAATGATATCAATTGGAAAAATAAATTTTTCATTTTCCAGATCATCGAGAGTTATTTTAATTGATGCGATGACCTTTTTCGATTTTAACAATTTCTTTAATCTTTCTTTATTTAACTGCGAGTATTTGCTTTTCGGATTTCTCGGAGTGAATCTTTGAACGTGACTATCTTTTTCAATTTTCTTTACCGTGCTGTCAATCCAGCCAAAGCACAAAGCTTCTTCAACAGCATCTTCATACGAAATTCTTTTTTTACCTGAAGCTTTACTCGGAAAAATAAACCAGATTTCTTTTTTTGTTTTGAAATTTTTCTTTAACCAGGTTCGCCATTCGCTTCTTGATTTTATATAAATTGTTTCAGTGATTTCCATAAAGATTAAGTATCAAATCGCTATACGGATGGTGGTGAATGAAAATGATTTGCTGAATAACAGATTAAAATCCAACTTTCCAAATTTTATCAGAAGTTTCTATATAAACAGGTAAAGCTGCAGAACCATACCATTTGTATAAATCTGCTGCAAGTAATTTCGAGTTGATGGCAGGATCAGTTTGAATTAATTCTTCAGCTTCTTCAATTGTTGATACATCCAGAATAAAAATTCCACGATACTTATTCTCGTTCTTGCCAAGAGGACCGGCAACTATCAGTTTGTCTTCTTTTACAAGACGTTTTATGTTTTGAAGATGACCGGAAAAACAACTGTCAATGAATTCTTCATCAGTTGTTGTATTGGTTCCGGTTTTGAGCATAACGAAAACATATCCTTTCATTCCATAATCATCTGCCCCGAGTTTCTTTGCAAGCGTTGAATCATAATCCGGGTTTGTTTGTTGCGCTTTAGTTTGGTGAATTCCTAAAAAAAGTAGAACGATAATTAATGCAGTTTTCATATTGTTTCAATAAAATATTTAGAAGTTTTATTTGCAGAAACATACAATGATTACAAAATAAATGCTAACAATACTTTCTACTCGAAAAATATTAAGTGACAATATATAGATGACATAGTTCGGTCACGCAAATTAATTATTAAATATTTATTAGTGGCAACTAAATATTAATAATTAATTTCAGAAGAAGAGAAAAGAAGGAATCTATTTCTTTTATTTATCGCTCTCTCGTGAGTTACTTTTGGTTCGAGCATAACCATATCCACCAAGTAATGCGCCACCAAAGCCAACAACGAGTTTTATTAAATCCATTGCAGTTGAATCACGACCAATATAAAAGAGAACACCTGAAATAAATAAAACTAAACCAGATATTATAAAGATTCCAATTGTCGTTAAGCGATTCTGGCGGCTTGATTCCTTTAGGATATTATTTTCGAAATCTAATTCTCGACGATGTTTTTCATTATCATTTTCTGTCCACGATTTAATCAATGGTTCAGCTAACTTTATCAATTCGGGCAAAGTCAGTTCATTTTGTTTTTGATTACTATTTGATTGTTCGGGTATTTTCTCTAGTTCTTCATTCATAATTAGTTCTCGTTTTTAATTATTACTTCAAATTTTAATTTTATCAATCTCTTTCATTATCCTATCAGTTTCTGTTAAGGCAGCAATAATTTTCTGATAATGTTCGATATCGCTATTTGTGAGTGTTCTTCCTTTTCTATCCTTTAGCCATTTTTGTGCTGGCTGATAACCACCGATGTAAAAGTTCCAGACAATCTCAGGAACTTTACCAAAATATTGTTCTTTATTTATAAAAACTTTTCCGTTGTTGTCATTCCGAACCTGCCTTGCCGTCAAGCAGGCTTGTTTCGGAATCTTAGATGCTGAACCAAGTTCAGCATGACTACTATTCTCAAACCTTATCTTCTCGACTTCGTTATTTCCCGAAACAGGATATGTTGTAATGAACTGATTTACTTTTGGTGATTCGAGAAGATGAAGTAGGCGAAGTTCAGTTCCAAGTGTAACAAGTTTTTTAAAACTTTCTTTGTTTTTTGGATAAGGCACACGAGGAAAATCTATCTTTAAAAACTCTTTATACTTTTTCCTGTAAGAAGGTGAGTGAAGAACAGCATAAATATAATCGAGAATATCCTTCGGCGTTACTTTGCCAACTTTCTTTTCTATTTCTTCTACAATTTCTTTTTTGAGGTTTACCTCTTTTGTATTATTGTCTAAATACCAATACAGAGGGAATGCATAAGTAGATTCTTTTGTCTGTAGTGAAACCGAACAAAAATCACTTAAGGATTTTGTAATAAGCACATGTTGAAAGTCAAAAGTAGATTGTTGTCGACAAGTTAGTAAGCAAACATTATCCTTTAACATATGTTTCATTACTGAATAACGATGACGAACTACTTTATCTAAATCATATTGAATCCATCTAGTATCAAAAGGACGATATAAATATGGTTCACTATTTTCTTCAAATTCGTTAAAACTTACTAATTCATCATCGTGATGAGTTTTTACACCAGAAGTATTATTTATGAAAATTTCATCAACTTTAAATCCTTCGTTATAACCTTGAATTGCTTTAAAATCTTTTGGTACAAAAAAGAAATTGGGTGAAAACGAATTTAAATTTTGCCATTTAATTGTTCTTAAGTCGTTTTCATCAAGAAAATAAAATTTGTTTCTTCGTGTCCCATAAACTTCTGCAAACTTAACTGCTCCAAGTTTTTCTTTTTTTTCTGACTTTCGGATCATAATTGAAATGACAACACCTTGCTGTATATCAAAAACATTTTCATCTTTACTTCCATCAGCTGCTGTTTCTTTCTTTTTGGTGCTTCCATGCAAATCGAGAAAATAAATTTCATCAAAAGTTTCAAGTAAGTGCTTTCTCATCTGACGATGAATGATGCCATCTAAGAAAGAGTTATTTGTAATCATTGCTACGATACCAGTTTTATTCTTTTCGATAAAATGTTCCGCATATCGAATAAATTTTATATAATCATCAGAAAGCGGTTGAATATTTTTTTCGTTTAAATCTTTCTTATACTCTTTTATTAAATCAAGAATCCATGGACTTTTATTTTCAGAACTTATGCTATAAGGTGGATTACCGATTACAACCATTATAGGAGCTTCGTTTTTAATAAGAGCAGCTTCTTTAGATTCATCGGCAATGCTTTCAGCAAAACCAAAGCCAGTAAACATTTCTTGCTGAGGTGCACTTTCTTCAAGCGAGTTGGTGAGATAAATTCCAAGACGGCGGTTAAAGTATTTAAAACCCGTGGCTTTAAAAGCCATACTAAGTTTAAGATGTGCAATAGTGTATGGAGCCATCATCAGTTCAAAACCGTGAAGTCGCGGAAGTAAATCGTTATGGACGTAAGTTGTCCAGCGCCCAATTTGTCCGCTGTTTTTCAGCTTCAAATAAATTTCACGAATGACTGAACTTAAAAAAGTTCCGGTTCCAACAGCAGGATCAAGAATCTGAACGCGATGAATTCCGTTTTCAAGTTTTGAAGTATCGGCAAGTCCAGAAGGAAGGTTAAATTCTTTTTGCAGGAGATAATCAACAGACCGAACAATAAATCTAACAACAGGTAATGGAGTATAATAAGCACCCATTTTCTTGCGAAGTTCAGCATCGTATTCTTTAAGGAAATCTTCATAAAAATGAATCACAGGATCAGGACCGATATTGTCACCCTGAACTCGTTTCAGGGTCTCATCGGAAGATGCTGAAATAAATTCAGCATGACCTCTTTCAAAATATTGTTTCATCAACTGTTGAATATTTGCGTGAGAAAACACTTCACACAATTCATTCACTATGTATTCCAGTCGTTTATCAAAATTGGGTCCAACAATATGATCGAAGAAATTTCTTAGAAAAGGATTTGATGCAGGAACTAAATCACGCGCTTCTTGACGAGAAAATTTTTCAGGAGTTTCGTCATGGTACCTTGCAACAAATAATCCATAAACCAGCGTCTGAGCATACATATCAGCAAAATCTTCTACATCAAGATCGTGCACAAGAAGTTTTTTAATTGTGTTGTAAACGTTCAGTATCTCTGGTTTCTTTTCATCTTTCTTTGCCAGAACTTCTTTAATGTTGTCTCTTATTCGTTGAGCTTTCCCACCCATAATTTTTGCAAGATGTTCACCAGATTTAATTGGTTCTTTGTGAGATTGAGTGAATTGAAGTAAAGTGTTTCCGGCAAAATCAAATTTATCTGGAAGGGGAGTAATAGTTCTTGAATCGAAATCATACTGTGCAATTTTTATCGGTTCCTGGTACTTAATTCCATTCCTGTAAAACCGAAATTCAACATAATCTGTTAAAACGAGATTAGCATAACCAAAGTACCTTTCCATCTGCTTTGACTTTTCAATCTTATCAAGAGATTCACCAATAGTTTTTGCTTCAATGTAAAGAATGGGAATATCGTTCTTCATCACAATGAAATCAGGTTTGTTGCCGTGCTTGGCTTTAGGATCGTGGTCTATTCTTTTGACATTTATCTTTTCAAATATACCCTGAAGAAGAATTTCGAAATCGGTTCGGTATCCCATTTCCGAAGTTTCAGGGTGTGAAAACTTGGTGGCTATTGAGTGGAGATATTTTTTAAAGATTTCTCTCATTGTATAAACATTAGTGTAATCGCCTGTTTGTAATCATATTATATTCAGTCATTTTTACTTCTCCATATCTATATTCCTTACAAAATCAACTATTGTAAAAATAATCACATTATCAAATTGAAACTAATATCCACGGGTTGATGTTGATTCCTCCCATCATTTTTTGACTTGTAATTTTATTAATTGGAATAAAACTTGCCCACTAGTCATGATAAAATTTCTTGACAAAGAAAATACTAAAGGATATTTTAGTCATAAGGAGTTACTAAATTTTCTAAACTTATCAATCATTTATTAAAAATAAAATTTTAAAGTTAATTATATGGGAGACACATTCTTTTTATTCTCACGACCATCCTTTATTGAAGGAATTGCTCGAATTTTAGATTTAGGTAGTACACTTAATGAATATAACTATTCAGAAAGTGAAGAAGAGGCAGATGCACGAGCTCTCGCTTCTGATTGGAAGGCTATTGGAAATGATATTAAAGTAGCTATTGATCAGTTGGAACTGCAATTTCCTGAAGAGAAGGAACCACAATTTGACTTCAAATAAACCAGAAAAGTTTAAGCAGGAGGTTATACAATCTGTAAAAGCTGAACTATATGCTGGTCCCTTGCCCCATCCCGATATTCTTGAAAAATTTGAAAAAGTTGTGCCTGGTTCAGCAGATAGAATTATTAAACAAGCTGAAAGGCAAACTGAACACAGGATTAGCATTGAAAGTAAAGTTATTCAGTCTGACATAACTAATTCAAGAATAGGATTAATTTTTGGATTTATTCTGGGATTAGTTGGAGTTCTGGGAGGTATTTACTTAACCATCAATGGATTTAGTGTCTTTGGTCCGCTGCTTAGTGGGGGCACTTTAGTAGCTTTGGTTTCTGTGTTTATTTATGGAACAGCAACGAGAAGAACAGAAAGGTTGGAGAGGAGAAGAAAACAAATTACCAATTAGTTTAATTTTCCCCTTCCGATATATATTCTTTCATCATTCCACTCAAATCATTATCATTGGACAATTTTTTATAAAAAGAAAGTAAATATTATTAAGTGGAATACAAAAACAACATGCTCGAACAGATAGGCAACACGCCGCTTATAAAGCTAAATCGGATAAACAAAGGATTAAAGCCGCAGATATTTGCAAAGCTGGAGTCTGCTAATCCGGGTGGAAGCGTAAAAGATCGCATTGGATTTTCAATGATAGAAGATGCCGAGAGAAAAGGTGTATTAAAATCCAGCGGAACAATTATCGAAGCTACAAGTGGAAATACCGGAATTGGTCTTGCAATTTCCGCAGCAGTAAAAGGATACAGATGTATTTTTGTTGTTACATCAAAAGTGAGCGCGGAAAAAATAAATTATCTCAAAGCATTTGGCGCTGAAGTTATTGTCGTCTCAAATCTTGTTGATCCTGATGATCCTGAATATTATGTGAATGTTGCAAGAAGACTTTCCACTGAAATTCCGAATTCATTTTTTGCTTACCAATATTCAAATCCTTCAAATCCTGAAATTCATTACAAGACAACCGGACCGGAAATCTGGCGACAGACAGATGGAAAGATAACTCATTTTGTTTCGAGCATTGGAACAGGAGGAACAATAAGTGGAACCGGAAGATTCCTGAAAGAAAAAAATCCAAACATCCAGGTGATTGGTGCTGATCCGCTTGGTTCAATATTTAAACATTACAAAGAAACCGGAGAAGTAATTAAAGGGACTCCGTATCTTGTTGAAGGAATTGGTCAGGATTGTTTACCGGAAAATGTTCACTTCCAGTATATTGATAAAATAATTAACGTAAGTGATAAGGAATCTTTTGCTGCAGCCAGAAGACTTACAAAGGAAGAAGGAATTTTTTGCGGAGGAAGTACGGGAACAATTGTTAATGTTGCACTTGATATTTCCAAAAAATTATCAAAAGATGATGTAGTTGTATTCATTGTTTGTGATACGGGTGAAAGATATTTATCCAAAGTACATAATGAAGACTGGTTGAAGTTAAACAGGATGCTCGATACTGAAATAAAAACTCTTCGCGATATTTCAGATAGGAAAAAATCTTTTGGAATTGAGGAAATTATATCTGTAAAAGAAGATGATAAAGTAAAAGACGTGCTTGAGTTAATAACTAAAACAGGGTACTCACAAATTCCTGTTTTAAAAGGCAAACAGTCGATTGGAGCAATTCGGGAAAGTCGTTTACTTTCAAAGTTGGTAGATAATCCTCAGCTTTATAATAATCTTATCAAAGATGTGATGGAAGAAAGTTTACCAATTCTCGACGCAATAACTGAAATTGAAGAAGTTAAAAAATGTATAAAAAACAACTCAGCTATACTTGTCTCCGACTTTGGTCTGATAACAGATATAATCACGAGATATGATCTAATTAATTTAGATAGCAAATAGTAGAGTCATTGCGATCCGGAAACTGCCGGAGAAGGAATCTGTTGAATATCGAATATTGAACAGGGAAAGTAGAAGAATAAATTTTCTTAAATATCGAATGACGAATAATGAATTTCGAATATCGAATTAAAATACAGACGGATCAATGAGCACAAACAATAAAAAATATGATCTTGAAGACAGATTAATCGAATTTGCTGTGTTAGTAATAACTATTGCAGAGAATTTAAAAAATACCAGAGCTGGTAATCATATTGCTGGACAAATAGTACGATCCGGAACTTCGCCCGCTCTAAATTATGGTGAAGCACAAAGTGCTGAATCGTTAAGTGATTTTATTCATAAATTTAAAATTCTTTTAAAAGAATTAAGAGAAACAAGAGTTGCTTTAAAAATAACAAAGCGTGTTCCTTTGATAATTGATATTGAGCCGGTTGATAAAGGATTAATTGAATGTAATGAACTCATATCTATATTTGTTAAAAGTATTGATACAGCTAAAAAAAATAAAATAAAGACAAAGGATAATTAAAAACAAAAGTTCGAGATTCGATATTCGAAGTTCGATATTCATTATTCCATTTACAAAATATTAAATAATAACCTGAAAGAATAAAAATGGGCTTTTCAACAGATGCAATTCACGCAGGACAAATTCCTGATCCAACAACCGGTGCAGTAATTACGCCACTGTACCTTACTTCAACTTATGTACAGGAAGAACTTGGTAAAAATAAAGGTTATGAGTATGGTCGAACTCACAATCTCACCAGACAGGCATTAGAAAAAAATATTGCTACTCTCGAAAAAGGAAAATATGGAATTGCATTTTCATCTGGACTTGCAGCAACTCACTCATTGATGAGTTTATTGAAAGCAGGAGATCATGTTATTGTTTCGAACAATGTTTATGGTGGAACGTACAGATTGTTCGAACAAAATCTTACTGCATTTGGTTTACAATACTCGTGGGTTGATACAAGTGAGTTAAAAAATATTGAAAGTGCAATTAATAAAAATACAAAAATGATTTTCGTTGAAACTCCTACAAATCCTATGTTGATTTTAACTGATTTGAAAGCAGTTTCGGATATTGCAAAGAAAAATAATCTGATAACTGTTTGCGATAATACTTTTATGAGTCCGTATTTTCAGAACCCGATAGAGTGGGGAATTGATATCGTGCTTCACAGCACAACAAAATATATTAACGGACATAGCGATGCTATCGGCGGAATACTAGTAATGAATAATGATAAATATCACGAACGTCTTCGATACATTCAAAACGCAGCCGGAGCGATACCATCTCCTTTTGATTGCTGGCTTGTTCTTCGTGCAACAAAAACTCTTGCAGTACGAATGAAACAGCACGAAGAAAATGCAAAAGCTTTTGCTAAGTTTTTATTTGAATCTGGATTAGCAAAAAAAGTTATTTATCCCGGATTGAAAGATCATCCTCAACATCCACTTGCAAAAAAGCAGATGCGTGGATTTGGCGGAATGGTTTCTGCTGATTTCGGTACACTTGAAAAAGCTAAAAAAGTTTTGAACGGAGTAAAAGTTTTTGCTCTTGCTGAAAGTCTCGGTGGAGTTGAAAGTTTAATTTGTCATCCTGCTTCAATGACACACGCTTCAGTTCCGAAAGCTGAAAGAGAAAAGTATGATTTTACAGATGCTTTGGTTCGTTTCTCTGTTGGTATTGAAGATGTAGAAGACTTAATAGATGACGTTGAAAATGCACTAAATAAATAGAAGATGTAGAAGACGCTCCTGCCTGCAGGCAAGTTTGATAAGAGATGTTGATTGGGCAGTTATTAAGTAAGACTAGATACTAAAGTGCTGACTTAATGGATTGAATAAAATTTCGTACATCATTTATATGATCAAGATTCGCAAATAGTTTGTTCACTTCTATTATACCATATTCGTGAATTAATAAATTTCTAAGACCTATCATACTTTTTATCTTTTCACCCAAATCTTTATTTAAATAATCATTGGAAACTAATAATGATATGCATTCCGAATAATTTTTAGGAGTGCCTAAATTTTTATTTGCTACTATGCTGCAGGAAATATCAATAATAATTTGTATTGATTCGAAAAGTCCGTATCGGAGTCCCCACTCATCAATTTTGTTGGAAATAATATCATCGAGTGAATAACTATTTCTGAACTGTTCCAGGGTTTTTAAATTTTCTTCAAGTCTTGTCAATTTATCAATATTCATTTTTTAAAAATCGGCGAATTTGTTATTAGAAATACGTTCATTCAATTTTCTGGTAAAAAGATCAATTACAGGTTTAAAGTCAAGATATTTTAGGAATACATTTTTTTTGTATTGAACCAATAATTGTTCATCAATTGAAAAAAGTAATATTCCATCAGCAACTACTGAGTAGGCGAGTTTAGGATTTATTTCGTACAAGTTCTTTAAGCTGACTAAATCAATCTCGTGTTCCGTAATATCTTCAAGCTCATTAACCAGTATTCCGATTTCAAAGATTGTTGGCTCAGCATTAAAATATATCCCAATATCCAGATCACTTCCAAACCTTATTTTATTTTTTGCATATGAACCAAACAAATAAGCGAATGAAATATTTTTATTTCTGATTAATAATTCTGCAATTTTTTCTTTATTTACTTTAATCATTACAATAGCAATTAAATATTTAGTTACAATTAAAATTAATAAATATATAGTTTTAATACACTAACTCAATTTACTCTCATTAAGTAAGAAAAGTATGGTTTTACAGATGCTTTGGTTCGTTTCTCTGTTGGAATTGAAGATGTTGTAGATCTAATTACTGATGTTGAACAAGCGTTGAAAAAATAATTTATTTCTTTCTGACAATCCAAACATCCTGCGGAATATAATTTCCTTCGGGTGATCTTGTCGAGTGTTCAAGTATTTCAACTTCAGAAAAAAGTTTTCGCATAAATTCAGGTGGCTGATATGCAGCAAATGTTCTGTGTCCTTCCTTAACATTTCCTCTGATAACAAGTTTTCCCGATTCAAAAATTTTCAATTCATCAGCCGATAATTTTGGCTTGCAATTATCTCCGTGTGTAGTCAGAAAAATTATTCCATTAGTTTTGCATACTCTTTTTAATTCATTCAGCCAAGCGTAGTGCATTTCTTCTGATAAATGTGTGAAGACAGATGTTGCATAAATAATATCAAAGAAGTTGTTTGGAAATTTGAGGGGTGGTTCAAGATTGTTTTTTGAAAAATCAATTCCGGAAATATTTTTTTCACACCACCCAATCGTTTCGTGATTGTAATCTGATCCATAAATTTCACAAGTGTTGTCCAGCAATTTTGGAAGATGACGAATAATTCTTGCCGGACCACAGCCCCATTCAAGTAGCCTAATATTTTTTAAGCTGATATAATTTTCAAAATAGCTGATAAGCCATTTTGCTGTGTCAAGACTGTCATTGAAATAATTTTCATAGTTCATCTGAAAAGATTCATAAATCATATAATCAGGTGGAAGAACCACATCCGGATTTTTTTCTTTAAATATCCTGTTAATGGATCGGTTTCTATATTTCTGATAATAGAAATTCATCCGATCACTGTAATGCATTAGTTTTAGTTTTCTGAGCAGTGCTGTTATTCTTGTTTTATACATTTCAAAAAGAAAGGAAAACCGTTTGACTGAAATTTGTTATCTTAAAGTTTATTAGCAAAGCGTGAGTTAAATAGTTTTATATTTTATTTTATCCGTCTGCTTTGTGAATAAGTCATTGAGACTTCTGAATTATTATTAATGTGTCACTCTTTTCAATTTAAAACAAGATATTTCACTCCTGCCTTACCGGCAGGCAGGTCGTTCAATATGACAAACTAAAACTTTTCAGGAGTCTCTTATTATGTATTGGCAAGCAGATCAAAATATTCATCATCTTCATTTTTACCACCAAAGCCTTTTCCCAAAGTTTTATGTGTTTCCACAAACTCAATCCGTTCAATCCATTTTACCATTTTGTATCCTAATTGATTTTCAATTCTTAATCGGAGTGGAGCTCCATAAACTTCAGGTAGTGGTTCATAATTCATTTCCCATGCTAACAATGCACCGGGCTTCAGACAATTATCCAGTGTGTGAGTATCATAATAAACTCCACCAAATAATCCTTCTCCGAATGAATAAAACGCAACTGTTTTAACTGATGGATGTGGCTTTACCAATTCCACAAGCGTTTTAATAGATAGCCCTCTCCATTGTGCAATTCCTGACCAGCCCTGAATGCAGTGATGCATCGTTATGGTTTGATCCTCTGCAAGTTTTTTCATGTCATCTAATGATAATTCGACCGGGTTTTCTACCAAACCTCCAACTTTTAGTTTATAATCTTTAAAATTATTTACTGCAAGTTTTTTCCATTTATCAGAAGTGGGCAATTTACCATTTGGCCAAAAGTAATTAGTTATATCTTTTTTTTCAAAATGTTGGACAGGCTTTAAACGATTAATAGTAGCCTCCCATAATTTTTCGTTGACAAGAGAACCATTCTTTTGAACCCAACGCGGTTTGTTCCATGATACCCAATGAGCATACACACAAAATCCTGCTGTAAAACCAATGATAATTAATCCGATATAAAGTCCTGTAGGATCTGATACGTTGTCTGTTCCCAGTGTGATATGATTCATATTTCTAACCAAACCGGTTGCTGCTACCATACTAACATGAATAATTGTAAAAATCACATAACTAAACATTACCAGAAAATGCACTGATCTGGCACCCTGACGATTGATGAATAATTTTGGCAGCCAGTGAAATCGATTTTCTATTGCAGGTGACATACACATACCACTCAGCATAGCGGTCGGAGCTAGAATAAATATTACACCAAAGTAAGAAATTTTTTGTAGTGCGTTATAATAATAAAATCCATTTGGTTCTATTGGCATATGAAACGTAGCATAATGTACAAACACACTCCATGCATCTGGAATAATTTGCCATGATGTTGGCACTACTCTTTGCCATTGATCACTTGCAAATAATAATAATATTACGAATATCACTCCGTTCAATACAAAAAACGGAACATGAATAAAATGCCATCCGCGGGCAATGCCTACTGTGTGTCGATATCCGGGCAAACCAATGAGTGGACTTATATAACGAGCATCATCTTTTGCTGTCCACAATCTATCAGTAGGTACTTTTACAGGTGTAAATTTTATCCACTCACTTCCCGGTACACATCCATTGTTAAAATATAGTCGGGGATGATCCATTAAAATTGATAATCCGCTTCTTACCAGAATTACAATAAAGAAAAAATTTACCCAATGACAAAGTATTATCCAGATTGGAAAACCTGTGGGACCTGTTTCAGGAATTGAAAGTAATTTTACAGAAGGATCTGCGGGCAAACCATTAAATAAATATTGTAACCATGCAACTCCGACCGTTGCTAAAAACAAAATACCAGCAATTAAAAAAACATGAGGTTTCGGACCTATGAATAACCGTCTGTCTGGTGGATAAAGGACGGCTTTTTCTTTGTCATCAAAATGAGTGAACATATTACTAATCGATTTATTATGATGAGTTAATAAAATGCTGTTTAAAACATACAGCTAACGATTTTCGCGCCTGGCGCAGTGGAAGATTTTTAATGATCAAGACAACCCGAAGAACGAACATTTAAATATACAACAAAAGTTTATGCGAATCATAGTCATTGTGATTGGGTATAATCCGTTCAATTCACATTGAACAAATTTGTTCATACAATTAGTATCATTAATATTTTATCCTGAAATGAAGTCACACTAGATTTATTTATGTATGATAAAAAGGTATTAAACTGACATTCGATTTTTATAAATTTGAGAGAAGTAACTTTTTATTTATATAAAGAATGAAATTCACCCGAACAATATTTCTGATTTTAATACTTGCTTGTTCAAATATATCATTTGGTCAAACAGATTCAATTGAGGTTTATCTGATAGATGCTTATTGCACGCGGGAGTTACCATACACCTTTAAACTTTCCTTTTATACAAGCGAAGTGTGCAAATCAAAAGTTGTTTTAGAAGAAAAATATGAATACACAGTGTCAGCAAATTATGTAGATCTGCATAAAGCTGAAATTATTATAAATGATCTTGCATTCATTGATACCGTAGTAAATTTTGTTATAATAACAGAAACTAAATTGGGGTCAATAGATACAAGTGAAGTATTTGATTTTGATATACCGTTTGAACCAAAAATTAAAGAAGGCTCTGATCTTCTTACGATCTGTTTATTCGGTTCGTCGATGTTGCTGATTCCATATCCCAGCTTTGTAGCAGTATCACAGCAAAATTATTTTAGTTTGACAAAAGAAATTCCAATTATATCATTTCGTTCTAAAAGTTTAAACTATCCATCAGGTTTTATTTCTATCGAGTACAGTTATATTTTTAATTTGGAAGACCCGGGGTATCTTCGTGCAGGTTATAAAAAAATTTTCGAAGTTCCGGGTTTAGAATTTGTATCACCCGGGATAACTCTCTACTCAAACTTTGATACTAATCAGGGTATCAGTCCTGAATTTTCAGTCGGTCTCTTTACAATATTTGATACATTCACCACATACATTCGCTGCAGAAGCAATTTTACTTTTCACACAAACGGTACAAGTTTCCAGGAAATTTATATCGGGGTTTTATTCCGGGCTTTTCTCGTTTTATATCAATTGAGTTATTACCTTTTCAGCTACTTATTTACCACCCGATTTTGTTATAGTTAAATAATTTTAGAATTGTTAATTAAGACTTGTTGAAAATTATTTCTTTCATATTGCTTCTGATTTTTCTTTCCTCAATTTCTTTTGCGCAGAATGGAAAATTGAAAGGGAAAATCTCCGATGGTTCATCAGCATTGCCATTCGTTAATATAATTATTCTTGATACTCATACCGGAACTGCAAGCAAGCTGGATGGGACTTATGAGATTATCGGAATTCCGTTGGGCAGATACGAGGTTAAATTCAGTCTGATTGGATATGAGTCAAAAACCATTGATGTAAATATTGAAGCAGATAAGACAACTGAATTAAATGTTGAGCTTGAGCCAATCGCAATTGAGCTGCAGAATGTGGAAGTCATTGATGTAAAAAGCCAGGATCAAAGAGATACAAGAACAAGCCTGATTGATCTTAATCCGAGAGACGCAAAAATTCTTGCCGGTGCTGTTGAAGATGTTTTCAGAACGCTTCAATCATTACCCGGAGTACTTGCACCAAATGATTTTTCTTCTCAACTGATTGTAAGAGGAAGCGGACCTGATCAGAATTTAATAATTCTTGATGACGTTGAAGTATTCAATCCCTACAGACTTTATGGTGTCGTGAGTATGTTCAATCCTGATGCAGTCGAAAATGTTGATTTAATTTCGGGAGGATTCCCTGCAAAATATGGTGACAGATTATCTGCCGTGCTGGATGTAACGAACCGCGAAGGAACTACTTCTAAGAGTTTAAGTGGTAATGTAAATATCTCCATTGTCGATGCAAATATAGTTTTAGAAGGAAAGAATCCGTTTAACTTAAGAGGAAGCTGGCTGTTCAATTCAAGAAGAACTTATTATGATTTGATTATGGAACCATTCGTCAAGAATGCAGGACTTGTAGATGAGAATACAAGCTTCCCGAGTTTTTATGATTTACAGGGCAAAATTGTAATTGGTCCGTACGATGGACACAAATTTTTATTCAATGGTATTTTATCAAGAGATGCAGTAGATGTTGTCAGTGCTGAAGAAAGAACAACTCCCGACAGCGTTGGAGTTTATAATATTACCAACAATGATTTAATATCCAGCGCATGGCATTATGCACCGAACCGAAATACCTTAAACAAATTAATTGTCTCTTATTACAGAAATAATGGTACAACAGATTTCGATTCTCAGATACTGGATCCTTCATTAAATCGTGGAGCTTTTGAAAACACAATTCCTGATACATTAGCTCCGTATCTTTTACGATTTTCGTTCGGTGGTGATTTTTTTTATGAAAAATATTCTGTTGATGATAAATTTACTTACATACTTAATGATCACATAATCGAATCAGGATTTGGTGCTGACTTTATGAAGACTACAATAGATTTTACTTTTGATCTCGATGAAGAACTTGAAGCGGTCTTTAATTCTAATCCGCAGTTCAGAGCTGCACTTGATGACATTAAAGATGTTAAATACTATAATCGTTACAGAGCTTATGTTCAGGATAATATTAAGCTCAATGAGCAACTCACATTTCAGCCAAGTCTAAGATTAGATTATTATAATATTCTGGAAAAAGCATATTTAGCACCGAGAATATCTATGTCCTATGCATTTGATGAATTAACAACACTTCGAGCTGTATGGGGGTTATATTACCAATCACCTGGTTATGAAAAGTTTTTTGACCAGGGAACTCTCTACGATCTTTCAGACCGATATACATCAACACTTGTAGCTGAAAGAGCCGTTCATTACGTGCTCGGGATTGAAAGATGGCTGAGCGGTGAATGGAGTACAAGGGTCGAAGGTTATTATAAAGATTTTGATAATCTTTACCGACCTCAAAAACTTCAGGGTGATAGATTTTATACTGAACCGATTCCCGGAAAAGATCCAAGATATTCTTCCGGCTGGACTTTACCAGCAACTTTCAGCGGTGATTCATTAACTCAGATTCCAGTTAATTCTGCTTTTGGTGAAGCGTATGGATTTGAATTTTTTCTCTCAAAGAAAAATACTTTTTATGAAAGCAGATTTTCAGGCTGGGTTTCGTATGCATTGGCATTTGCAAACAGATATGAAGATGAAATTAAATATCCATTCAATTTTGATCAGAGACATACTGTTAATGTAGTTTTAAATTATCAGATTAACAGTTGGCTTGAGCTTGGAGTAAGATGGCAATTTGGATCTGGATTTCCGATTAGTCAACCAGCAGGTGTAAAACCAAGAATTATTTTAACTGATCAGGATCTGGATGGGATACCGGAAACCCCCGTTATTGCAACAAGAAATATTAATCCTGACGGCGATAATCCTGTAATATTTGATGTTGATTTTGCAGACAAAAAACTTAATTCACGCAAACCTGAATATCACAGGTTGGATTTGCGCATAAATGCTTTTGCAGATTGGTGGGATCTTGACTGGGTTATTTATCTGGATGTCATTAATGTTTATAATCATTCTAATGTTGTGGGTTATGATTACTTTGTTAATGATGATCTTACACTCGGCAGAGAAACAACAACAATGTTACCGATTATTCCTACACTCGGTTTCAGTGTGAGGTTTTAATACTTATTTTTCAGTTAGAAAAAATTCAAAATAATTCTCACAGTTCATCATCAATGAAAAAATCCATCTTACTTTGGCTGATTGCTTTTGCACTTACAGTTATTACTGCGGTGTTTCAAAGAGTGACGGGTCCAACTTATCCAATCAGTGGTGAAACAAAAATCGGTAACCAAATTATTGATTATAAGCTTGACAGAACTCACGGTGGAGAAGGTGATCATCAAATTGATATTACAGTCGGAGAAAACAATGTTACTGGATTTCTGGTGTGGAAGCGATACAAAACAAACGATGATTGGACAAATGTTGAACTGCTCAGACAAGATGAAAAATTAATTGCATTCCTTCCTCATCAACCTCCGGCGGGGAAATTAATTTATCATATTATTTTGCAGAAAGATGATCTTATAAAAAAACTTCCTGAAGATGGAGAAGTGATCATCAGATTCAAAGGAGATGTTCCCCTAGAATTCTTGATTCCTCACATCATATTTATTTTCGGTGCAATGCTGCTCTCCACCCGAACAGGACTTCAATATTTTTCTACCAAACACGAATACCTGCCAACCGGACAGGCAGGCACTCCTGGTGAAAATGAGAGTAAAAAGTTTAAATCATTAACTATACTCACTTTTATTTTTGTAATAATTGGTGGATTTATTTTTGGTCCAATCGTTCAGAAATATGCATTCGGTGAGTTCTGGACGGGATTTCCATTTGGTCACGATTTAACAGACAACAAAATTTTACTTGGCTTTATCGGCTGGCTGCTCGCTCTGATTTCTATTTATAAATTTAAACACCCTAAACGATGGATTTTATTTGCTTCGATATTGATGTTTATCATATTTTTAATACCACATAGTCTTCTTGGTTCAGAACTTAATTATAATGAGCTTGATACAGGAACAAACATTCAAAATAAAAATATCACATTAGAATAATTGGCAAACCAAATTCAAATATTAACCGTATCAGAATTAACTAAAGAAATTCGCAGAACTCTTGAAGAAAATTTTGAACAACTTTCAGTGATAGGTGAAATCTCAAACTTCAAATCGCATGTTTCTGGTCATTGGTATTTTAGTTTAAAAGACTCAGACGCAGTGATCAATTGCACGATGTGGAAAGGACTTAATCAATATGTTTTTTTCACTCCTCAGGACGGAATGAAAATTATTGTCAACGGAAAGTTGACTGTCTATCCTCCTCGCGGAAATTATCAACTTGATATACGTTCTATGAAACCGGCTGGGCTTGGAGAATTGCAGGAAGCCTTCGAGAAATTAAAAAAGAAACTTGATGCTGAAGGACTCTTCGATGAAAAATTTAAAAAACCCATTCCTGTTTTTCCTTCAAAAATAGGAATTGTTACTGCTATTGATAGTGCAGCATTCAAAGATTTGGTAAGTGTTGCTGAAAGAAGATTTCCGATTGTTGAAATTGTGATTTCGCCAACACGAGTTCAGGGAAGCGGTGCTGCTGAATCAATAGTCAAAAGCATAAAACAACTGAACAAAATATCTGATATCGATGTAATTATCGTTGCACGCGGCGGCGGTTCAATTGAAGATTTATGGGCATTCAATGAAGAGATTGTTGCCAGGGCAATTTTTAAATCTAAAATACCGATTATATCAGGAATTGGTCACGAAATTGATTTTACAATAGCCGATTATGTAGCTGATCTTCGTGCGCCGACACCTTCTGTCGCGATGGAGTTGGCAACTCCTGATGAATCCGAGATCAATAACTTTATCACTGATTTTTTATTGAGAACTTCACATAATATTGAACAGTATATTGAAGATAAAAAATTTGAAGTCTCTGCTTTAACAGGATCGTATGGATTCAGACTTCCAATGGATTTGCTCACACATAAAATGCAGCAGGTTGATTCAAGTATTTCAAAAATATATCTTAATATTCTCAAGCACTCCATGATTTATAACAACAAAATATCCTTGCTTTCAAAATCGCTTGAATCATACGATGTTCAAAGGGTTTTGAAGAGGGGCTTTGTTTTAGTAAAGCAGAACTCTAAATTTGTTACAAGAGCTTCCGTTTTTAATAAAGAAAATAATGCTCATTTAAAATTTTTTGATGGGGAAATAACTACCCGTTAATTTGATATGTCAAAGAAAAAATTAAAAAGTAATTTTGAACAGGATCTTTTAAGGCTTGAGGAAATAAGCCATATTCTTGAAGAAGACAATGTTGAACTGGAAGAAGCAATTTCTCTTTTCGAAGAAGGAGTGAAACTTTCAAAATCCTGTTTAAAAACTTTAAAAGATGCTGAACTGAAAATAACTGAATTGAAAAGTGAACTTGGAAAAATTACTGATGTTGAAGAAGACTAATCAGGTACAATAGAGAGGATTATTTTATTAAATGATTGATGAACAAAAATATCCCATTCTTTCAAAAGTAAATTACCCATCCGATATTCGTCAATTATCTTTATCTCATTTGAAGCAGTTATGCACTGACATTCGTGAGTATATGGTTGATACCATTTCAGAAATTGGTGGACACTTTGGAGGAGGACTCGGAGCTGTTGAACTAACCGTTGCGATTCACAAAGTATTTAATACTCCTCATGATCTTGTTGTTTGGGATACTGGTCATCAGGCGTATCCACACAAAATTCTTACCGGAAGAAAAGAAGCTCTGAACAGAATTCGTCAACTGGGAGGCATCAGCGGATTTCTCAAACGTTCCGAAAGTGAATACGATGCTTTTGGTGCCGGGCATGCCTCAACTTCTATCTCTGCTGCACTTGGTATGGCTGCAGCAAAAAGTCATACAAAAGTTGATAAAAAAGTTGTTGCAGTTATTGGTGATGGTGCAATGACTGGTGGTATGGCTTACGAAGCTATGAATAATTCGGGCGTTTTAAAAACTGATTTAATTGTTGTCTTAAATGATAATAACATGTCAATTGCTCCAAACGTTTGGCAGATCTCAAATTATTTTACTGAGATGATATCTCATCCTGACTACAATAAATTCAAAGGACAAATTTGGGATCTTACCGGTAAACTGGATCAGTTTGGTGATAGAATGAGGAGAGTAGCTGTAAGACTTGAACAAGGTATCAAAGCAGTTATTACTCCCGGGATGCTTTTTGAAGCATTAGGCTTCAGATATTTTGGACCTGTTAATGGTCATAATTTGCATCAAACTATAAAAATATTTGAGCAAGTAAAAGATCTTAAAGGACCAATTTTAATCCATGCGTTAACACAAAAAGGGAAAGGATATAAACCCGCTGAAAACCATACGCAAAGATTACATGCTTCAACACCATTTGATAAAATAACAGGTCAGGCACATAAAAAATCCAATGAAGCAATAGCTTATACAAAAATTTTCGGAAACTCGCTTGTCGAAATAATAGAAAAAAATCCGAAAGTTGTTGGAATTACTGCTGCTATGCCTGATGGGACAGGGCTTGATATCCTTAAAGAAAAAATTCCTCAGAATTATTATGATGTTGGAATTGCAGAAGAACATGCAGTTACATTTGCTGCCGGACTTGCAACTCAGGGAATCATTCCTGTTGTGGCAATTTATTCTACATTTTTACAACGTGCAATCGATCAAATTGTTCACGATGTTGCTTTGCAAAAATTGCATGTTGTATTTGTACTTGACAGAGCCGGATTGGTTGGTGCTGATGGTCCAACTCATCACGGGACTTTTGACCTTGCTTATTTAAGAATCATTCCCGGTATGGTGATAATGGCTCCGAAAGATGAAGCTGAGTTGCGGAACATGATTTTTACAGCAATAGAACACTGCCGGGGTCCTGTTGCAGTCAGATATCCAAGAGGTTCTGCACTTGGTGTCAAACTCGGACCTGGTTTTAGTAAGATAGAAATTGGTAAAGCAGAAAAAATATTAG
The DNA here is from genome assembly GCA_013285405.1 of Ignavibacteriota bacterium. Taxonomy (NCBI): domain Bacteria; kingdom Pseudomonadati; phylum Ignavibacteriota; species Ignavibacteriota bacterium. The sequence continues at coordinate 283,309 of CP053446.1, read as the reverse complement.
ATGGTGATGATATTGCAATTCTTGCCGTTGGATCAATGGTTGATTATGCTGAAAAAGCAATTCCCTTACTAAAGGAACAGGGTTATAATGCTGAGTTATTTAATATGCGGTTTATTAAACCTTTAGATGAACAATTGCTGGAACAGATTGCGGCAAAGCATGAAAAAATTGTAACAATTGAAGAAAATAATCTGCCCGGTGGATTCGGATCAGCAGTGATCGAATTTTTTGCCGACAGAAATTATAAAAATGATATACTCAGAATCGGGATTCCTGATAATTTCATTGATCATGGTACTCAAGCCGAACTTCATAAGCAGATATCTATCGATCCCGCCGGAATAGTCTCACAAATTTCAGCATTTCTTAAAAAAAATAAATCAACCGAAAAGGTTGCCTATTAAATGGATAAAACCAGAATTGCAATTATTGGACTTGGAAGCGTTGCGCAGCTTGTTCATCTGCCAAACCTGATTAAAATTAAGAATTCTGATGTTACAGCAGTAGCTGAAATTAATAAGAACCGCCTCCATTCTGTTGCAGATAAATATGATATAAAGAAACGATTCAGCAATTATTCTGAAATGATTAAAAGTGATGAGATTGATGCCGTGATAATTTCAACACCAACTCATTTACACAAACAAATTGCGATTGATTGTCTTGATTCCGGCAAGGACGTACTTGTAGAAAAACCGTTAGCACGCAATAGTGATGAAGGAACCGAAATTATTGAATGTGCAAAAAAGAATAACCGGAAATTAATGGTTGGAATGAATTTGCGTTACAGACCGGATTGCATGCTTATCAGAAGTCTTATTGATGCTGGTGAGATAGGAGAACCGTTTTATATCAGATGCGGTTGGGTGAGAAAACAAAGCAGTTCCGAGAAGTGGTTTAGTAAAAGAGAAGAAGCCGGCGGCGGAGTAATACTTGATCTCGGCGTAAACCTTATTGATTTAGCTTTATGGCTCGCAGATTACCCAAGGACAATTTCAGTTTCCACAAAAAATTTCTATCACAGATCAGGAAAACTTGAAGATACATCCATTAGCTTTATCCGCTGCGAGAAAAACATTACAATTACGATTGAAGCAAGCTGGAGTCTTACTCATGAAAAAAATGTTTTTTATGCAAATGTTTATGGAACGAAAGGCAGTGTTGGTGCTAATCCTTTTAAAATGATAAAAGTTTATGATGGTGAACATATAGATATTGGATCATCTTTTAACAACTCACCAACTGAAGCATTTAAAAAATCTTATCTTAATGAACTTAAAAGTTTTATCGGAGCCGTCCGTGGTCTTAATCCTGTGTTCTCTTCCGGTGAAGAAGCATTGCAGATGCTGAAGATTGCAGAAGCCATGTATCATTCCGCAGAAAAAGATATGGAAATAAAGTTGACATTTTGATATGAGCAAAATCTTACTTGTTGATGACGAACCGGATATACTTGAATTTCTGAAATACAATCTTGAACAGGAAGATTTTGAAGTATTGACCAGCACCAATGGAAAAGATGCACTGAAAAAAATCCTGCTGAAACCGGATTTAATAATTCTTGATATCATGATGCCTGAGATGGATGGTTTTGAACTTTACCAGCAAATAAAATCCGATAAAAACTTCCGGTATATTCCGATTATTTTCCTTACAGCAAAATCAGGAGAGACAAATGAAATAAAAGGACTGGATCTTGGTGCAAGTGACTATATTCAAAAACCAATCTCGCCCAAAAAATTAATAGCACGTATCAAATCAAATCTGAGGAAATCTGCCGTTGTTAATAAGAAAGAAAAATCAATTACAGAATTGAACGTTGGACCATTGATAATTGATACGGACCAATTCATGGTGAAGATTAATAATAAAAAGAAATATTTTCCCCGGAAGGAATTTCAGTTATTGTACTTTCTTGCCAGCAATCCCGGCAAAGTGATGAACAGAGACACGCTATTGAAAGAAATATGGGGTAATGATGTTTTTGTCGTCGATCGAACTATTGATGTTCATATCAGAAAAATCAGGGAAAAACTTGGTAAACACTCAGAAATAATCGAGACAATCAAAGGTGTTGGATACAGATTCAAACTCGAGCAATAAATTTCTATCATATCTCTCATCCTCACTGGTTTACTACAGAGAATTTTTATTCTTTAATATTTTTTTCATTCTAATATTTTTAATTCTGAACAGTGAATTTTCCACATTGCTTCTTTTTATAATTTCAATAATCATTCTTGACATTGCAATTCTCTATTTTATCGGCAAACGCAGGAATAAAGAACTCGATGAAATAAAATCAATTATAAATAATATCAGGAAGAATAAATATCAGAGTGAAGAAGAAATTCAACTTGGTTCAAATCTGCTTTCACTGCAAAAAGTAATCAAGAAAATGTTCAAGAAAGAAAAAAATGATATTGAAAACTTACAGCGTTTGCAGAAAATGAGATCTCAGTTCCTGGCAAATGTTTCTCACGAATTAAGAACACCGATTTTCGCAATTCAGGGTTATCTTGAATCTTTACTGAACGGTGCAATACACGATAAAAATGTAAATATGCACTTTCTGGAAAAGGCTAATCAGAATACGATTTCACTCAGTAATTTATTAAATGATCTGATCGATATCTCGATGATTGAATCCGGCGAAATGAGAATGAGTTTCAGATATTTTAAAATAAATGAAATAATAAACCAGGTATTTCAGGAATATAAACTGATAGCCGAAACAAAAGATTTATCATTGATATTCAATCCTGCAAATGATGAACTGGAAGTTTTTGGAGATAAAGAAAAACTTAGACAGGTTTTTACGAATTTGATTCTTAATGCAATCAAGTACACCGAAAAAGGAAAAGTTGAAGTGCTGGTTGAAGAAGATTCAAAACACGCAAAAGTAATTGTGAAAGATACAGGAATTGGAATTCCTGAAAGTCATTTGGATAGAATTTTTGAAAGGTTTTTCCGGATTGACAAAGCCCGCTCCCGTGCAGAAGGAGGAACCGGACTTGGGCTGGCAATTGTCAAACATATCATTGAAGCACATAATTCAAAAGTTTATGTAACAAGTACAGTCGGGAAAGGAAGCGAGTTCTCATTTTATCTAAAAAAATGAATTATTCAGGTAATTAGTTTAACTCAGGGATTGACATAGAAGCCATCTTTACATAGATTTGTGCCTCAAAAATTTTAAAGATTAAAGGCTTATAATGTTTGCAATTGTAAATATTCTGGGTGACCAGATAAAGGTTCTTGAAAACAATAAATATTATGTTCCAAGATTAAAAGAGAAGGTTGATTCAGAAGTAACGTTTAACTCTGTTCTTATGGTCGGAGACTCTAAAAATGTCAAAATAGGAACTCCTGAAGTCAAAGGTGCAAAAGTAACTGCAAAAGTTCTTGAACATATTAAAGATGATAAAGTTATCGTTTTCAAGAAAAAAATCAGAAAAAGTTATAAGAAAAAAGCTGGACACAGACAGCAATACACAAAAATCGAGATATTAAAGATTTCTTAAAGGAGTTTAAGTTATGGCACATAAAAAAGGACAAGGTTCAACAAGAAACGGAAGAGACAGTAATCCGCAATATCTTGGAGTTAAAAGATTTGGTGGTGAAAAAGTACTCGCCGGAAATATTCTTGTAAGACAGCGAGGAACGAAATTTCATCCCGGTGTAAACGTAAAGAAGGGCAATGATGATACTTTATTTGCAGTTGCAGATGGTGTGGTTAAGTTTGAAGTTAAAAGAGGCAATAGAAAATTTGTCAGCGTTTACGCTTCGTAAATTATTTTTAGTTGATTAAAAAACCCTCCATCGTGGAGGGTTTTTTGTTTTAAATTTATTCGGTTTTTGAATAAAATTAAAATCCTAATCTTTCCATATCAGCAACCAAACCTTTAACAGCATTAACTGAATTATCAAGCAATGCTTTTTCAACTGAGTTGAGATCAAATTCAATAATTTTTTCAACACCGTTTGAACCTAGCACAGCAGGAACACCAACATAAAATCCATTTACTCCAAACTCTCCATTGAGATATGCACAAACAGGAAGTACACGCTTTTCATCATAAATGATTGATTCAGCCATTGCAATTGAAGCAGAAGCTGGTGAGTAAAATGCTGAACCTGTTTTAAGAAGTTTAACTACTTCACCGCCGGCCATTTTAGTTCGCTCAACCATTGCGTTCATAACTTCAGAAGCTTTTGCTTTGTCTTTATATTTCTTTTCAAGTAATTCCATAACAGGAATTCCATTTACGTTTGCATAACGAATAATAGGTACCATTGTATCACCATGACCGCCAAGCACCATAGCATTTACATCTTTAACAGAAACTCCAAGTTCCCATGAAATAAAAGTAGAAAATCTTGAGGAATCCAGAACGCCAGCCTGTCCAATAACTTTTGTAGCAGGAAACCCGGTCGTCTTTTTATATAATGTAACCATAGCATCGAGAGGATTGGAGATTATAATTGAAATAGAATTTGGAGCATGTTTTTTTACATTCTCTGCGACACTCTTGATAATTTTAGCATTAGTAACCAGCAGATCATCTCTGCTCATACCGGGCTTTCTCGGTAGTCCTGCTGTAACAATAACAATATCTGAACTATCGATATCTTTATAATCATTAGTTCCGCTAAGTGAAATATCAAAACCATCTATTCTGGAAGCTTCAACAATATCAAGCGTTTTTCCTTGCGGCATATCCTCAACTATATCGAATAAAACAACATCACCAATTTGTCGTAAAGCAATTAATTGAGCAATTACGCCACCAATCTGTCCTCCTCCGATAACTGAAATTTTTTTTCTGCCCATTTTTAACTCCCTGGTTTAATTAAGTTATTATTAACGACAGTTAAAATAAATAAAATATTTAAGAGGTGATAACTGAAAAATAAGTAAGAAGACTTTTTGCGGGTGGTGGGCTATAAATTCAGAATCAGGATTGTTTCCATACCAGTAGGTGTTATGTTGTATTTGACATCGCTCATATAAACTTTCATTAAAAACACACCTCGTCCGGAATCTTTCAATAAATTTTCCGGTTCAGTAGGATTTGGTAAAGCTGCCGGATCAAAACCTTTTCCTTCGTCTTTAATTTTTACGATAAGTTTTTGTGGGTGTTTCCCTTGATGAGTATCTTCAATGTGAGCGTGAATTGTTACAAGTTTTTTAATGTCACATTTATTTGCGTGAATGATTGCATTTGTTGTTGCTTCAGTAACAGCGAGTAATAGAACCGAAAGCTGCTCATCAGATAAACCCAGATCTTTTGCAAAATAATTGACAAATTCCTCAACCGTGATCAGGTTGTTTGGATCGCTTTCTATTTCGAGTTGATAAAATGGTTCGGGCAAAACTAGAAATTATCTTTTAGTGTTTTAATTTGAACGAAAATTTACTTCGATAAGTTAAAATTTCCAATTCATATTTAGAATAAAATTTAATCTTTCACGATTAACATTTAAGTTGTCCGAAATAAACTCATACCATGTATTGAGTTTAAGGAACAAATTATCTGTCCCAATCATAATTTCAAAAAGAGGGCCAATACTCAGAAAATCAGAATCAGGCAAACGCTCTTCCTTATTGTATCTGTAAGTGTTTAGTGAAAAATATCTGAATCCAATTGCAAAAAATGAATAGTTTGAGATTAATCCAACCTTCGGATCAATAAAAATTTCCTGCAGATATCTTATCGGTCGTTCCGCAAAATTATCCCAATCAAGCTCTGCCTGGCTGGTTAACTTTACATAACCGGTAACTAAAAAAGCAAAATTTTTAGACCATCGGTAATTTGTAGAATCCGCTGCGATAAACTGCCTGAAGGAGATGCTTCTTAAATTGGATGTCACATCCTGAAAATCGTAAACAGTATAATTTGCTGAAACTTCAAAATTATTTAAGGATGAGAATTGTTCACCCTTATAATAACCTCCTGCAGAAAGTTTAATAACGTGATTTGCATTATTGTTTGCGCTTCTACCTGCAAATAAATAAACAAGATGACTCAAAGTTCCCTCAAGATTTGAGAAAACCTGGAAAAATGGTGATAGGTTTCTTGTGTATTTCAGTCTTCCGATTGAAAGTAATTCATCGCGATCATCATCATTAGCGCTGCTTGGTGTATCATATTTCAGTTTACTGTGAAAAAGACTTAATGATATCTGATCTTTCCCCGATAAGTGGTAATTTCCCGATAACGAGATAGTTGCTCTGTTTGAATTATTATTCTTTCTTCCCTCAAGTTCGGATCTTTGTTCAAAAAAACTTTGATTGATCCCTTCAAAATTTTTTGCGATATGTTTTTCATCACGCTCAAAGTAATTAAAATTTATTCCAACGTCAGTTGATTCTGTTCTGTAATACATTCCTGATTCAATTGAAATACCTAATTCATCCACCTTTGTATCAAATATTGATGGCGATTGGATGCTGGTCGATTTGTACCGTGTTTGTCTGTCAATCGTTCTGAAATTAATTCGTCCGGCAAGCTCCAATGAAAACAAATTCAGAAAATTATTATAATCGATTTTATCCTGAAGCAGAAAAACCGTTTCTGTTCTGCTTTCGATATTGTTGGTTATATCAAATTCTGAGATAGTAATAGAATCAGCACTGATATAAAAATCTTTTCTATTATCACTGAATCCAGCATTAAGAAAATTTGTTACTTCTTGGTTAAATGGACTTGTAACATTTAAGTCCAGATAACGAATAGTATTTTTTCTTGGTGAAATATCCTCGTTCTCAAATCTTAATTTTGAATGAATATCAAAATTAGTTGAGTAGTTTTGAAAAAGACTACCTTCAAATCCATATATTGGTCCGATATCAGTTTCGTTAACCTGACTATTTTCAGAATATCCACCATAAGGTGTGAGGAGTAATCCACGTAAGAAGGCTAACTCAGTCATTGTCATTGCGTGATAGATAGTTGCTTCATTTATTCCTAACTGCCTGTCATCGGAAACAATATTGCTGGTTAAAACTATTCCTTGTTTCCAGCTATCTGTCAGTTTGTATTTTCCCAATGCGAATAAATATTCGTCATCCCTTATGCTGTTAGTCGTACTCTGAATTAAAGTTGACCGGTAATTCTGATTAACTTTGTATTCAAACCTTTCAAACGATCCAACTAAATCGAAGCCAGTGTTCAAATAGTAAGTGTTTAACTGTTTATCAAAATTTGAGAATAATCTGTTTAAAGAACTGACAGGAATAAAATACAACGATGAATCAATGGTAACCTGACAGTATGAAGTTTGGGAAAGCAGGATAAGGGTTCCCAAAATTTTGAATACGGCAATTCTATAAAGATTTACTTTCAAGATTTCAGAGATTTATTAGAATTTTTCTTCAATTAAAAATAAGCACTTCCAACTGACTGATAAAATCTTATATAATGAAGCCAAATTTTTTACCGCTCAAACTGACTTGAAAAGGTTTACAAGGATCAGGTCTTAAAAAAAATAATTATATTTAATATGGTTTTTTTCTTAATGATTTTAGTCAACACTACTAATGTCTAAATCAAAGTCTTCAAAAAAAAATAAATCAAAAAAAGAAACTTCATCAGTAAAAGTAACCCGAAGAAATTTTGCAGATTATATATCACAAAAAAACTTCGCGTTAATATTTGCACTAACTTATTTGGTTGTTGTCGGAATTGTGAGCTTTGTATTTCACAAAGTCGGAGACTACGGAATAGAAACTGATTTTTTCTGGGGGTTTGTCCCGAGTGCAAAAAAATTTTTAGCCGGTGAAATCCCAATGGATCCATTTCGCGGACCTCTTTATCCGATGATACTCGGGCTGCTCGGTTTTTTACTCGGTGATTTTTTTCGTGCAGGAATTTTAATCGCTTTAATATCCGCATCAATTGTAATTTATTTTTCTTTTGAGATGTTGAAGAATATATTCTCACCTGTAATCTCTTTTTTTGTCACATTTTTGCTTGCAGTAAATACAGTATTCATTCAGTATTCTTACAGCGCTGGTACTGATATGTTCTTCAATGCACTTGCAACCGCTACACTTTTTTTCTTTTTCAAATGCAGGGAGTTTAATTACAAAAATCTGATTTTCGCAGCATTTATCGGTGGATTATCTTACCTGACAAGGTATAACGGAATTTTTCTTGCTGGTTTTATTTTTATTATTCTTTTTGTGAACTATTGGAAGATTGATTGGATAAAAAGAATTAAAGCATCGTTATTATTTGGAATTGTTTTTTTTGTTACGTTTTCTCCGTGGGGATTTTATTGCCTGAGTGAAAAAGGATCTTTCTTTTACAATGAGAATTACAAAAACATTGCGTTCGAAATTTATGGAAAAGGAAAAATAAGCTGGGATGAGTTCTGGTTTAGTGGAAGAAGCGATATTAATTCATTAACTCAAACTATTACAAAAGATCCGGAATTATTTTTCTCAACTGTTATTGGAAACATCTCCGACCATTTCCTGAAAGATATGGAACGGTTAATAGAGTGGCCTGTCGGTGTTTTTGTTATTCTGGGAATATTCTTTTTGATTATTTCAAAACCTCATAAAAAGTGGAATGAAGTTGAAACTGGATATTATATAGTGAACTTATTTTTCTTTGCACTGCTTCTTGTTGTGTTCTATAGCGAGCGGTTCTCTATTTTTTTAATTCCATTCTATCTCTTGTTAGCCATACAACCATTTTTTATTGAGAAGTTAAAACTATCTGGTTTACTGCCAAAGAATTTAAGATATGTTATATTATCAATCTTAATTGTTATTACAAGTATAAACTCATATACATTTAATCAAGAAAATATAAATTCGGGACCTACGGAGTTATTAGCACTTGGTGAATGGTATGAAGCAAATGTTTCGCCTGAGATGAAAGGGAAAACAGTCGCAGCCCGAAAAGCACATGTTGCATATTATCTCGATATGGAATTCAAGTTAATGCCAATGGCTGATTCTTATGAAGATTTTATAAAAAAGTTAAATGAAAATAATATTGATTATCTCTACTTTGGTATTGTTGAAGCAAGTTTCAGAAATGATTTGGAATTTCTTATTGATCCGAATAGTAATCATCCTGGACTTGAAGTCGTGGTTTATTTTAATAATCCACCTTCGGTGTTATATAAAGTGTTGAAAAATTAGAATCACGATCCTTTAATTAAATTTTTATGACTTTCGACGCTATATTTGTGATAGGAATAATCTCCCACTTTAAAAAATGCACATTAAACTTTTTTTCATTCGAAAAATTAAAGCTCTCTTTTCAAGATTTAAACTCCATATTCTTTTCAAACCGTTTGAAAGCATTTTACTTAATTTAATTTACTTATCCAGATTATCTCGCTGGATTTCTACATCACCAAAAGGAAAATTCAATGATTTTTATAATAGGTGAGTTCAATATGAAAATCGATTTCAATTGCACGAATTCGTATTTAATGAAGAAATAAAAAATCAGGTGATTGATTATCTTGAATTTGGTGTTGCTGGTGGAACAGCATTTAAATGGTGGGTTGAAAAAATCAAAAATCAAGAAACACGTTTTTTTGGGTTTGATGTATTCACCGGGCTTCCGGAAGATTTTGGTGTAATGAAAAAACAGCATTATAATACTCAGGGACAAGCACCGATTATTAATGATAACCGAGTTACTTTTATCAAAGGTATGTTCCAGGATTCGCTTCCAGGTTTTCTTCAAGATTACAAATCCGGCAACAGAAAGGTTATTCATATAGATGCTGATCTTTATTCATCAACTATTTTTGTATTAACTAAGCTTCACCCATTTTTAAACAAAGACGATATTATAATATTCGATGAGTTTGGTGTCCCGACTCACGAATTTAAAGCATTCACTGAAATCGTGTCAGCTTATAAATTGAACTATGAGTTTTTAGGCGCAATTAATAATTACCTTCAAATCGCAATTAAATTGAAATAGTAAAAGCTCTCCTGATATCTAAAATAGTTTAACTTAAAGTAATTCATTAGTGATTGAAAAAAGCAGAAGCATATTAAACTTTGCTTTGACAATACCCTGTATTTTCAATAATTTTGACCTCAATTATTTGATAATTATAAAATGATAATAGATTATATACCACTGTTTCTAGTTTTAGCTGTTGCTCTTATTTTTGGTGTTGTTGTTGTCTGGTCGTCAACGCTAATTGGTCCGCAACGACCAAACAAACAGAAAACTTCCACGTATGAAAGTGGTATGCAGCCTGTGGGTACAACAAAACAACGGATCTCAATTAAGTATTACCTGGTAGGAATGTTCTTTATCATATTTGATCTTGAAGTCATATTTATTTATCCATGGGCTGTTCAGTTCAGAAAATTATTTGGTGAATTTGGAATATCAGTATTTGTATCTATGCTTTTATTTTTAATTGTCCTCGAGTTAGGATATTTATATGCGTATAAGAAAGGTGGATTCAATTGGGATTAGAATCTTATATAAAAGAAAACGGATTTTTAACAACACAGCTCAACGCAATAATTGGCTGGGCAAGAAAAAATTCTGTTTGGCCTATGCCTATGGGAATTTCCTGCTGTGCAATTGAAATGATGGCTGCTGGCGATCCGAAATATGACATAGCCAGATTTGGTTCAGAAGTGATGCGTTTTACACCACGACAATGTGATCTTATGATTGTTGCCGGAACAGTCACTTATAAAATGTCACATGTTGTTAGAAAAATTTATGACCAGATGCCTGAACCGAAATGGGTAATTGCAATGGGAGCTTGTACATCTTCGGGCGGAATGTATCGCTCATATTCTGTTGTGCAGGGAATTGACCAGTTTTTACCGGTTGATATTTATCTCGCTGGTTGTCCGCCACGTCCCGATAATCTTCTGAATGCTTTGATTATGATTCAGGATAAAATAGGCAAAACAAAAGCATCTCAATTTCAGAATATTACAATCGAAGATGAAGGTATCAAGGTCCCGGAGTTGAACGTACTACAAAACAATTAATTGCCATGAATTTAAAAGAACTTATTCCTCAAAAACTAAAAGAAAAATTTCCTTCAGTTGAGTTTGAACAAACTGAATATAGAGATGAACTTTCAATTAAGTTTGAGAAGAAATACATCGTTGAAGTTTGCAGATTTTTAAAGTCAGAAGCTGATCTTGAATTTACTTGGTGCTCGGATGTAACTGCCATTGATTGGGCTGCACGAAAGGACAGATTTACTGTTATTTATAATATTTTTTCAATGAAACATAACTTTCGTTTGAGATTAAAATGTGATGTTGATGAAGCTGATTGTTCGATTGATTCCGTCACTTCAATCTGGCAGGCAGCAAACTGGCAGGAAAGAGAAACCTTCGATATGTATGGAATAAAATTCAACAATCATCCTGATTTAAGAAGAATGTATATGCCCGAAGAATTTGAATATTATCCTTTAAGAAAAGATTTTCCATTGATGGGTATCCCCGGATCGCTGAGTTTACCCAAAAAATAATTTTCATGAAACAGTTAGAAAAAGAAACAGACCCGAAAATTTTACAAGCACTTCTGAATACAAGAAACGATTTTACAATTGATGATGCTTTGGAAAATGAGATGATACTCAATATGGGTCCGCAGCATCCTGCAACTCATGGTGTACTTCGTTTACTTTTGAGATTAGATGGCGAGAGAATTATTGGTTGTGTACCGGAACTTGGATATCTTCATCGGGGATATGAAAAAATGGCTGAGAATATGAGCTACTATGAATACATTCCTCACACAGACCGCCTTGATTACATCTCACCAATGGCAAATAATGTTGCCTGGGTTCTTGCTGTAGAAAAGTTAGCCGGAATTGAAGCTCCAAAACGGGCTCAATATATCAGGATGATGATTGCAGAACTTGCCAGAATTACATCTCATCTTGTTGCAATCGGTGCTTTTGCAATGGACGTTGGAGCGTTGACAATCTTTTTATGGACTCTTCGTGAACGAGAGAAAGTTCTGAATATTTGGGATATACTTTGCGGTGCTAGATTTACAAACAGCTATACACGAATTGGTGGAGTTGCAAACGATGCTCAACCGGAAGCATTAGCAAAAGTAAAATGGTTCATTGATCAGTTTGAACAAAACCTGGCTGAAATTGAACAGTTGATCAACACTAATAGAATTTTTATTGAACGCGTTGATGGTGTTGGTGCCATTTCAAAAGAAGATGCAATTGATCTGGGTTTCTGTGGTCCAAACCTGCGCGCTTGCGGTGTTGAATTTGATTTAAGAAGAAATACACCGTATTTATGTTATGATGAAATTGATTTCAGAATTCCAACTTATACTGAAGGAGATTGTCTTGCACGATATTTCGTAAGACTTGATGAATGCCGCGAAAGTGCAGAGATCGTAAAACAAATTCTTGACAAGATACCGCAAGGACCGGTTCAGGCAAATATTCCGCATAAAGTTCTTCCTAAAAAAGATGAAATTTATACTAAGATGGAAGAATTGATTTATGATTTTATGATTGTGAATTTTGGGATTAACCCTCCTGCAGGAGAAATATATCATGCTATTGAAGGATCAAAAGGAGAACTCGGATTTTATCTCGTCAGCAAAGGTGATGGGAAGCCCTGGAAGAACAAAATACGATCACCTTCGTTTAATAACTTGCAATCATTACCGAAATTAGTTGTCGGTCAAATGATATCTGATGTTGTTGCAATAATTGGAAGTATTGATCCGATTATGGGAGAAGCGGATAAATAAATGGAAACATCAAATATCAAAACACAAATTTCAAATAATATTCAATCCTTAAATTCTAATTATAAAATTTGCTTTAAATATTTGAATTTTGATTTTGGTGCTTATTTGTTTTTTGGTATTTGAAAATTGGAGCTTTAATTAAATGGAATTCAAATTCACACAAGAAAATCTCGGAAGAATAGAACAGGAAACTAAAAAATATCCTGTTCGCAAGCCTGCAGTTATGTCTGCACTTTATATTGCCCAGGAACAAAATGGATATATCAGTTTTGAAGTGATGAAAGAAGTCGCTGACGTTCTTGGAATGACTGCTGAAGAAGTTCTTGGAGTAGTTACTTTCTATACAATGTTTCATCAGAAACAGATGGGGAAATACCATATCCAGGTTTGCACAAATGTTTCATGCATGCTTCGTGGTGGTTATGAAATCTGGAACCAGGTGAAAGATAAATTCGGGATAGATCATATGGGTGTAACTGCGGACCAGAAATTTTCTCTTGAGGAAGTTGAATGTATGGGTAGCTGCGGAACGGCACCGATGATAGCAATTAATGAAGACTATTATGAGAATCTTTCTAAAGAAAAAGTTGAGGAAATATTGAATGGCCTCACCCCAACCCTCTCCAAAGGAGAGGGAGTTTAAAAATTTAAACAAAAAATCATAAATGACTTTTATTGACAAAATGCATAATCAAATTGAAAATGGTTTTTTAATAAAGTCCTCCTTCGGGGATTTTCCTAAAGGGATGCCTTTGGCAAGGGGACCGTGCTAATATGGAAAAAATAGTTCTCCCCGAAATACAAGACCTGCATCTGATCGATGTTTATATAAACAACAACGGATACAATGCTGCAAAGAAAGCATTCACTAAAACTCCTGACGACATAATCGATCAGGTTAAAAAATCCGGATTGAGAGGAAGAGGCGGTGCTGCGTTTTTATGTGGACTTAAATGGAGCTTTATGCCGAAGACTTCGGTTAAGCCAAAATATCTATGCATCAACGGTGATGAAAGCGAACCTGGTTCTTTTAAAGACAGACAAATATTCGAATTCAATCCTCACCAAATGATTGAAGGAGCGATAATTACTTGTTATGCGATCGGTGCAAAGACTGCTTACGTTTACATCAGAGGTGAGTATCACAAGTGGATTAAGTTATTGCAGAAAGCTATTGATGATGCTTATGCAAAAGGCTTTCTTGGTGTAAAGATGAAAGAAACTTTCAGCACTGATTTTTGCTGTGATGTTTATATTCACAAAGGAGCAGGTGCTTACATTTGCGGTGAGGAATCTTCATTGATGAATTCATTAGAAGGCAAAAGAGGATATCCAAGAGTAAAACCTCCGTTCCCTGCGCAGAATGGTTTATGGGGTTGTCCGACTACAATCAATAATGTTGAAACAATAACAAATGTTCCGCAGATAATTGAAAAAGGATGGGAATGGTTTTCAATAATCGGACATCCAAAACATCCCGGTACTTTGTTGTTTGGTGTTAGCGGACATGTAAACAAACCCGGAGTTTATGAACTTCCAACAGGTACTCTACTCACGGATATTATTTACAATTATGCCGGTGGCGTTCCAAATAATAAAAAAGTTTTGTGTGTTATTCCTGGCGGAACTTCAATGCCACCAATTCGTGGAGATAAACTCGAAGGTGTCAGGATGGATGCTGAGTCCCTGAAAGAAGTTGGTTCTGCTATTGGTACCGGTGGAATTATAGTAATGGATGAGGATACCGATCTCGTAAAAGTACTAGCAAGAATTGCACACTTCTACCATCACGAAAGCTGTGGACAATGTACACCTTGCCGTGAAGGAACAGGGTGGCTTGAAAAAATACTGAAAAGAATTTTAGCCGGTAATGGTTCTGCAAATGATCTGGATTTACTTATAACAGTTGCAAACCAGATTGAAGGAAATACTATCTGTGCACTTGGTGAAGCAGCAGCATGGCCTGTTAAATTTATGGTGGATAGATTCAGAGATTATTTTGAAGCAAGAGTTAAAAATGAAGTCAGCTTACCTGTTGCGAATAAAGTCCATTCGATGAGAGAAACTGCATTCCCGCTTGCAGATTTTAAGAATTAAGAAATTCCTGAAAATTCTGCAGTTCCCAGCGTCTCAAGTTTACTTTTTAATTACCCATAAGTCTATTGATTTTAATTAATTAAAGTATATATTTGTAGTATATATTAGAAAGGCTGTAATGGATATAGCGAAAATATTTAAAAACGGACAAAGTCAGGCAGTACGTTTACCCAAATCTTATAGATTGAAAGGTAAGGAAACTTATATCACCAGAATCGGTGATGCAATTATCCTGTTACCTAAATTAGAAAAGTGGGATTTGATGTTTGCAAGTTTAGAAAAATTCTCAGATGATTTTATGACAGAAAGAACTCAGCCAACTTTAGAAGAGCGAAAAGGATTGTTTTTTTGAAATATCTTCTGGATACCAACATCTGCATTTACATTATCAAGAAGAAACCAGAATCGATCATCAAAATCTTTTCTAAAATAAAACTTGGTGATGTTGCGATATCTGCCATTACGATCGCTGAATTGTATTTTGGTCTAGCTAAGAGTTCAAAACCGAATGAGAATACCATAGCATTGCAGGAATTTCTTCAGCCATTAGTCACGCTAGATTTTAATTCGGATGATGCTGTTGTTTATGGTAGGATAAGAGCTGAACTCGAAGCTAATGGTCAAATGATAGGTGCGATGGATTTGTTAATAGCTGCTATCGCATTAAGCAGGGAACTTATCTTGGTAACAAATAATGAAAAAGAGTTTAGTCGGATTAAAGATTTAAAGCTCGAAAATTGGGTTTGAAGAAATCAACTTACCGATAGCAAACAAAGTCCACTCAATGAGATCAACCGCTTTCCTGCTTGCGGATGTGAAGAATTAAAATAAAAAATCCTCTTCCTGGGAAGGGGATTTTTTGAATGTAAAATAATTCAGATCTCTAATTACCTGCAGCGGTTCTAGCTCCAAGTTCACGATCTAACATATATAAGCCTCCTTTATTATCTCCAATCATTTCAAGTTTACGAATGATTTCTTCGACAGTAGCTTCTTCTTCAACCTGTTCGTTAACAAACCACTGCAAAAAATTATTGGTTGCATAATCTTTTGATTGAATTGAAAGATCCACAAGCTTGTGAATTAGTCCTGTAATTTTTTTTTCGTGTGTTAGAGTATCTTTAAAAGCATCCATAACATTTTTCCAGCTTGTCTTTGGTGCATCTATCTGTGTTAAAATTACTCTGCCGTCGGTTCGTATAATAAAATTATAAAACTTCATTGCGTGTCCGTATTCTTCCTGCGATTGAATTCTGAACCAGTTTGCGAACCCCTTTAAACTTTGTTCTTCGAAATGAGCAGCTATTGATAAATACAAATATGATGAATAAAGTTCGTCAGTTAACTGCTTGTTAAGTGCATCCTGCATTTTCTTAGTTGACATTTTTTGCCTCTTGCTTAGTTGGTTTTAGTAGAATAATTTTCTGCAAATATAAATAAAGTGAAACAAACTCACTCATATACTTCCCTTACTAGAGATGGAATTATATTAGCTAAATCCTAGTATCATATAATTCGGTTAACTATTTTCATAAAATGATATGAACTACAATAAGGGCTTCTCTTTTTAAGCGAAGGATTAGTGCCTGCCCCGAACTTGTTTCGGGGATGAGTTCCCTGTTGCTAAATACATAATAAATCCTGTGATATATCACATTATACCATATTTATAAATTGAAAATGCATTTCGCTTTAACTAACTTTGGCAAGTTTTTTCAATTCAAATCATATTATCAAGGAGATAAAAATGGCTGTAAAAATAGCAATAAATGGATTCGGGAGAATAGGAAGACTTATACTTCGTTCTATGGCTGAAAAGGGAGTTTTAGGAAAAGAATTTGACGTCGTAGCACTTGTGGATGTTGTAAATGATGCGAAATATTTTGCTTATCAGTTGAAGTATGATTCCGTTCATGGCATTTTCAAAGGCGAACTAAGCTCGAAGAAAAGTAAACCGGAATTAGAACACGATGATATTTTAGTAATTAATGGAGATGAGACCAAATGTGTTCTTGCAACTAAAGATCCTTCTCAACTTCCGTGGAAAGAACTTGGTGTTGACGTTGTAATCGAATCAACCGGACTATTTACGGATTCAGAAAAAGCAAAAGGACACTTGACCGCTGGTGCGAAAAAAGTACTTATCTCAGCTCCGGGTAAAGGTGAAGTTAAAACAGTTGTTATGGGTGTAAATGATAATGAACTGAAGCCAGAGCATAAAATTATTTCCAACGCTTCGTGCACTACGAATTGTCTGGCTCCGGTAGTTCACGTTTTATTGAAAGAGGGAATTGGAGTCGAGGTTGGAATAATGACAACAATCCATGCTTACACTGCAACACAAAAAACTGTTGACGGTCCATCGAAGAAAGATTGGAGGGGCGGTCGTGCTGCTGCAATAAATATTATTCCTTCAACAACCGGTGCTGCAAAAGCTGTTGGCGAAGTTCTGCCCTCTACGAAAGGAAAATTAACTGGAATGTCGTTCAGAATTCCTACTGCTAATGTTTCTGTTGTCGATCTCACTTTCCGTTCGACAAGAGATACCTCAATAAAAGAAATTGACGAGCTTTTAAAAAGAGCATCGGGCACTTATTTGAAAGGTATTCTTGGATATACTGAAGAAGAGCTTGTTTCAACCGATCTGAATCACGACGAACGTTCATCAATTTATGATTCATTGGCAACGCTTCAGAACAATTTCAAAGATGAAAAACGATTCTTCAAAATTGTTACCTGGTATGATAACGAATGGGGTTACTCAAACCGATGTGTTGATCTTTTGATGAAAATGACGAAAATGTAAATGAGAAGGATGTCATTCTGGCCCTGCCTGTCCGGCAGGCAGGTTGTCCGGAATCTGTCTTTACTTAATAAAATATTTTTGGATTAAACTCGCAGCATTAAAATGAATAAACTTTCAATAGATAAAGTAGATTTGAAAAATAAAAGAGTTCTTGTCAGAGTTGACTTTAATGTTCCTCTTGATGAAAAATTAAATGTAACAAACGACATTCGGATAGTTGAATCACTTCCAACAATTAAAAAAATAATTGAATCCGATGGCAAAGCGATTCTTATGAGTCACTTGGGAAGACCAAAAGGAGAACGCAAAACAGAGTTCAGCTTAAAACCAGCAGCAGAACGATTAAGTAAATTACTTGGTAAAGATGTCAAACTAGCTCCTGATTGCATTGGTGCAGAGACAGAAAATCTCGTAAAAGAGATGAAACCCGGTGATGTTGTGTTACTTGAAAATCTACGTTTTCACAAACAGGAAGAAAAAAACGATCCTGAGTTTGCAAAGCAGTTGGCAAATCTTGGTGATGTTTACATAAACGATGCGTTCGGAAGTGCACACAGAGCACATGCTTCAACGGAGGGAATTACAAAATATATTACAACCTGTGTTGCAGGTTATCTTATGCAGAAAGAGTTGGATTATTTAGGAAGTGCACTCGCGAATCCTAAAAGACCATACTGTGCAATTCTCGGCGGTGCAAAAATTTCAGGTAAGATTGATGTGATAAATAATCTTCTTGATAAAGTTGATACATTAATTGTTGGTGGTGGAATGGCTTTCACATTCTTTAAAGCTCAGGGAAAAGAGATCGGTAAATCACTGCTTGAAGTGGAGAAACTTGATCTGGCAAAAGAACTTCTTGAAAAAGTAAAATCATCAAAAATTAAATTTTTACTTCCGGTTGATATAGTAGTCGCAAATGAATTCAAAAATGATTCTCCGGGAACTGTTGTTGACGTTGATAATATCCCTTCAGAAAAAATGGGTTTGGATATAGGACCAAAGTCAATTAAATTGTTTTCAGATGAACTGATGAAATCAAAAACTATAGTCTGGAATGGTCCAATGGGCGTTTTTGAAATGCCAAATTTTGCAAAAGGAACATTTGCAATTGCACAAACTCTGGCAAATGTAACTGAAAGTGGTGCGATAACAGTAATTGGTGGTGGTGATTCTGCTTCGGCAATTAGCGATGCCGGACTTGAGAAAAAAGTTTCTCATGTTTCAACCGGTGGTGGTGCATCGTTAGAATTTCTTGAAGGAAAAATTCTTCCCGGTGTTGCAGCGTTAAAAGATGCTCAATAAACAGAATACAATATATTGTTATTAACTTGCAACCATAATTCATTCATGCAAACAATGGGTGAAATGATTGTATGAATGCATGGGCGTATGAATGGATGAATGAATGAATGGCTAATTGGATGCAGACAAGTTTATATTTTAAATTATTAATTTCGTTAATGAATGAACAATTATTATAAACCATTTGGAGGATTCAGTGTTTTTCCTCCTGTGATAAAAACTCTTTTAATCATCAATGTAATTGTATTTTTTATACAGATACTTGGAGAGAGCTTTCTTGTTGGGCCAGGATTTAAGCTTTCTGATATGATCACCCAATACTTTGGTTTAATACCTGTGAATGGATTTGTTGCCGGCTCAATAGGTGGTGAACCAATTATCTGGCATTTTTATCCCTGGCAGTTAATTACTTATCAGTTTATGCACGGTGGGTTTTGGCATATTTTCTTCAATATGTTTATGCTGTGGATGTTCGGAATGGAGATTGAAAATATTTTAGGTTCAAAAAAATTTCTAACTTATTACCTTGTTTGTGGAATAGCAGCAGGGTTAGCTCAATTATTTATTGCGCCACTGTTTTCAATTCCTGCACCTACAATCGGAGCATCCGGGGCAATTTTCGGGGTAATGATTGCTTTTGCTTTAATGTTTCCCGATAGATATATTTTTCTCTGGTTCTTTATTCCTGTTAAAGCAAAATATCTGATTGGATTTCTGATTGTGTTTGAAATTCTGGCAGTTGATAGTGCTCAGGATACGGTTGCTCATCTTGCACATCTTGGTGGTGCATTAGCCGGATTTTTATTTATTTTATTTGATAAACACATTGATGTACCGTTAAAACGGATGTTAAATATTTCCACTGGATACAGATCAAACAATCAGTTTCAGAATCCGTTCAGCGGTTTATCGGACAAATTTAAAAGAAAAAAAGATGACATTGAAGAAGCGAAGTACTATGACATTAATCATAAAAAAGATACTGATGAAATTTCTCAGGCAGAAATTGATGCTATCCTTGACAAAATAAGTCAATCAGGTTATCAAAATCTTACGGAAAGGGAAAAGCGAATTCTTTTTGAAGCCAGCAAGAAGATGAATTAACAAAGTCAAATGTCAAAAGTTAAAAGTCAAAAGACTGTTCCGAACCTGATTCGGGACCAAAAGTCATATTCATTTTTAATCTTTCTGTTTTTTTTCATGTTTGCGTGCGATAAAGGCCCTCCTATCCCTGAAAAAACATTTCTCAAAATTTATGTCGATTTATTAATTGTACAGGATACTACTACTGTAAATAACTATTCGATTGATTCCGTCAGAGCAATAGTTTTATCACGACATAATATTTCAGAAAATCAATATGATGAAATGATAAGTTACTACAACTCACAACCGGAAAAGTGGATTGCTTTTTTTGATACTGCTACTGTTTATGTTGAGCAATTGAAGAAGGAAGCTGAGAAACAACCCTGAGTTTTGCAACTGCAATTCTGATTTCCGGATAAGAAATATTTGCTGGTAATCTTTCCTTTAAATCTTTTAAATTATCAAATCCTTCCGCACATTCTGTTTTTATCTTTTGAAATGTATCATCTTTTATTACTGAAGAAATATCAGTATCAGGTTCATATTCTATAATTGTTTCAATCTGCATTGAAATAACCGCCTCAGAAAGTTTTCTTGTTTCTGCAATTTCCTTCAATGTATATTTTTTTGTGAGAAGTTTTTTTGTTTCGATGATATTCTGAGGAAGCTCTTTTGAAATTCCGGTTTCAGATTTATACAAAATATCAGGCTTGTAAGAATTTATCGCTTCGAGGAAATCATTTCCAAGCTTATTGAACATCCGGCTGTTAAAACCATTTATAGTTAAAATCTCCGCTTTATTTCTTGGTTTTAATCTTGCTACTTCGCGTAATATTTTATCAGGGCAAATTAAATAACCTGATTGCATAAATTTATCGGCTGTTCTTTTTCTTACTTCTTTCAGAAGATTAAAAAGATATAAATCTCCGTCCTGATTTATATCTGATTTTGAATCACTGCTTCCGTTGATTGATTGGGCTTTCTGCTTTGGCAGACTCAAAAAATTTTTCCCGCCGAAAGTCTTTATTATATTTTCTTTAGATACCTGGTAAGCTATGACACTTTTAATATCAGAAATAGAAAAGTTCTTACAAGATCCGAAATGTTTAAAAAGAATAACACTTTCTTTAACCTTTTCACCACGCAAAAGATTGATTAAAAAATTTTCAGGAACAGGCTCGCGTGCTTCTTCAAGTGTATCAATTATAATTTCAGTGAGATATGATTTAGATGATTCCCGCAAATTACCTGTTGATGTGCAATTATCACATTTTCCACAACGGTAATCGGGAACATTTTCGCCAAAATAATTCAAAATATTTTTAAACCGGCACTCATTCGTAAAAACAAACTCGACCATTTTATCCAGCCTCTTCTGAGAGTTGAGGTAACTTTCATTAATTAATTTATAGTTTAGTTTCAGATCAATGCTGTTAACCCGTGCTGTTGATAGTATTACAGTATTCTCCTTAATTGCTTTATTAAAAAGTATAATCCCCATGTTATTAAGTATGTCAAGCGATTCAATAAAAATTGATTTAGGAATCAGTAATTTTTGAGAAAGAACAGAAGCAGAAAACTTTACTGGTGATTTGAAAAGGCTGCTGCCGTACTCACGGATTAAAGCGACAGAAACTTCTGCAAGTTCATTATATGGTGTTTTATGAATAAACTCTTTTAATCTGTCAGAACTCACTAAAAGTTCAAGTGAATCCTTTTTATCATACTCAGATATACTTCGAATGTAGCCTGAGTTTTCAAGATATTTTATTGCTGTATGCAGAAGACCGGATGTTATATCGCTTCCTGTATATTCTGATATATATTCTCTGTCAACAATTAATTCTTTCTCAGGAAGACTTCCCACAGCTATACGGTTGTAATCACAAATCGCTTTATAAATATTTTGAATTACCTCTTTGCCGGGATGTGAAATATTTATGAAATAATTTTGAATTGTGAGATCAGAATCGTGGTGAAGCAGGCAGCAGAACGATTCTTTACCATCACGACCAGCTCTGCCAATTTCCTGGTAATAACTTTCAATCGAACCCGGTGTGTTGTAATGAATGACAAGTCTGATGTCCGGTTTATCAATACCCATTCCGAATGCATTTGTTGCAGAAATAATTTCCGTATTACCATTAATAAACTCTTCTTGTACGCGTCTTCGTTCAGGTGAAGGTAATCCGGCATGATAAAAGTTGCAATGTATTCCTTTAACATTTAGGTATTCAGCTATTTCCTCTGATTTTTTGCGGGAGGATGTATAGATTATTGCCGGACCTTTAATCTCTTTTAAAATTTCTAAACATTTTTCTTTTTTCTTCTTTGTTTGGATTACTTTGATGTTCAGATTATCCCGTTCGAAACCACGAACAAACACTTTTTCATCTTTAAAGCCAAGCTGAGAAACAATATCGTTTCTTACTTCCGGTGTGGCTGTTGCAGTAAATGCAGATACTTTTTTAATTCCGATGTGATTGATGAATTCAATTATCCTCAAATAACTAGGTCTGAAATTATGTCCCCATTCGCTTATGCAGTGAGCTTCATCAACAAATAGGAATTTCGGATTCAATCCTTTTATTCTCTCTGCGAATTGAAGACTATCAATTTTTTCGGGGGCAAGGTATAGAAGCTTTATACTTCCCTGAGCGATTTTTGTTAAAACGCTTTCAGTTTCAGAATAACTCATAGTGCTATTGATAAAAGCAGCAACCGTTTTCCTTTTGTTCAGAGCGTCAACCTGGTCTTTCATCAGCGCAATTAATGGCGAAATAACTATTGAAAAATTTTCAGTAATTAGTGCCGGGATTTGGTAACAAATGGATTTGCCCGCACCTGTTGGCAGCACAGCCAGAATGTTATCATACTTTATTACTGCATCAATTATTTCAAGTTGACTGTTACGAAAGCTTTCATAACCAAAAAACTCATAAAGTAATTTTTCGGGTGTTTTCAGTTCGGTACCGTTTTTGTTTGATATATGGCTTTTGGAAGTTTATTTTTGCCTAAAAATAAAAGCCAAATTGTTAAATTAAAATATGTCGGAAAATTTATTCAAAATATTTATTGAAAAAATAGTAATTATCCAGAAACAATAAGGAGGAAATAATGAAAATACTTTTTTACTCAATTTTTTTACTGGCTGTATCAGGAAGCTTTGCACAGACGACTTATACTGATATTCTGGTAGAAAATTCAGTTTATTCTGAAGCACCTGAATACATTCAGCAAAGAAAACCCTTTATCAGACAGAGATGGTTTTTCGAGCAAAGAGCATATCCTAATAATTTTATACCAGAAAATGCTTACGCAAATGCAATGAATCAGCGTGATGCAATGAGAATTGAAAATGCTGACAAAATGCCGGCTATTAATTGGGTAAGCCTTGGTCCAACACCTGGTTATTACTTTAGTTACGGTAATATTTCTTCGAGAGTAGTTACCGGTGCTTTTCATCCCACGAATCCGAGTACGATTTATATTGGTCCTGCAAATGGCGGTGTATGGAAATCTACTGACAATGGTGTTAATTGGTTACCGTTAACAGATGATCAGCCTTCGATGTCAATGGGCTCAATTGCAATCGATCCGAGTAATCCAAATATTATTTATGCTGGTACCGGTGAAGCAACATACAGTGGTGCTTCGTATTATGGAAGAGGATTGTTAAAATCAACGGATGCTGGAGCTACATGGCAGCACATTACTGCCGGATTGCCTTCATCATCATATTTTTCAAGAATTAAAATCAGACCAAATAACCCAACTCAGCTTTTAGCCGCACTTGGAACCTCAGGTTTATATCGAAGCACTAACTCCGGACTGAACTGGACATTATTACTAAGCGGAAGATGTGATGATGTTGTTTTCACTTTTACTGGTGATACCGCTTTTGCTGTTGGATCAGGGACTGGTTTCAGAAGATCTCTGGATGGCGGTCAATCATTCTCGGCATTTGGAACCGGATTAGGAACCGGTACAAGAGCACATTTTGATCTGTGTCTTTCACAACCAGCTTTTATGTACGCATCAGTTCATGGAAGCAATACAGTAAACGTGTATAAATCTACCAATTCAGGTGCTAATTGGACTCAGCTTTCAACCTCATCATCATTTCAAAATCAAGGAGGGCAGGCATGGTATGATTTATATTGCAGAGTTAATCCGGCTAATCCAAACATTGTATTTATCGGTACAATAGATATCTGGCGAACAACTGATGGAACAAATTTTACGAATATCACAAACGGATATCAAGGTGGTTCTGTTCATGTTGATCAGCATTATTTGTTCTTCCATCCGACAAATCCGAGTACGTTAATTTCTTGTAATGATGGAGGTATATGGAGATCAACAGATAGCGGAAATAATTTTACTAATCTCAACCAGACTTTAACTTTAACACAATTTTACAGGATAGCTGCCAGTCCGACTAGTCCAAGCAGAATTTTGGGCGGAACACAGGATAACGGAACTCAGCAAACTTATTCTTCACTTAACTGGGCGGCTGCTTATGGTGGTGATGGCGGAGAAGTTTGTTTTAATCCAATGGTTGCAAATGATCAGAACATTATCGGTGAAACTCAAAATGGCGGTTTATTCCGGACAACCAATGGCGGAACAAGCTGGGTTGACGCTACCTCCGGATTAAGTATGAGCGAGAATGTTGCATGGGTAGCTCCAATAATTAAACATCCAACTATCTCATCATATTTCTTCGTTGCCCGTCAGCGTGTTTATCGATCTACAGATTATGGTGCAAGCTGGAATGCAGTTTCAGGAAATGTGAATGGAAGCAGCGCAGTTCGCGAAATGGCAATAAGTAAAACTAATCCGCAAATTTTATATGCGACTACTGGTTCAAGTATATTTTTATCTACCGATGGTGGAGTTACTTTTACTAATAAAACCAGTGGATTACCTTCAAGAACGATTACTTCAGTTAATATTCATCCGGCAGATGAAAATATTGCATTGCTTACATTTTCAGGGTTTGGAACAGGTAAGGTTTACAAAACAACAAATATGGGAAATACTTGGTTTAGCATCAGCGGAAATTTACCCGATTCACCTGTCAATGATGGATTTATTTATATTTACGATAATATGAATCCGAATACATATTTCGTTGCAACGGATATCGGAGTTTTCCTGACTCAAGATAATGGCACTACCTGGGTTGAACTTCCAAACAATTTGCCAAATACTGTTATTATGCATCTTGATTATTCTCATTCCAATCAAATGCTGAGAGCAGGAACTCACGGCAGAGGTGTCTATGAAGCATTCATAGATTTTCAGATTCCAGTTGAATTAACTTCATTCACTGCTAAAGCGGATGAAAATATTGTCACACTGAATTGGTCAACTGCCACAGAGACAAATAACCAGGGATTTGAAATTGAGAGGAAATTGAAAAACCAGGAATGGGTGAGAATTGGTTTCATAGAAGGAAAAGGAACTACAACTGAAATTCAAAACTATAGCTACGCTGATGACTTTTCATATTTGCCTTATGAAGGAACTGTAATTTACAGGTTAAAACAAGTAGATTATAACGGAACTTTTGAATATTCAGAACAGGTTGCAGTGAATCTCACTTTCGTTCCATCTGATTTTTATATTTCTCAGAATTATCCGAATCCTTTCAATCCTTTCACAACAATAAAATATTCCTTGCCTATAGAAAGCCAGGTAAGAATTAGTATTTATAACGCACTTGGTGAAGTGATTGAAGAATTGGTTTCGAAGGTTCAAGATGCCGGCAGCTATGAAGTTACATGGAATGCACAAAACAATTCTTCAGGAATTTATTACTATTCATTTGAAGTGAACAGTTTTGATGGTTCCCAATCTCACCACGAAATGAAGAAAATTGTTTATTTGAAATAATAACTGACTTGAATAATATTATTCAAAGGGATGCGATTTAATTGCATCCCTTTTTTTGTGACGAAAATCATTTCTGTAATTAATTTCATCTTTATCACCGCTGAATTTAATTTCGCTGTTATTAAAACATCTTTATTATCTTTAACTTTGATGTGTATTAATGAAATATTTTTTCAAGATTGCTAAACCGCTAAGCGATGACAATCCCACAAGCAAAACGCGCATTTTAATCCTCAGAAAGAAAGGGGCAAACCAATGCCAGTAAAAGAATTAAAATTAGAAGATCTATTAAAGTCCTCACCTAAAACAGTTGATCAGGATTCAATTAAAGATATAGCAATTATCGGTGCAGGAGTTATGGGACAGGGAATCGCACAAACTATTTCTTCTGCTGGTCTTGATGTTCTTTTAATTGAAAAGAATGAGAAACAATTAAAACAATCAAAGCTGATACTTTCAAATATTATGGATCGCGAAATTAATCGCTGGGCAATGACCAAATCTGAAAAGAAAGCAATCCTCAGCAGGATAATCTGGGATACTTCATTCGATAAAATTTCCGATCGTGATCTTATCATTGAAGCTGTTGATGAAGATTTCAACCTTAAAGTGGAAATCTTTACTCAATTGGACAAGAGGGCAAAGAATGATTGTATTTTTGTTTCTAATACATCAACTCTGAGTTTAACAAAGATATCAGAAAAAACAAGCAGACCAGATAAAATGATCGGGTTGCACTTTTTGAATCCTGTGCCAAAAATTCCTGTTGTTGAAGTTGTAAAATGTTTGCATACATCAATTGACACAACAACCCGGGTAAAATCATTTATATCAAATATTGGTAAAACTCCTGTAGAAGTTTATGAATATCCCGGTTTTGTTACTACACGTGCAATTGTTCCTTTGCTGAATGAAGCAATGTATATTCTGCTGGAAGGTGTTGCAACAGCCAAAGACATTGATACAGCAATGAAACTTGGATATAATTTTCAGATGGGTCCGCTTGAAATGGCTGATAGCATGGGTTTGGATGAAGTTCTTGCGTGGATGGAAACATTGTGGAAAACTCTTGGTGAAGCACGTTATCGTGCTTGCCCCATTCTGCGTAAATTGGTTCGTGAAAGGAAACTCGGAAAGAAGACCGGTGAAGGATTTTATAAATATGACGAAAACGGAAACATCATCAATAATAATTAAAATATATTCAGAAATAATAAAATGAGAGTATTAGTACTAAACTGCGGAAGTTCATCAATAAAATATCAATTCATTGACACAAATTCTGAAACTGCTCTTGCAAAAGGATTGGTTGAAAGAATCGGTATGACGGGGGCTGTCTTATCACACAAAAGACACGACGGTGAAAGTATGAAAATTGCCGGAGAGATCCTCGATCATCAAATAGCAATAGAATACGTTATTGCAATTTTATTAAGTCCCAATCATGGTGTTATTAAAGATGTGAAAGAGATTGATGCAGTTGGTCATCGTGTCGTTCATGGTGGTGAGTCATTTACCGGTTCTGTATTGATCAATAATGAAGTCATTCAAGTTCTTCAGGATAACATCGAACTTGCCCCATTGCATAATCCACCAAATATAAAAGGTATTCAGGCTACATCCAGATTACTTCCAAACACACCACAGGTTGGAGTTTTTGATACGGCATTTCATTCTAAAATGCCGCCGAGATCATTTCTGTACGGGATACCTTATGAATTATATAAAAAATATAAAATCCGTCGTTACGGTTTCCACGGAACTTCACATCTATATGTTGCTAAAAAAGCTGCCGAGATGATGGGAAAAGATATAAGTAAGCTGAAAATTGTAACTGCTCATCTCGGTAATGGTTGCAGTATCGCTGCTGTTGACGGTGGTATTTCAGTTGATACTTCAATGGGATTTACACCTCTTGAAGGTTTACTTATGGGGACAAGAAGCGGTGACCTTGATCCATCACTAATTCTTTACATAATGGGAAAAGAAGGTTTGTCTTTAAATGAAGCCGGAACTCTATTAAATAAACATTCAGGACTTATTGGTATAAGCGGTGAGAGCAGTGATATGCGCGAAATTCTTGCCTCTGTGAAGGATCAACAGAAGCGATCAATCTATGCTTTTGAAATATTCTGTTACAGGATTAAAAAATATGCTGGAGCCTACGCTGCTGCTATGGGTGGACTCGATGCACTGGTATTCACCGGAGGTATTGGTGAAAATTCTCCTGAAGTTAGAGGAGAAGTATGCAAGAATTTGGAGTTTATTGGTATAAAGCTCGATCAGCTAAAAAATGAAAACGGAGAAAACATTATCTCCGAAAGTTCTTCGAAAGTTCAAGTTTTTCGAATTCCAACGAATGAAGAATTGGTAATAGCAATCGATACTTCAAAAATTGTAGGTAATTCAGTAAAAAATTAAAATTAATTCCTTTATTTTAATTCCTGCCAATCGTTTTAAATTTAAACAAATTAAAAAAGGATAATGTGGAAACAGGTCTAAAGGATAAGACTGTTCTTATCACAGCATCTAGCAAAGGAATTGGAAAAGCAACTGCAGAATTATTTGCAGAAGAGGGTTGTAAGGTGGCTATATCTTCACGCTCTAAAGAAAATCTGCTTGTTACAGCCAAAGAATTGAGAGAAAAATACAACACCGATATTTTCTGGTCTGTTTGTGATCTGAACAAGCAGAAAGATATAGAGAATACATTTGCAGCGGTCAGTTCTAATTTTGGTAATATAGACATACTTGTAAATAACTGTGGCGGTCCTGTTCCTGGTTTATTTCAGGAACTTGAAGAAGAAGATTGGAATTTTGCTTATGAACAGGTGCTTCTAAGTGCAATTAGATTTTCAAAACTTGTTTTACCAGGTATGATGGCAAATTATTGGGGACGAATAATTAATTTAACATCAATTTCTGTAAAGCAGCCCGTTGATAATTTAATACTTTCGAATTCTCTTCGGGCAGGAGTTACCGGCTTTGCAAAATCTCTGAGTAACGAAATTGCAAAATTTAATATCACTGTTAACAATGTTGCAACCGGAATGACTTTGACAAGCAGGTTGTATGAACTCGCAGTAGTTGCAGGAAAAGAAAAAGGAAAATCTCATGAAGAAATCCTGGCTGAGATGGCAAAGCAAATTCCTCTTAATCGTCTTGCAAAACCTGAAGAGATTGCTTCAGTAGTTTTATTTCTTGCTTCAATACCGGCAAGCTATGTTACAGGTATAACCATTCAGGTTGATGGCGGATACACAAAAAGTATTTTTTAACTAAAAAAAAAGAAATAAGAATGAAATATCAGATTGAAATAATTATACCACCGGAAAAAATTCATGAAGAAGGTTTTTTCCGCTACATTGCTTCCAGAAAATTATCGGTAAGACCTGAGTCTATAACAGCAATTATACCGATCAGAAGGTCTATCGATGCGCGTAAAAGTCCGGTATTCCACATTTTTGCAGATGTTTACGTTGGAGAAAAACCTTCCATAGAGAAGCCGCATTACGTTTATAAACCAGTGGATGATAAGAAGAAAGCAATTGTAGTTGGATTGGGTCCTGCAGGAATATATGCTGCATTGAGATTGATTGAACTTGGGATTAAACCAATAATACTTGAACGTGGGAAAGACATTCAAACGCGGAGACGTGATTTAAAATCTCTGCAAAGTAAACAAATAGTTGATAATGATTCTAATTATTGTTTCGGTGAAGGCGGAGCAGGAACGTACACCGACGGAAAACTTTATACACGAGCTGTCAAGCGGGGTAATGTTTCCAAAATTTTGGAAATTCTTGTTCAGCATGGCGGGCACCCTGATATTCTTGTTGATACCCATCCTCATCTTGGCTCAAATAAATTACCAAAAATTATTGCTAATGTAAGACATACAATCTTAAATGCAGGTGGTGAGATACATTATTCTTCCAGAGTAACAGACTTTATCATAAAGAGTAAAAAGATAAAAGGAGTTGTTGTCAATTCCGATCAGGAATTTTTTGGCGATGCAGTTATTCTTGCTGCCGGTCATTCAGCAAGAGATATTTTTAAAATACTGGATAAACAAAAATTAAAAATTGAAGCTAAACCTTTTGCCATGGGTGTAAGAATCGAACATCCGCAGCCATTGATAAATGAGATTCAATACCATGTAAAAGTGAAACCGGAAAATCTTCCTTCTGCAAACTATAGTCTTGCTACTAATATTGATGGTGCGGGTGTTTACTCATTTTGTATGTGCCCCGGAGGGATTATAATACCAGCTATGACCGCACCGGGTGAAATTGTTGTAAATGGAATGTCAATGGAAAGACGAGATTCACCATTTGCCAATTCAGGTTTGGTTGTTGAAATAAAGGAACATGATTGGAAGCGATCTGAAGATGACAACTCTCCATTCAGTGCGTTAATTCTTCAGCAAAATTTAGAACAGCACGCTTACAGGCTTGCAGGAAATTCATTAGCTGCACCTGCACAAAAAGCAATTGATTTTCTTCAAGGAAAATTCACACAAATACTGCCAAAATCATCATACATACCAGGGCTTACTTCAGTAAGACTTGATGAAGAACTTCCATCATTCATAGTTCAAAGATTAAAATTAGCTTTAAAAGATTTTAACTACAGGATGAGAGGTTATCTTAGTGATGAAGCAGTAATGGTAGGTGTTGAAAGCAGGACAAGTTCTCCGGTCAGAGTTCCCAGAGACCGGGAAACTTTTATGCACGTTGAATTAAATGGATTATTTCCATGCGGTGAAGGTGCTGGGTATGCTGGCGGGATTGTTTCTTCTGCTATTGATGGCGAGAATTGTGCAAATGCTGTTGGCAGATTTCTAAACCAGAATATCAATGCTGCACATGCTAAATAAAAAGCCCGATAGATTTTTCCATCGGGCTTATCAGATGTCTGACAGGAGGCTGAAGTCAGACAGACTGTAATTCTTTTTCGTTTACAGTTTTTTCTTCTTTGTTAACTTTGTTGAATTCTGCAAGTATTTCTATTTTTATTTCATTACTTACAACAACACCACCAGCTTCAGTAAGCGCATTCCATTGTAGTCCATAATCGAATCGGTTTACTTTTCCACGAACTTCGAATCCTGCAACTTCAGTCCCACCGAATCCTGTGACAACACCGTTAAATATCACATCGAGAGTTATCTCTTTAGTTATTCCTCTGATCGTAAGATTTCCTTTAACCTGATATTCATAATCAGATAATCTTTTTATCGAAGTAGAAACGAAAGTCATCTTCGGATGGTTCTCAGAATCAAAAAAATCTGCTGATTTCAAGTGAGTGTTTCTCTGATCATTATTCGTATCGATGCTTTTTACATCTGCTTCAAATTTAACCTTTGCATCTGTGAAGTCTTCCTTCTTTGATTCTATTGTAGCATCAAAAGTTTTAAAATTACCTCTTACAGTTGAAACCACAAGATGCTTTGCTTTAAAATTTATCTCGGAGTGTGCCGGGTCTATTTTCCATATTGACATTGTATTTTCCTTTCTATTTTATTGACTTTATTTGTTAAACATCTGCACCAAAGTTATTACAATATAAATGGCAATGCATTCACTTATGTTAAAAAATGAAGTTAACATATGATAACTTTTTTTTGTTATGCTGAATTGATTTCTCCGAAGGAGTCCTTTGGACAGCATCTTAATATTCAGAACAGATTCCAGATTAAACCTGCTTGACAGCAAGGCAGGTTCGGAAAGACAATTCTGAAAATTATTTCTGTGAAAGCTCTTTTCGAATTCTGCTTAAAGATTGAGGTGTAATTCCAAGATAAGAAGCAATCTGGTTTTGTGGGACTATTTCAAAAAGTTTTGGATAGGTTTGGATAAACTTCAGATAGCGTTCTTCTGCAGATGTGCTGAGTGAATCAACAATACGCTGATTGTTTGCAACATGGTTTGATTCTATCAGTATCCGGAAAAATCTTTCCATCTTTGGGCATTTATCAAGTAATTCATCTCTGGCTTCTTTTTCAAGAAGCAGAAGCTCTGAATCCTGCAAGACATCAATATTAAATTCAGCAGGTTTTCCCGAAAGGAAGCTGTTAAGATCCGAAACCCACCAGTCTTTAATTGCAAACTGAACAATGTGTTCTAAACCTTTGTTGTCAATGGAGTAGATTCTCAAACATCCCGAATTTACAAAACCGATATATCTGCAGACTTCACCTTCATTCAATAAAAATTGTTTCTTCCTGAGTTTCTTCGGAATAAAATAAGTTTTTATTATTTCAAATTCTTCATCCGAAAGTTGTACTCTTTTTTCAATATGTTTACGAAGCAGCTCAAACATTTTTATCGAAAGTTTGTTGATATTTTTTCTTCTTACTTCCTTTATAACTATCTATCTGCAAAAGTAGCCCTTCTAATTTACCATTGTCCAGCGGAATTCTTTTAGTTGTTTTAAGTCCGATAAATTTACGAAGCTCAGGATTTCCGGTATAAATGAAAGCTGAAGTTCCGGCACATTTTGTTTTAAGAAAATCACCAAATACTTTATAGAGATTTTGTACTTCCTCAGATTCACCAAGCCGCATTCCATAAGGAGGATTTGTTATTAGTGTTCCGCTCTCAAATTCTTTTATTTGATCAAATGATGTTGAAGAAAGTTCTACTGCATCAGAATAGGGGAGACGAGATAAATTTTTCCTGGCAATTTTTATAGCATCCGGCGATTTATCACTTCCACGTATAATGTTTTTTAATAATGGACGAACATTACTGTCGGAATCTGCTTTCACTTTATTCCATTCATTACGGTTGAATTCGGGTAAATTATAAAATCCAAATTTCTTTCGAAGCGCTTGTGCAGGAATTCGGCAATAATGCATCAATGCCTCACAGAGAATCGTTCCTGAACCGCACATTGGATCGTACAGAGTATTTTGACCATCCCATTTACTGATTCTTATTATTGCTGCTGCAAGAGTTTCCTGCATCGGAGCCTCACCAGCAAGAAGCCTGTATCCTCTTTTGTGAAGTGATTCACCAGAAGTATCTAAACTTATTGTGGCTGTATCTTTTTCAATGTGTAAGTTGAAGCGTACATCAGGATTAACAACTTCAACATCAGGACGTTTTCCGTTTTTTGATCTGAAATAATCTGCGATACCGTCTTTCAAACATTGAGATGCGTAGAGCGAGTTATTGATTCTGCTATTGGAAACAGAAGCGCTGATAGAAAATGTTTTTTTTAGAGAACAAAAATCTTCCCAGTGAATTTTTTTTGATTTCTGATATAAATAATCTGTACTTCTGCAAGGAAAAGTAATTAATGGTGCAAGAATTCTCGATGCTAATCTTGATGTGTAATTAATTTTGTAGAGAGTTTGAAGATCGGCTTTGAAATAAACTCCTTTATATGCGACTTCTGTTTCTTTTGCACCAAGCTCAATTAATTCTTCTTGGCAGATGTTCTCCATCTTACCAGTAACCTGTGCAAAGAATCCATTTGTCTTATACTCGTACATAATAATAGTAATTTATTTAGTTACTAATCAAATTTAATTCTTCGAGTATTCGGTAAACTATTTCAATTCTCGCTTTAGCAAAATCAGGATTATCGTCATCGGATGACTGGATACAATTAGCAAAATAATAGACATTGCCTTTTGTCTCGACATAACCAACATACCAGCCAATATTTAATTTATCCTGATCACCCCAGCCTGTTTTTGCGCGAACAATATAATCATGAGTTTCTTTTGTTATCATTATTTTTTTAACTATATCAATGGATCGCTGAGAGAAGGGAAGCTTATTATCGTGAAGTTTTCTTAAAAAATAGATCTGCTGTTCGGGAGAAACCCGAAGTCCACCTGTCAACCAGAACTGATCAATTCCACCTGATGTATCAGTATTTCCGTACTCAGTTTTATCTAACCAGTATTTCATTCGCTCACCGCCAACTCTTCTGGCGAGTTCCTGGTAGTACCAGACAGTTGAATTTTTGAATGCAGTTTTTAAATCCTGATCCTGATTCCACGCAGGTATTCGTCGCATCAAACTATCCCAGGGTAATACATAATTTTCGTCTTCTATAACTCCTGTTTCCAAACCAATTAATGAATTACAAATCTTAAAAGTTGAGGCTGGAGTAAATGGAGTTGTAAATTGGGACTCATTATAAAAAATATATTCATCATTATTCTGATCATAAAGAACAAAAGAACCAGCGACATTGTATTGTTCATAAAATTTTTTTAAGTCATCTTTTGTTTCTGAGGTTTGTGCAAAAGAGCAGCAACATTGTATCAAAACAGCAAAGATTAAAAAGTGATTTGAGATTTTCATTTTCCCGGTAAAATTTTATTGTTAAAGATACAAATAAAAAAGGCGATCTAAAGATCGCCAAAAAACAAAAATAGATTTTAAAAGTTTTTTCTATTTCATAAATAACATCTTGATTACTTTAGAATATGTTTTGTTTGATGAAAGCGATTTTGCTGTCATCTTAACGAAATAAACTCCGGAAGAAAATTTTTCTGCATTCCAGGTTTTTTGATATGAACCTTTCTGTTGAATACCGGCTGTGATTGAATCAATTTCCTTCCCGATTGAATCATAAATACGGATTGTTACTTCACTCTCTTCAGGAAGATTATACTTTATTATTGTGGTTGGGTTGAATGGATTTGGATAATTCTGTTCAAGTGAATATTCAGTAGGATTAATTTGATTTTCAACCGAAGTAACTGTTGGCACAAAACGATAAATTTTTCCATTAAAAGATGTCCAGTAAAGTTCTTTATTTTCATCAACACCGAAAGAACCAAGTCCACCGGAAGTAGTCAACAATAATTGATTTGTTGCTGGATTAATTCCATCATAAGTCAATGCCCAGATTTTATTTGAGCAATAATCTCCATAAATATATTTTCCTTCAAGTTCCGGGACAGTAGAACCTCTGTAAACATAACCGCCGGTAATTGAACATTCAGGACTATGATCATATTCCCATATAGGGAAAATATATTCAGGATAATTACAACCTGACATAATATTTGTATGATTACCTTCATAACAGCGCCAGCCGTAATTTTTTCCATTTTCGATTATATCAATTTCTTCCCAGGCATATTGACCAACATCGCCAGCCCAAAGCCAGCCGGTTTCAGGATCAAAGCTGCAGCGCCACGGATTTCGCATACCCCATGCATAAATTTCTTTTTTAATATTTACATTAGTGGAGTCATAAAATGGATTTGTCTGCGGAACAGCATAAGGAGTTCCGCCATCTACATCAATTCGTAAAATTTTTCCCAGCATAGTATTTATTCTCTGACCATTATTATCAGGATCATTACCAGAGCCGCCATCACCTGCTGCGATATACAGATAGCCATCATTTGGTCCAAATCCAATCCATCCGCCATTATGATTCTGGTAAGGCTGATTGAATGTTAAAATTTCAAACTCACTGTTCTTATCGGCTGAATCAGGGTTGCTTGTAACCTGAAAACGTGAAATTACTGTTCTCAAATTCGGATCATCCGTTGTATAATTCACATAAAAGTAACCATTGTTTTTATAATCAGGATGAAATGCTAATCCTAATAAACCCATCTCACCACCTGATGTAACTCTGTCGGTAATATTCAAAAATACTTTTGCTGAAGAACTGGTGGATGAATTTGGAAATACTTTGATTCTTCCTGATTGTTCAACGATAAAAATTCTGTTGGTACTATCACCTGCATCAGTTAAAAATATTGGGCTGTTGAATGACAGATTAGGAAATGCATTCTGCTGAGTAAACTGAGCATTGATATTCAAAGCTGATATGCAAATTAAAATACACACCCACAAAAAATTCTTTTTCATTTCTTGTTCCTTTTTTTAGTTGGTTTCTTTACTTTTTCATTTTCGTCCGGCGCTTTATCTAATTCAGATTTGAATTTGATAAAATCATAACCGTTTGCATCAGCTTTAGCTATAAGCTCATTATATTTTTCAAAATTATCTTTTACATTTTTGATTATTTCTTTTTCGATCTCTGATTTTTTAAACTTGCTGCTGTTATCTTTATTATCGTTTAAATTCGATTGTAAAGCTAACAGATGAAATAAAAGTATCCACTTTGCAAGTTCCTCAAAATTTTCCTTATTAAAATATGTTTTACCTTCAAACTCATTTACACGAAGAAAATTATGAACAATATTCTCGCCAAGCAATACTTTAATCAAAGGCAGAAAATTGTTTTTGTTCAGGTCAGATTTAACTGTCACTTTTGTCTTTTTGTCGTCTGGTGATACAATTCGTTTTTGCTTTTCGAACAGGAAAGATGATATTAAAACTTTAATAAGTTCTGTTGTCAGATGAAAACTAGAACCGTTAACCTGCTTTTGAAAAAGATTTTTAATTGGTTTTGAAAATAAAAGTTCGTCAAAGAGTTTTTTTATTTTTTGATGATCGGACTTTTTAACGAAGAGTTGTTTCAGCAGCAATACATTAACGAAAGTTAAA
The DNA here is from genome assembly GCA_013285405.1 of Ignavibacteriota bacterium. Lineage (NCBI taxonomy): Bacteria > Pseudomonadati > Ignavibacteriota > Ignavibacteriota bacterium. The sequence goes on along the minus strand of CP053446.1, from coordinate 246,869 downwards.
TACTCTTTCCTTTTTTCAATTTTACTGTTCACCGGAAGAATTTCATCACAACTTTTCATCCATTTAGCTGCATTTTTTCGATTGTTCTGAGCAATCCATAGTTGAAAGAAATTCCTGCTGTTTGAAAGATCTTTCTGAAAATTCTTTTTCACTTTATCCGGTTTAGTTTTACTATCGAAGTAATTACTGAATTCAGTTACAAGATTATCAAGCTCTTTATCCATTTTACCCGGCAATGCAACAGCTTCATCTTTCTTTTTCTTATCAGGTTTGTGAAGAAGATAAATTCTTATTTTTTCCATGTTATCGTAAGAAAAGAAATTTTCATACTTCAAATGAAGCGGAAGCAATTCCATTTCCTTCAAAGCTTCATCAACCGAAGTTACTCCCTTTCCGTTCAGAAGAGTATATAGCTTTTCAAATTTTCTTTCAGCATCATAGATCTCTTGAAATTGCAGACAAACTCTGTACTGATATCCGAACAAATGAATTTTAAATCCCTGTTCAGCAATTTCTTTCCCTGATAACAGAAACTGAAGTTGAGTTCTGTGATCTGTATATATGTAATAGTATTCTTTTGAAGATTTGAAGTTGAGCAATTCTGCTATATGATGTGGTCTTTTCATTCCTCCATTACCTGATATCATTTTTGGATGTGAAAAGATAATACTTCCTTCAGTTTCAAAATATGAATTGTTGTAAAGAACCAGAGCTGAATCGTTTCCTGACTTGTTGCTAAATGCATAAACACTATTATTAACATCACCATGCTTATCAAGAAAATCATACAACTCAAAATTTTCTACCTGGTTGAAAAGATACCGCATCTTCATTAATGGAAATAATTCTTTAGTATGTCTCCAGACAAGATGTTCATCTGCGTTTTCTTTATAATATGATTGCTTATACTCCATCCCATATTTTTCTGAGAATCCTTCAATCTGTCCGTGACCAAACATCGGTAAACCGGGCATAGTAAGCATCATTACAGCAACTCCAAAATATTTATCACCTTTACCGAATTGATTTATAGCCGTTTCCTCATCGGGATTACTCATAAAATTTACATATCGTTTCAGAATTTCCGGATTAAATTCAAGCGTGTTAATAATCAATTGCCGGTACTTTTCATTTTCTTCTTTCATCATCATATGCATAAAAGCACTGTTGTAAACTCGATGCATCCCGAGGGTTCGGACAAAATAACTTTCCATCAGCCAGAATGCTTCAGCAAGCAGAAGAACATTAGGCATAGTTGAATTTATTCTATCAACAACTTCTCTCCAGAATTCATTTGGCATAATCCGATTGAACTCTTCAATCGTCATCGAATAATCTGTTCTTGATGGAATTGCGCCACCGGAACCGGGTGCAGGAAACCAAAGTCGTTGATAATGTTTTTTTGCAAGAGTCATCGCTGCATCGAATCGGATGATCGGAGTTTTTCTTGCTACGTGCATAATCGTTTGAATCAGTGATTCGCGAACTTCAGGATTCAAAAGATTTAATTGTGCGGTGTCATTCCATGGCATATTTGTTCCATCATTGCCATGATAAATATATTTTACCGAACCTGTATATCTGTCTCTTCTTTGAAAAACCACAGCCGCATCCTTTCGGCTGTAATACTGATCTTCAATTCTGATTTCAACTCTGTCATCTTCAGAAAGATTCTGTCCATTGAAGGTATAATTTGGATAGGGTGGTTCATTTCTCTGAAGAAAATAATCTGGTTTATCTATTACCCATTTTGAAAATATTCCCATGTGGTTTGGAACCATGTCACTTGCCATTCTGATTCCACGCACCCATGATCTGTCTTTTAAATTCTGAAATGCCCGCTCGCCGCCAAGTTCTTCTGCAATAACATAATCATATAGTGAGTACGCGGACGAAACTGCGGAGATGTTTCCTGTCAGATGTTTTATTTTTTGTGAAGCCGAACTACGCTCCCAGATTCCGATTAACCAAAGAGCATTAAAATTCCATCTTGCAAGCTGATCAAGTTCTTCATCGGGAATCTGATCGAGTTTTTTAATTTCTCTTTTATATTTAATTGAAAGCTGATGCAGCCACACGTAAACATTCTTTGCTATCATCACAACTTCCGGGATCCAGCCAACGTCTTCAGTGAATTTTTCATACTCGAGATAAAATCGTCTTTCATCTTCTGAAAGTTTTTTCTCTGCAGAAAGTTTATCCCTGATTATTCTTAATCTTTCAAGATCTTCATCATAAGTTGGTACGGGAGGAGTTCCTTTTTCGCCGCCTCCGTGAGGCACGAATAGTTTGTAATCTTCCCTGATAAGATCAACTCCGCGGAGAAGTCTGTTTAGAAGATCATCACCCAGATATGCACCCCATTCAGTTCTGACAAAATCAAGCTGCTTTTCAAGATCAAACGGATTTGATGAAATCGGTTTTCGCAAAAGTTTGAAGAGAGGAAGTCCACCCAGTCTTGTTGGAATTTCATTATCAAAAAACTTTTCTGTTTTTTCAATCAACTGTTTGTAATTTGTTTTAAGAGAAAGATTATCATCAGCATACAATTCACGAAGATTTGAAGCAGCAGGATTACTGTTTTCCATATAAAGAAGAATTATTTCCTCAAGAATAATTTCTTTATTTGGTTTACCCGAAGTGTTCCTTCTCAAATATTCTTCGGAAGTAATTATTTTATTATAGACTGACAGTGGAGGGAATTCTTCAACAAATGCCAGAATAGTTTTTTCAAATCCGGTTTCACTGATTTCGTTTTTTAGATGTATGATTGCTTTTCCGAAAACTCCGGGATTGTCACTTTCTTCATACTTTCTCATTAATAAATGGAATATTTCGTGAAGCAAACCGAGTGCATTTATCTGTCCCGCGGTCACGAATTGGTCATTTCCTTCTTCTCTTCTTTTTGAATTTATTTTTTCCGAAAGAATCCGTGACTGCTGATAATCTGCAAGAATTACTTTTCCGGTAACCGAGAATAGCGATTGCTCAAGCTCGTATTTTTCTCTTGCCGCTTTTGATATGTGAAAATCAAATTTTAACATTTTATTGAATTAAAAATCCTGTGAATAAATATTCCGTCTGGTGTAATAGAAAAAACAAACAGAATAGCCGGAGATTTGTGTGTAAATATAATAAATTGATTTGGAAGATGAAGGATAGAAACAAACCCAATTCCTTTACAGCAAAATAACACTCTGAGGAATTGAGTTTGTGTAATTCACACAACTACATTTTATGCAGCGCGGCACTGCCGCCAACCCAGGTTTTGTTTTTATTGAAATCAACTCCCATCATCTTTCCTTTACTTTGTCTTATTAAATTATTGACAAGTATTGGTACTTTATCATACAAATACATCATCCTTATTTCAACTTTGGCTTTTTCGTCGGGAGTTTCAATCAACGGAGCGTATTCAACTTTTTCCTGCAGAATATAATTTTCAGGATCTTTTATTTCATCGAGCATTTGTTTTGTTACATCAACTTTAACTCCGAGTCCGGCAAAAGAGAAGAGCGGTTTTAAAACATAATTTTCCAGATCAGCAGGATAAGTAGTGAGATTACGCAGGTAAAAACATTTCGGAACGTACTCACCTTTAAGTACCGGCAGTGAATACTTGCTTATTTTATAAAACCAGTTCGGGTGAGGAACCCAGGTAACGTTCAGTTCTTCTTGCAAATCAAAATTGAAATTCTTTTCGGTCCTGCTGAGTTCATCAAATATTACGCGGTTGTAGATTCTTTCAATCGGAATTTCTTTTTTATTTTTTTTGTAGAACAATTTATTCCCACGTTTGATCAAATCTGATATACAGACTTCACTAACACCAATTAACTTTTCTGTTGCAGCGAAATCAATTCTCGTTTTTTGTTTCTCAGGTTCTATTTCCAGTAAAATAACATTTGCAGGATCAGCATCAGCAACGATTACTTCGCGAAGCATTTCAATATATTTCTCTGGTGTAATTCCGTTGAAGTATGTTGTAAAGTTTTCAGGAATATCAAAATGATTTCTGATTTTTCTTTCGAGGAAATATTGATATCCATACAGAGTCGGAAATCCCTGAAGCTCAATCAGCTTCGGATAAAATCCATCTTTTTCATTTTTGCAGATTGCAAAATCAAAAACAAATAATTCAGGATGGTCAGTTTCTCCCGGAATATTCAGATGTGGAGGAACAGCGTCTCTCATCTTCACCTTGAATTCAGAACTCGTTACTTGCATGCAGAGTTCGTTGCAGGCTTTCAAAAGTTTTGCTATGAGTTCATCACTTAAGAAAAGGGGAGTTTCAGAAATACGAAAGTCAGACGGATACTTTAATGAAGTATTAATGTCTTTAAGGAAAGCATCATACTTTTTTTGAGTGAATTCCTGGTTGAATTTTTTGCGTAGTTCTGGTATCATATTTCTCTTTATGCTGTCATTGCGATCCGGTAGCTGCCGGATCGCAATGACATACTTGTATTTACTTCACCATGACTTTGCTTAACTCTTCAATCGCATTTTTCAGAAATGACGGAAGGACAGTCATTCTTGTTTTTTTAATCGTATCAGGCCGTTCAAGAATTTTTATCATCCCGAAATATCTTTCCTCACCGTACTTTTCAACAACCTGTTTCTTTCTTTCATCCTGTTTGAAATGATATAGCATACTTTCCGGGTCAGCTTCAGGATGAAATTGAGTGCCGACAATCTCAGATGAAATTCTCACAGCAGCAAGTGCAGGTTTTGCTTGTTCGTTATCATCAACAATTTCGTACGATAGAATTTTCGCTCCAAGTTCATCAATAACTGTTTTATTTGGATTAACAACCTGAAACTGACGAATATCGGCAGCATAAAATGGATTTGATAGTCCAGAAAATATCAGATCAGATTTTCCTTCATCAGTTAATGTGAATGGCATCACTCCAAATGATTTTGAATGACGCTGATTAACTGTACCGAATTTGAAAAATCTCCCCATCATCTGGAATGAATGACAGATGAAGAACAAATATTTCTTTCTTTCAGAATTAGATTGGTTGTGGTCCCAGATTTTTTGAATAATGTTGAAGTAATCTTTTTCCCACAGAGTACCTTCACCTTCAAACGGACTTCCGGGTCCGCCCGATGAAATGAAGATATCATTTTCAATTCCGGGAACTTCATCTTTGTATCTGGTATCAAAAACTTTATAAGATATTTCAATTTCATTATTCCTAGCTTTAGCTTCAGAAACAATTTCCTTAATACACCGCATTCCTTCATTGCGTTCATTATTATAGAGATCTATTGTTGCAATTTTAATCACAGCCTAACCCCCAACCCCTTCCCAAAGGGAAGGGGAGTTATTTTAATTAATTCTTTTATGCAAAAATTTGTGTTCATTTAGAAAGTTTAATTATGAAAAAAATAAAATTAATTCCTCTCCCTTTGGGAGAGGCTAGTCCAAAGGACTCCTTCGGAGGTGTGGGCATCACAACCCAATATGAGTTTCCTGAATTAAAAAATCAACTACAGATTTTGTATCACCCGATTGCTCATATACTTTTAACTGACGGTCAGCACCTGTTCCCATTTCCAGAATCTTTTTAACATAATGAACCTCTTCTTTTGAACCAAGTTCATCAACTACATCATCAATAAAATCAAGAAGTTCGCCGACAAGAAATTTAAAGTCAACTTCTTCCTGCTTACCAAAGTCAATTAATTTTCCATGAATACCATAACGTGCAGCACGCCATTTATTTTCCGCAATTAAAGCTCTTCTGTACAATCTGAAACCAAGATTCTGTTTTATTAATTTGTACAGTTTCGCAACCACAGCCTGCATAATTGCTGCAAGACAAATTGTTTCATCGATTCTCATTGGAATATCGCAGATACGAAATTCCAGTGTGTTGAAATATGGATGCAGACGAATATCCCACCAGATTTTTTTTGCATCGTCAATACATTTTGTTTTTACCAGAAGCTTTACATAATTGTCGTACTCAGCTATGCTTCCGAAGTAATCCGGTATTCCTGTTCTTGGAAAACGATCAAAAACTTTGCTTCGGTAAGATTTAAATCCGGTATTTCTTCCCAGCCAGAAAGGTGAGTTTGTTGATAAAGCAAATATATGTGGAAGAAAATATCTGGCAGCATTCATAACGTGAATAGCAATTTCTCTGTCATCAATACCAACGTGTACGTGAAGACCGAAAATTAAATTCGCCCGTGCAACCTGCTGATAATTGGTTATTATTTCCTGATATCGCGGATGTTCAGTTATCTTTTGATCTTTCCAGTGTGAAAAAGGATGAGTTCCGGCTGCAGCAATTCTTAAATTATTTTTTGCAGCAAGCTTTGCTAATTCCTGGCGGAGTTTTGTTACCTGATTTCTTGCATCGTGAATATCTTTACAAATATCAGTACCGATTTCAACAACAGATTGATGCATTTCAGCTTTTACTTTTTCGGCAAGAATTATTTTACCTTCTTCAATTATCTGTTGTATGTGTGATTTCAGTTCGCCGGTATTCGGATCAACGATCTGAAATTCTTCTTCAACACCGAGCGTAAACAATCCGGCTTCTGCCATAAAATTATTTCACCTTAACTTTCACTTAAAGGAGTATTAGTAGCAAATGATTTTATAAATGTTCCCCATGTTAAATTATTCTGACCAGCTTTGTGAGCTTTTGCTCTTCGTATTGCCATGTTTGCAGCAGCTTCAACTATCCAGTTGAAATTTTCTTCACCGACAGAATTTTTATCCGCATCAGGTGCAGGATTACAGAAATCGATTGCATAAGGAATTCCATCCCTCACTGCAAGCTCAATTGTATTAAAATCATATCCAAGTGCATTACTAATTGTTGTTATTGACTTATTCAACTTTTCTAATAATGTTTTATCAATCGGTTTCGGATTTATTACATATCTTAAATGATGAGGCTGTTTTGGATCATAACGCATAATGTGAAAATCTTTTCTATCGAGAGCATAACATCTGAAATATTCTGTGAATTTTATTTCTTCCTGAAGCATCATCACAAGCTGACCAGTTTCATTGTACGCTTTGAAAAAATCATCGGGCGATTCCAGACGATAAACATTTTTCCAGCCACCACCAGCAAACGGTTTGAAGTAAGCAGGAAATCCAACATAGCTGAACATTGCATCCCAGTTCAACGGATAATCAAGATTTCTGAATGAGTTTGCGTTTGTATCATCAGGATGCTGGTTTGATGGAAGCAATACAGTTTTTGGTACAGCAACATCCATCTTTGTCATCAATGCATTGTTGAAAAACTTTTCGTCTGCACTCCACCAGAAAGGATTGTTGATTACTGCAGTTCCATTCAATGCAGCATTTTTCAGGAAAGCTCTGTAGAAAGGAACGTCCTGTGAAATTCTGTCGATGATAACATCATATCCGCTTGGGTCGCCCTGAATTACTTTATCAATTTTAACAAACTCAGCGGTAATTCCTCCGCCTTTGGCGGACTCATTTTTTGAGTTTACTCTTTCAACAAATGCAGGTGGAAAAGTAGTTTCCTGCCCGAATAATATTCCTATTTTTTTCATTTAGCTCCTGAATTTTCAAAATTAAATTATTTTTTATTCTGATGATTTGGCTTAGTTATGAGATTAGTTTTTCTCTAATAATTTATGGGCAAATATATTAAAAAAGGAAGGATTTTCAAGGATTGCGAAAAGAAGTTGTTTAATAAAAAGCAATGGACATGACACTTCATTTTGTGGAATTATTGAATAAGACTATTGATACTATTTACTTTGGCAGTTGATCATATTACATTTGAGCAGTAGTTTTTTAAGGTTAAAATCCTTATGAACATTTTCTTGGCACTTTATTTAACTCTTTCTCTGTTGGCGATAGAATCCAGTCTCAACGATGAGGAAAGCAGAATGATTTCCTCTATTAAAAATTTTCTGCGCCAAAATAATATTTATCTTCTTTTCACACAGCTTTTCTTTCCCACAAATTTTTACCCAACCGGTTTTACACAATATGAAAATAAGCAAAACAAATTCTTGACCAACAATTATAAAAACCAATGAAACCAAAATTTTACATAAATAAAATCTTAATTAGTGGACTACTCCTTTACACTTTTTTTCACATAAGTTATGCACAAGATAGTCTATACCTAATAGGCACAATTACTGGTGAATCAACAGAGCAACGAATTGACGTTGCTGTAAGAATCGGCGATGTAAACGGAGACGGATACGATGATTTCGTAATATCAATGAGAACAGGGAATACCACGAGTGACCAAGCTGTTGTAAAACTTTACTTAGGTTCTGCAAATTATGATTTGAATACGGATGTAATTTTTCATTATCCAGGAAGTGACAGCTTGAATGACTTTGGTGGAAGATATGGTATTGGTGATATAAATGCTGATGGATATAATGAATTTGTACTAACAGGCGTTTTCGGAGATTGGGTTTTTCCCAAAGGAAAAGTTTTTTTGTACTACGGTGGTGAAATAATAGATACAATACCTGTAAATGAATTTTATCAGCCAAATGCAATTCAGGATTTTTTTGGGGAAACAAACTCTATGGGTGATATAAATAATGACGGTTATGATGATTTTGTTATCAGTTCGCCATACAACTGGACTGATGGAAAGGGATATGTTTATCTTTTCTGGGGAGGCGACACAATTTCCTGGAACAATAGCATAACGTTTACAAGTGATACATTGGAAGATTTTTTTGGGTCAAGTGTTGAGAGTATTGGGGATATAAATCAAGATGGTTTTAATGATATAGCAATTGGAGCTATAGGTGGTCCTTCTGGGTATGATACCAGTAAAATATATATCTACTATGGTGGATTCCAAATGGATAATGCACCAGACACAATGCTTATATCTAACGAATTAGGAGATTATTTTGGGGAAATAATAAAGAATGCCGGGGATTTAAATGGTGATGGGAGAATTGATTTTTGTATTTCAAAGGGTCAAGACATTCTTATTTATACTTTTGGATTAGAGAATCCGTTAAGGATAAATAGCGGTTATAGCCTAGATGCAGGTAGCGATATTAATAAAGATGGTTACGACGATATTTTAATTGGGGATGACTGGAAAATAAAAATATACCTTGGTTCAGAACCTTTTGATACAACTTATGATTTAATTATAGTTGATATAGATTCAATTGGTTTTGCTCCATATATATCTTTTGCAGGAGATATAAATAATGACAGGTATGATGAAATATTTGCTTACGCTCCAAACTATCCTGATACTGAAAATCCCGTAGGGAAAGTTTTTATTTACTCATATAATAAAATCAGTGAAGTGAAAGATGAAATAGATAATGCTCCTAATAATTTTTTCCTCTCTCATAATTATCCTAACCCTTTCAATCCGAGCACTACTTTGTCATTCGTCATTGGACACCAGTCTTTAGTATCACTGAAGATATACGATATTCTTGGAAGGGAAATTACTACTCTCGTTAATGAAGAAAAACCTTCGGGAATTTATGAGATTGAGTTCAATGCAACTAACCTTTCTAGTGGTATTTATTTTTATCAACTTCAAGCTGGCAACTTCATTTCAACAAAGAAACTTGTTTTGCTTAAATAAATTCATTACCATTAAATAATTTCCATAGTTCAATACCCATCTTATTAGAATTTAAATTGATATTCTTTTACGATTGAGCTATTTTTAGCCTGATGAGTAAACAGGATTCACAAACCAACAAGTTACCCAAAGAAAATCAAGCCGGACGAGACGGACAAACTCCATTAATGTCTCAGTATTTAAGAATTAAGGAAGCTAATCCGGATACAATTTTGCTTTTCAGAGTCGGTGATTTCTTCGAAACATTTGAAAACGATGCGAAAATTGCTTCAAAAGTTCTTGGTATCACCTTAACCAAAAGAGCGAACGGTGCGGCAGAAGATGTTCCGCTTGCAGGATTTCCTCATCACGCAATTGATTCCTATTTGCCAAAGCTTGTTCGTGCTGGTTACCGTGTAGCTGTCTGCGAGCAGATGGAAAATCCAAAATTTGCAAAAGGGATAGTAAAAAGGGAAGTGATTGAAGTCGTAACTCCCGGTGCAACTCTCTCGGATAAGCTTCTCGATCACAAAAAAAATAATTACCTGCTTTCTGTTTTTATCAAAGATGAGGTTGCAGGAATTTCATTTACGGATGTTTCTACAGGTGAGTTCTTCACATTTGAAGTTCCGGAATCAGATCTTCAGCAGCAGATTGAATCGATCGCACCGGCAGAAATTCTTATTCAGAAAAAAGAAAAAGATTATCTCACTCCGGTTATCAGCAATATCAATTCTTCAATCCGCATTACAAAAATGGATGACTGGATTTTCAATTATGATTATGCGAATGAACTTTTGCTCAATCATTTCGGAACTGTTACGTTAAAAGGATTTGGTATCGAGCATCTTCAAAACGGAATTGTTGCAAGCGGTGCTGCTTTAAATTATTTGCAGGAAACTCAAAAAGTAAATCTCACTCATCTCAACCGAATTTCGCTTTACAATCCTTCCGAATATATGATACTTGATTCTTCAACAAGAAGAAATCTGGAAATCAGTTACTCGATGCACGGAGATGGAAGAGAAGGTTCTCTTATTTCAATTCTTGACAAAACAACCACAGCAATGGGCGGAAGACTTTTGAAGAAATGGATTTCTGCACCATTGAGAGATCTGAAAAAGATTCAAAGCCGTCTCGATAGTGTTGAAGAATTATTGAAGAATAAATCACAGCGAAAGAAAATTGAAACTGAATTGAAGGAAGTCGGCGATATTGAAAGAATCATTTCAAGAATCTGTACAGGCAGAGCAAATCCGAGAGAAGTTGTTGCATTAAAAACTTCCCTAAAAAAAATACCGGCTATAAAAGAACATCTATCAAATTTTAAGACAGATGCTTTGTCAAAAACTTCACGAGAACTCAATCCACTTGAAAATTTAGTTGAAAGAATTCAGAATGCAGTTATTGATTCTCCACCTGCGACATTAGTTGATGGTGGAGTTATACGGAATGGTTTCAGTCCTGAACTTGATGAACTTAGAAACATTGCTTTCCACGGAAAAGATTGGATTGCAAAACTCCAGAAAACCGAAAGAGAACGAAGTGGAATTCCATCTTTAAAAGTAAGCTTCAACAATGTTTTCGGTTATTACATTGATATCAGCAATGCACACAAAGAAAAAGTTCCCGAAAATTATATTAGAAAGCAAACGCTTGTTAATTCTGAAAGATATATCACGCCAGAATTGAAAGAGTATGAAGATAAAATTCTGAATGCTGAGGAAAAGATTCACGAACTTGAATCAGAACTCTTCGATGAACTTAGAAAGTTTGTTGCTGCTGAAGCAGTTGCGATTCAGAATAATGCAAGAATGATTGCTTTAATTGATTGTTTGATCTCATTTGCAGAATGTGCAGAAGCATATAAATATTCAAAGCCGGAAGTTCACGATGGAGCAGAGCTTGAAATAATTGATGGACGACATCCTGTTGTTGAACAGATTCTTCCACCGGGAGAAAAGTTTAAACCGAATGATTGTGTTATTGATAATAAAAATGATCAGATAATTTTATTAACCGGACCGAATATGGCTGGCAAATCTGTTTATCTCCGACAGATTGGATTGATCGTTCTGATGTCACAGATTGGTTCATTCGTTTCTGCAAAAAGTGCAAAGGTTGGATTGGTTGATAGAATTTTTACCCGTGTTGGTGCAAGCGATAACATCACTTCCGGTGAAAGTACTTTTCTTGTGGAGATGCAGGAAGCTGCAAATATTTTGAATAATGCTTCGTCTAAAAGTTTGATATTGCTTGATGAGATTGGAAGAGGAACAAGTACGTTTGACGGAATTTCAATCGCATGGGCGATCACAGAATATCTTCACGATAATAAAGATGTTGCCGCAAAAACTCTTTTCGCAACACACTATCACGAACTGAATGAGATGGCTGATCTTTTTCCTAAAATAAAAAATTATAAAGTTGAAGTACGTGAATATGATGACAAAGTAATTTTTCTTCACAAAGTAAATCCCGGAAGAGCAGATCACAGTTATGGAATTCAAGTTGCACAGATGGCAGGACTTCCGGCTTTTGTAACTAATCGTGCAAAAGAAATACTTCAGAATCTCGAAAGCAAAGAATTAACTCCGTATGAACTGAAGAAAGAGAAACTAAGAAAACTGCAAATACCTGAAAATCAAATGAGCATATTTGAATATCAGGATGATAAGCTGCGTGGTGAGTTAAAAGACCTTGAAATCGAAAAACTTACTCCGCTTGAAGCACTGAACAAATTAAACGAGTTGAAAAAGAAAGTAAAGAAAGAGAGTTAAAGGATAGATGCACTTGAATTATATTAAAATGATTTCAATCTCATTTTTAATTCTGATACTTGTAACAACCGCTTGTAATGAAAACCGGTTGTACGATCCTGAAATAAAAAAATATGTTGATGAACTGATCAAAGAAAGAAAAGAAAAAGATTACAGTTTACAGTTTGATCCTGGCTCGCCTTTTAACAGAGATACAACAATATCCTTCCAGCCTTTGAAATATTATGAACCAAATCCTGAATTCATTTTCAAATGTAAGTTAATTCAATTTGATGTGCAGGACACTGTTCAAATTTTAGGAACGCGCGGTGAAACCAGACCTGCAATCTTACTTGGGTATCTTGAGTTAAAAAAGGATGGCAAAGTTCATAGAATTAATGTATATAAAAGTTTCAGTCGGACCGGTGAACCATATTACAGTATCTGGTTCACTGACAAAACAACCGGGAAAGAAACTTACGGTGTTGGCAGATATCTGGATTTTGAGTTGAATGAAAATCCTGACTTCATTTATACAATCGACTTCAACAAAGCTTACAATCCTTATTGTGCGTATTCAGCAATGTTCACCTGTCCGATCCCGCGAAAAGAAGATTACATCGATATGTCAATAGAAGCCGGTGAGAAAAATTTTCATTAAAATTTCTTTCCTGAAAATTATTCACCCTCAGTAGAATGGTACCTCATTTGGAATTTATCCTTATCAGAAAATAATCTATTTTCTTTACTCAAAATATAAATTATATACTCTGTAGGAATGAATAAGAATTATTTAATTATTTTAATAGTGATATCGATATCATTAATCACAACACTATCCGCTCAATCACAGGAACTGCCAGGTACAAAAGTGATAAAAACATTTTATCCCAACGGTGAAATTAAAACCGAAGGTCAATACTGGTATGATAAACTTGACGGATATTACCGTGAATATTACCCCAACGGAAAACTCTGGAAAGATTGGAAATTCAGCTACGGAAAAGAACACGGACTTTCAACCTGGTATTTTGAAGATGGTAAAGTGAGCATCGAATGGAATTTTGTAGATGGTGTAAAACAGGGAATATCAAAATGGTATTATGAAAGCGGCGAACTCTGGGCTGAACAAAATTATTCGGACGGAGTTTTGCAGGGAATAACTTACACTTATTACAAATCCGGCGAGTTGCAGGGTGAGTGGCGTTATGTTGATGGAATTCTTCAGGGAATCTCAAGAACGTATTTCAAAACAGGAGAGGTAGAAGTCGAACGTACTTTCGTCGATGGAAAACAGAATGGCAAAATCTTTATTTATCATGAAAATAAAATGGTAGCTGTTGAAGCAAACTTTGTAAATGGTAAAATTGAAGGAACTGTAAAACTATATGATATGGCAGGAAGCTTAAGAGTAAAAGATGAATATGTGAACGATGAACTGCTAAACAGAGAACGTTATGATTTTCAGGGAAAGTTTGAATCGAAAGAAGAAATGTTAAAAAACTATTCGGATGCAGGAACAATGCTGGATGAAACTTTTGTGAAGGATGGTGTTAAAGAGGAAGTTGCCAAAACATATTATGAATCTGGATATTTGAAAGAAGAAATCCCTTATACAAATGGTATTATTAACGGAGTTTATGTTACTTATTATGAAAGCGGGATCGTAAAATCCAAAGCTGACTACATTGATGGCGTGCAAAAAGGAATGATCAAAGAATTTTATCCTGATGGTCATCTTAAACTTGAAACTGTTATAAGAGATGGCAGGAAGAATGGTTTAGTCGTAACTTATTATGAAGATGGTTCGTTAAAATCGATGGGCACTTATGTTGACGATTTGCTTGATGGTGATTACAAGGAATATCATAAAAACGGTCTCGTAAAATCTGAAGCAACGTATATAAACGGAATAATTGACGGCAAGAAAAATTCATATTATGACAACGGAGCTTTTCAAAAAGTGGAATACTATTACCAGGGCAAACTCGATTCATACACACGCACTTATTATACAAACGGCTTCATTCAAAGAGAAGAATACTTTAAAGATGGAATACTTTTAAGAAGCAAGGAATTCAATGAACACGGTTATCTTGTTTCGTCTTCAGGATATTAAATAATATTAATTCAGAAACATTTCGAAAAACTTAGTATTCATTTTACCACAGTGAATAATTCTTTAATTTTAAATTAAAGAAACAGGATATTTATGAGCAGCAAATTCACAATCGGTTTAGTCCAGTTAAGTTTCAACAATGATACTTCAGCAAATTTAAAGAAGTCAATTGACTGGATAGAAAAAGCAGCAAAATCAGGTGCACAGGTTATTTGTTTACCTGAACTTTTCAGATCTCAATACTTTTGTCAGAATGAAGACATTAAAAATTTTAATCTTGCAGAAACGATTCCCGGTCCATCCACAAATGCAATTTCCGAAGCTGCAAAAAAAAATAATGTGAGTGTTGTCGTCCCGTTGTTTGAAAAAAGATCCTCCGGAGTTTATCACAACAGTCTTGTAGTAATAGACAGTGATGGAAAAATTCTGGGAACGTACAGGAAAATGCACATACCTGACGATCCCGGATTTTATGAAAAATATTATTTCGCTCCAGGAGATCTCGGTTATAAAAATTTTCAAACTTCATTTGGAAAAATCGGAACTTTGATTTGCTGGGATCAGTGGTATCCGGAAGCTGCAAGATTAACGGCGTTACAAGGTGCTGCTGTTTTATTTTATCCAACTGCAATTGGCTGGCATCCTTATGAAAAAGAAAAACACGGCAAAGCACAGTATGAATCATGGCTGACTGTTCAACGAGGTCATGCTATCGCAAATGGTGTTTATGTTGCTGTGGTTAACAGAATCGGGCTGGAAAAATTAAATAGTGATTCTCCCGGAATTGAATTTTGGGGACAGTCATTTGTCTGTGATCCGCAGGGAATGATAATAGCCCAGGCTTCAGTTGATAAAGAAGAAATAATTCTCGCTGAAATTGATTCTGAAAGAATCGAATACATTCGTCATAACTGGCCATTCCTGAGAGATAGAAGGATTGATTCTTACGGTGACATTACTAAGCGTGCTATTGATTAAAATGTTTCAAGGTCAAAACTCAAAAGGTAAAAGTTAAAAGTTCAAGTAAAAATTCAAAAGTTTTATGAATAATCAAGATATCAAAGTTAGATGTTATTCCTTTTCTTTGAGAGTTTTAAAATTTATTTCTGCAAATGATGTTGATAGGAAATTTAAACCAATTATTGACCAACTATTAAGGTCATCAACTTCAATTGGTGCCAATGTTATTGAAGCAAAGAGCTCAAGCTCTAAAAGAGAATTTATTAAGTATTATGAAATCGCCTTGAAATCAGCTAACGAGACAAAGTATTGGATTTGTTTATTCCGAGATGGTATTAAAAGCTCATCTGAAATCAAAGCATTATTGAATGAAGCTGATGAAATCTCAAAAATAATCGCTGCCAGTATTATTAAACTTAAAAAGAAATAGATAGTTTTTACTTTTAAGTTGGTCTTTTGAATTTTGACATTTGACTATTGACTTTTTATACTAATCCTTGAAAATAATTAAAATAGAAAATTGAACAAATTAGATTTATTAGCTGAATGGACCAACCACGAAGCAACGTGGATTGGCTGGCCATATAACAAAAGTGATTGGCCCCAAAAATTTTCTCCTATCCCTTATGTCTATGCAGAGATTGTAAAATATATTTCACGCGGAGAAAAAGTTAGAATTTTTGTTCAGTCAAAAGAGCATCGATTAAAAGCTGAAAAAGTTTTGAAAGATTCTAATGGCGGTCTGACAAATGTGGAGTTCTTCATTAAGAAAACGGACCGAGGCTGGCTGAGAGATTCCGGACCAATGTTTGTGAAAGATAGAAATGAAGTCATAGTAATTGATTTTAAATTCAATGCCTGGGCAAAGTATGATGACTACAAACACGATGATAAAATTCCAGCATTCATTTCACAAAAATTAAAACTAAAAAGAATAGCTGCTGAACATAACAGCAGGCAAGTTGTACTTGAAGGCGGTGCTATTGATACAAATGGTAAAGGAACTTTAATAACAACAGAAGAATGTTTGCTCGATGAAAAAGTCCAGACCCGAAATCCTGGTTTTACAAAACAAGATTATTTTGAAATCTTCAAGAAATATTTTGGCGTTACGAATGTGATCTGGCTGGGAAAGGGAATTGTTGGGGATGATACTCATGGACACATTGACGATCTTTGCAGATTTGTAAATGAAGATACGGTTGTTCTTGTTTCCGAAAAAAATCCTTCTGAGGAAAATTATAATTTATTAAATGAGAATCGGGAACGTCTTCAAAATATTAAACTATTAAATGGCTCTAATTTAAATGTTGTGTCTCTGCCTATGCCTTCGCCTCAAATTTTCAAAGGACAAAGACTCCCGGCAAGTTATGCAAATTTCTACATTTCAAATTATGCTGTCCTGGTTCCGACTTTCAATGATCCGAATGACAGAATTGTGCTCGGAATATTATCGGACTTTTTCGCTGACAGAAAAGTAATCGGTATTCATTCAGTTGATTTGGTTTGGGGATTGGGAACGCTTCACTGCTTAACGAAAGAACAACCGGCTATATAATTTGATTGCTGATCGTTAAGTAATAAAGGGCAGGAAACTTTGACTTTACTTGAAAAAACATTGAAGTTAAAATAGAGGTAACAATTTCAAAGGTTTTAAAATGAAAAATATTTTTTCTTCTAATCCTATTGTAATTCTCACTTCAATTTTACTTTGTTGTTTTCAATCTAATTCTTCATTTGCACAAAATTATTGGGAAAGAACTCCTGGACCAGGAACAGTAATTGTTTATGATTTTATTTTTAAAGATGATTTCGTATTAATCGGAACATGGCTTGGCGGAATGTACAAATCAACGGACGCGGGTGAAACCTGGAACCATCTGGAAAATGAATTTTCCAATAAGAGTGTTTACTCACTTGAACTATTACCAAATGGAAATATTCTGGCTGGCAGTGGAAATGGAATTCATTTTTCATCTGATAATGGTGAAACCTGGACCCAATCTTCTTTGACAGACTTTCTGGTTTCAACTATTACTTTAGACGATGCCGGTTCAATCTATGTTGGTTCTGTTTATGAGAATAATATTTACAGATCCAATGACTACGGAGTAAATTGGACAGCATTAAATAGTGATATCTGGGGAATACGTTCAATTGTTACTAAAGATATCAATTTAATAGTTGTTGCTTCCGACGCTGGAATTTACAGATCGTCGGATACAGGTGCTACCTGGCAGAATGTTTTGCCTCCCAATCAATCAATAAATGATTTGACATTAATTCATAATGGCAATTTTGCTGCTATCTCAAATTTCGGTGATTTCTATATTTCTTCAGATGAAGGAATGAACTGGGATAGCATCTCAACTATAAATAATTCGGCAAGAATAATTTTTTCTTCAAGCAATGGAGATATTTATTTGGGCAGCTATGGAGTTTATCGTTCAACAAATGAAGGAATAAGTTGGACTAAATTAAACTTTCTTCAATCCAGCGGTATGGTTCGGTCCATTGCCGAAAATAATAATTTCTTTTTTGCCGGGACATATTTTAGTGGGGTTTTTCGTTCAGTTGACTCTGGAAATAATTGGTCTCAATCTTCAAGCGGGATAAATAATTCTACAATCAGCACCATGGAAAAGGGACTAATAAATAAAGTTTACGCTATATCAGTGCCAGCAGGATTATCTGTCACATCTGATAATGGTGAAAACTGGTCTATATTAAATACAATGGGGCCAGTTACTTCATTCACAGCTTCGCCAAATGGGACTATTTTTGCAAGCAGTGGTGGTTCATTAATGGGAGTTATTCTAAGATCAATTGATTCAGGAACTTATTGGGATATTATATTACAGGTTGATTCAGCAATTACTCAAGTAAATGTTAATTTCGATAATTCTGTCTATGCAATCATTAATCATAAATTATTCAAATCTTCAAACAACGGTAATGATTGGTTTGAGATTCAACTAACATCCCCTGCTGAATTTATAAAATCGGTTACATTTAATAATATAGGATACATTTTTTGTGAGACAGGTACAGGATATTTTCGATCTTCTGATAACGGTGGTAATTGGGAGTATTTAGTATCAACTCCTGAAGGAATAGTAATTTTCGGAATAACAAAAACAAACGAAATGTATGCCACAGCTTCCGACAGCAATTTTTATCGCTCAACTGATTTTGGAAATAGCTGGAACTCTATCTATAAAAGTAATGGAAACGCTGTTAAATCATTTGCAGATGACAGCGAAGGTAATCTCTTCATTTTGCTTTCCGGAACCGGTGTTCTTAGATCGGCAGACAATGGTATTATCTGGGAGGAAATAAATTCAGGACTGGATAACGTGAGTCTTAATAATTTAATTATTACTGATAATGACTATATTTTGGCAGGAACAAGTGGCGAAGGTGTTTACAAAAGCGTAAATAAAACAACATCTCTTGAAAATTCTTTTGCAGAACTACCAGCTTCTTTCTTATTAGAACAAAATTATCCAAATCCCTTTAATCCAACTACTAATATTCGGTTTAAGATTGCAGAATCTGGATATGTTAGCTTAAAAATATTTGATGTACTTGGAAATGAAATCGAAACTTTAATAAGTGGGGAAAAACCTTCGGGAGATTATGAAGTTAAGTTTGATGGGCGCTCTCTTTCCAGTGGAATTTATTTCTATCAATTACGATCAGGGGAAATTATTCAAACTAAAAAAATGATTCTTATCAGATAAGCTGAACAATACATTATTCAAATAGAGCTTTTTTTAGTAAATCCAGTTTAAACTGAATCATCACTCTATGTGATTTTATTAGCAACGAATTTAATCCTAGTCTCCTTTTTCAAAATTGTGATACTATTGAAAATGTTAATGATGATTTTTGCAATTCGCAATCAATCAACTTAATTTTCACAAGATAATATTTTTCAATTCACACAGGAGTTTCAGGTATGGTAATAGCAGTTCCTAAAGAGATCCTGCCTGGCGAAAATCGAGTAGCGTGTACCCCGGATGTTGCTTCAAAACTTATAAAAGCTGGTTTCCAGATCCAGATAGAGAAAGATGCCGGATTAAATGCCGGTTTTACAAATACGTTGTATGAAAAATCCGGCGCTAAGATTGTTGACTTAAATGATCTTTATTCATCGGCAGATATAGTTTTGAAAGTTCAACGCCCACTTGATCATCCATCAGCAGGGAAAAACGAAATTGACTTAATGAAAGACGGAACACTTTTGATAACTTTTCTTTATCCGTTAAATCATCCTGAACTGGCAAAAAAGTGCGCTGCAAACAAAATTAATGTTATCTCGATGGATATGATTCCGAGGACAACACTCGCACAAAAAATGGATGCACTTAGCTCACAGGCGAACATTGCTGGATACAAAAGTGTAATTATGACGGCAGATCATCTTGGGAAAATTTTTCCAATGTTAATGACAGCCGCCGGTACAATTTCACCTGCGAAAGTTGTAATTATGGGTGCCGGAGTTGCAGGATTGCAGGCACTCGGTACAGCCAAAAGATTAGGAGCAGTTGTTGAAGTTTCCGACATCCGTGCAGCAGTGAAAGAAGAAGTGCACAGTCTTGGCGGAAAATTTATTGAAGTTGAAGGTGCTGCTGATATGCAGGATGCTGGTGGTTATGCGAAGGAAGTTTCGCAGGAATTTTTGAAGAAGCAGAAAGATCTGATTTTTAAACATATCACAGAAGCTGATATTGTCATTACAACTGCACTCGTTCCCGGGAAAAAAGCACCGGTACTTGTTACTGAAGAAATGGTAAAAAATATGAGACCGGGAAGCGTTGTTCTTGATATGGCAGTTGAGTTTGGAGGAAATTGTGAGGTCAGCGAGAAAGGTAAGATTGTGAAGAAGTATGGGGTTACAATAATCGGCGAACCGAATCTTCCGAGCCTTGTTCCTACTCATTCAAGTGAAATGTATTCCAAAAATATTCTGGCATTCATTCAGCACTTCGGTAAGGAAGGTAAAGTTGAATTGAGACTTGAAGATGAAATTATAAAAGGTGCACTCATTACTCTCAACGGAGAAGTTGTAAATCAAAGAATTAAAGATCTTCTTAAATAATAGGTGAGATATGAATAATAGATTTCTTTTTTTTAATAATAGACTACTGATTAAAATATTTCTTTCCCTTTGCTCATTGCCTGGGATTGCCTTTGCTGAAGCAGAAGGAACCCACGCAGAACCCGACTATCTTGGATTACTTTTCGTGTTTATGCTTGCAACTTTTATCGGGCTTGGTGTAATTACACGTGTCTCACGATTACTTCACACTCCATTGATGTCATTGACAAATGCTATCTCGGCGATTGCTGTTGTTGGTTCCCTCATACTTACGGGCAGAGATTATCCCGATTTTATAACAATACTTGGTGCAATTGCACTCTTTGCTTCTATGACAAATATTGTCAGCGGATTTTTAATAACCGACAGAATGCTCAAGATGTTTAAGTCGAAGGAGACGAAGAAGTCATGATTTATTCAATTATTCATATCGCATATATTCTTTCGACTGCGCTTTTTATTTTTTCACTTAACTGGATGAAAGATCCAAAAACTGCAAGACATGGTGTATTTGCCGGTGTTGCTGCAATGATTATTGCAATTGTAAGCACTGCTCTTGAACCCGGTATTGTTAACTGGGATTGGATAAGTTATGCAATAATTTTAGGTTTTATCGTTGGTGTACCGTTATCAAAAGTTCCATTGACTGCTGTTCCGCAGCGAACTGCTTTATCACACTCATTTGGTGGGCTTGCTGCAGGTTTAGTCGGAACCGCAAAATATTATTTATGGCTTTCCGAAGGTCCGGAGAATTTAACGACTTTCAGAATGATTGCAATCATAGCTGAAATTATTCTTGGTTATCTCACATTCACCGGAAGTTTGATGGCAACAGGAAAACTTCAGGAAGTAAAATGGATTCCTCAAAGACCAATTACTTACAAAGGACAAAATTTTATTAATCTGAGTCTTCTCGCTATCGCAGTAATAGGAGGGATTCTTCTTGTTATAAATCCAGTTGAATATACTTACATTTTTCCTGTAATTATCATACTTGCATTATTGTTTGGTGTGCTGCTGATAATTCCAATCGGTGGTGCTGATATGCCAACTGTCATTTCACTTTTAAATTCTTATGCTGGATTATCTGCTGTTGCAATGGGATTTGTTCTTGATAATAAATTATTGGTTACAGCCGGTGCACTCGATGGTTCATCAGGTCTGATACTTTCAATTATAATGTGCAAAGCAATGAATCGATCATTTACAAATGTTTTATTTGGTGCTTTCGGTCAGGTACAGTCTTCAAAAACAGGAGTTGAAACAAGATCTGCGAAACAGGAAACTCCTGAAGGTGCAGCACAGATATTAGAACAGGCAAGCAAAGTTGTAATAGTTCCAGGTTATGGAATGGCTGTTGCACAGGCACAATATCGTATCAGAGAACTTTATGATCTTCTTACAAAGCAGGGAGTTGATGTAAAGTTTGCAATTCATCCTGTTGCTGGAAGAATGCCCGGTCATATGAACGTACTTCTTGCTGAAGCAAAAATTCCGTATGAACAGTTAGTTGAAATGGATGATATTAATTCTGATATGCCGCAGGTTGATGTTGTTATTGTTGTTGGTGCGAATGATGTTGTGAATCCCGCAGCAAGATCGGATAAAACCAGTCCGATATATGGAATGCCGATAATTGATGCAGATAAAGCAAAGATGTGTTTTGCAATTAAGCGTTCGATGAATCCTGGTTTTGCCGGAATTGAAAATGAACTTTATTTCGCTGATCATACTTTTATGCTTTTCGGTGATGCAAAAGCTGTGATTGGAGATTTGGTGAAACAGTTATCCGGTGCACACGCAGGTTAGTAATGAGTTTAAAGATGACATCTTTTTGTTAAGAATATAAATGTTTTGTTCTTATAACGATTACCATTTTAGTTTAGTCCTATTCGAATTAATTAAAGATGTCATCTTTTTGCTGTTAAGGTCACAAACAAATTGTGACCTTTTTTATTTTACATTCTATCCAAAATATTTTTAAGCTGAAAATGAATCTCTATATCGTACCATACGGGACTCTGTTTATGGGTAGTTATTTTTTTTCTATAAATATTTTGTCTCTCTGGGACAAAAACAAAAAAAATTTGTATCAACTCATTTTTTATGATAGTCCCGTTAGGAACTGAATATTTATAGAGCATTATGCCGTCAAGATTATAAAGTCCCGTACGGGACTTATTTATGATATATAATACTGGTATAAGTTTTGTTTTCAATTTAAGAAACTTGATTTGAATTAAGATAAAGTATTTAAGCGGGTAATGAACTGAGCAGGCTGCAGAAGTTGTTAGAATATAACATTCTCACTGCCGGAATGCCTGTCCGCTGAAAGAGGATTATACAGAATTTTGGCAGTATAATTAATAGTTATTAGTTATGCCTCTTTCAAGAAAGGTAGAAAATATGAAACAAAAAATAGGTAAAGGTTTTCTTCTTCTTGTATTATTTCTTTCAATAGCAATAAGTAGTTGTGACAATAAAAACAACTATAATTAAGAAGGCTCATCCATCGAAAAACAAGAAGATGAATTTCAAGATGGTATTTATGGTGCATCTGTTACAACACCTTCGGGGACATATGATGTTCAAGTAAGTGTGAGCGGTGGTGAATTTGAATATGTTGATTGGCCAAACGGTGGACAGATGTCTCTTACTGGTGCTATAATTGTAAATAGACATGCAGTTGGAACAAATTCTAACGGTGACGAAATAGAGATTGATATTTATTAAAACTCAAAAGGTTTGAATTGGATTATAACGAAATAGCAAAAATCTTTAATGAACAAGGTTGGAAACTAAATCATATATTGATTGTTTTTGCGATTGGTATTATTGCTTTTAGTATACAAACCATAGAAAAAAATATTACTTATAATTATACTCTTCCGTTATATATCTCGTGGGGAGCCTTTTCAATTACTTTTATTTTAGGATTTATAAGATTTCACATTATGCAAAAGACTATAACTTTACAAGCAAAAAAAATGTATGATTATACCGTTAAAAAAAAGGAAGTCCCACTAACAACAGATTCAATTCAAAAGAAAAGTCATCAAAGTCATATTCTATATTTAATTATGTTTATCAGTTTTTTTATTGGTCTTGTTTCTTTTGCTATTTTCAAATTAAATAATATTAAATAAGGCATAACATCTTTAATCCGTCAAAGCCGGACAGGTAAGTAAAAAGTCAACAGCGTAAAAAGAAAACAAAAATGCCCTGCAAAAAGATTTGCAAAAAAATAGTTCTTTGAAAGTTTGTCCGTCTCTGGCGGAATTGATATACAAAAGTATCACTTTCAGCCACAGACTGATAAACTGGGCTTAAGCACAACACCGTTATGCCTTCAAGCAAAGTTTGAATGTTTGAGTGGAAAATTTATATTTTAGGCAAGTTAATTTTTAAAAGAGGTAAAAATGACAACGAAAGAAAGAGTAAAAAAAGAAATAGATAAAATGCCTAATGATTTATTAGAAAAGGTATATAAATATATTAATTCTCTTGGAGTGAAGACAACACATAAACAGAAGAAGATTCATACATTTAATCTAAAGGGACAATTTGATAATGTAAACATTCGAGAAAGAGCATATGAATAAAATATTAGTAGATACTAATGTTTTAATTTATTCTATTGACGAAGATTCAAAATATTTTGATAGTGCTCAAAAGATATTTTCTGAAGAGCTCGAATTATATACAACATCAAAAAACTTATCAGAATTTCTTACTGTGGTAACAAGATTTTCTCAAAATTCGTTATCATTAAAAGAAGCCCTACTGGTGATCGAAGATTTTATAAATACGATGACCATATTATATCCAACCAAAGAAACCTTTTTAGTATTCAGAGATTTACTGAAAAAGTACCAACCTGTAGGATTACAAATCCATGATTATGAAATATTAAGTATTGGCTTAGCTAATCAAATAGATACTGTTGCTACCTTTAATGAGAAGGATTTTAAAAAAGTTAAAGAAGCTAAACTATATGTTTTATAGTCGGTAAGGCATAGCCTCTTTAATCCGTCGAAGCCGGACAAGTCTGTCAAATTTATCAGCCTTATGCTGAGCCAGACAAGTAATTACAAATCAATATAATTTTTCGCCCTTTTTTCTCAATCGCTTATTATTTCCAAAAATCCTAAATTGAGTAAGTCAAAATAAGATACTATATTAAGACTGTAATAAGACTAAATAAAAAACGACTATGAAAAATATAAATATATCAAAGGATATAATCCCGGTTGGCGAGTTTAAATCCAGACTGGCATATTTTCTTAAAGAGATTCAGGAAAAAGGAAATGCTTTAGTGATTACACAGAACGGCAAACCTGCTGGCGTACTTTTATCTCCTGTAGAATTTGATGGATTAAGACAGTCAAAACAATTTGCAGAATCAGTTGCAAGAGGATTATCAGATTCAGAAAAAGGAGAGGTGTTTTCAACTGCACAGGTAAAATCGCTGTTGAAGAAGAATCGTTCCAGATAAAATGAAAGTATTCTGGACGAAAGAATCAATATTCAGATTAAACGAGATAGAATCCTATATTAAACGCGATAATCCCATCTCAGCGGTTAAATTTATTGATCATTTAATATCGCATACTGAAAGATTATCTAAAAATCCCGAAAGAGGCAGAATAGTTCCGGAATTTTCAATTAAGGTAATCAGAGAATTATTGTATAAGAATTATGGAATAGTCTATCTGATAAAAAAGAAAAGAATAGAAGTGCTGACAGTTTTTGAAGGTAATCAGTTACTCAAAAAAGAAGATTTAGAAAAAAATATTAAAAAAATTAGAGACACATCTAACCTCTTTAATCTTTCTGACTTATCAGTTTATAAATGGAACAGCCAATTACAAATCAATATAATTTTTCCCCCTTCTTTCTCAATCGCATCTTATTTCTAAATATCCTAAATTGTACTATCAATAATTTGTTGTAAGGAAGAAATATGAAACTCGACTGGACAGAGTACATCAATTATACTTTAAATGTAACAATGCACGAAAACTATGGTGCAGTAAAAGATCCGCAAGCTGATCAACCATTGTATGAAATAGTTTTTAAAACCGGGAAACTAATAAACGTTTATGATGACGGCTTACTTTTGGAAACTAACAGAGAGGGCGAAAACATTGGCATCTTTATACCAATTAATTCAATTAAGTGCGTTGAGATATTTAATTTATAAATCCGGGGGAGATAATGAAATCCGTCATATTAATTCTTTCATTTTATCTGTTCATGCAAATCAATTTATTTGCGCAGGAATTCGCGGTGAAAAGTCTTAATGTTTACTCAACTGATAATCCAACTTCACTTCCTGTTTTAACTGGTGTTAATAAACTTGTGATTGAATTCGATGTTCAGGGAGAATTCTATCCGAGTATGAATATCGTTTTCAGGTTCTGTGACATAGGTTGGACTCCAACAAAAAATATTTTTCTTCTTAATTACCAATACAACACTTTTTATTTCCTGGATTTTGAAGATCTTCCGATAATGGTAGCTGATGATGCCCGGTATCATCATAAAAGTTCATACCCCGATGAGAAAGATCAGGTAAGATTTCCTTTTTCAGGCAAATGGAGATTTTATGTAACTGATTCACAGGATACATCAATTGTTTATGCAACCGGAAAATTTTTTGTTGTCAATAATGATGTTGAACTTCGCGTAAATGTTAAAAGAGATGAACTGGAAGATAAATCATACTGGCCTGTTGAACTTTCCAAGGCGATTAATGTTACAACAGATTTCTATTTAACGGAGGATTTCCATCCATCATTCGTTGACCGGATTGAAATAATTGATGATCAAAGGATAAATTATCCGATTGTTGTTGATCGAAAAACCAATACACTTTTCAGATTTTTTAAGTGGGATGCTAACCGGAATTTTACGTTCACTGCAAGAGATATCCCCGCTGGAAATGAATTCAGACAAGTAGATATCAGAGATCATAATCTTTTCAATACAAAGGATGTTCGTGCCCAGCTTGATGGATTAGAATATTCAAGATTTTTTCTTAATCCGCTTCACAAAGATCTTAATGGTGGAAAAATATATGCAAATTACAGAGATGAATTTTCAACTTACCTGAACGTTACATTTTCAATTCGTCCGCCGGAGGAGAATTTTAATAGTATATTTTTAGTCGGTGCATTCAATGATTGGAAACTTTCACTTAATTACCGGATGAATGAAAGCGGAGGGATTTATTCAATCACCATTCCGCTGAAAAGAGGAATTTACGATTATCAATATGTTGCTGCTGACGTTGACAATAATGAAATATTAAATCCTGATTGGCTTATTCTCGAAGGCAACACCTGGCTGAACACAAAAGAATTTGATGTCTTTCTTTATTATAATGAACAGGATAAAGGACCGTATGAAAGAATCATTGGTTATAAGAGAGTAATTAGTAAGCAGTAATCAGTTATTGGTTAGCTGGTTGTTTGTTTTGGTCTATTAGTTTTCAGTTTTGGTTCGTTGTTAACTAATAACTATAACATGTAACTATCCAACTAAAACCATTAACTAAAAACTAAGAACAAATAAAGAAAACATAGCAAGTAAACTTGAGTTGTGAATTTAGTTATTGGTTAGCTGGTTGTTAGTTTTGGTTTATTACTTTTCGTTTGAGTTTACAGTTAACCGCTAACTATGACAAGCAACGATTTAACTATAACTATTAACTAAAAACCAAAAACTAAAACAAATCATCAACTAAAAACTAAGAACAAATAAAGAAAACATAGCAAGTAAACTTAAGTTGTGAATTCAGTTATTGGTTAGCTGGTTGTTAGTTTTGGTTTATTATTTTTCGTTTGAGTTTACAGTTATCCGCTAACTATGACAAGCAACGATTTAACTATAACTATTAACTAAAAACTAAAACAAATCATCAACTAAAAACTAAGAACTAAAAAGAAATAATAATGGAAAAGCTAAAAGTTGGTGTAATCGGAACCGGTCATCTCGGTAAACTTCATATTAAAATGTTTAAGTCAATTGAAAATTGTGAACTTGTTGGCATATTCGACTCCAATACAGAACAGTTGAAGTCAGTTAGTTCAGAATTCAATGTTCAAGGTACTGGTTCGATTGATGATTTACTAAATAAAGTTGATGCAGTTTCAATAGCTGCAACTACCACGGCTCATTTCGAAGTTGCAAAAAAATGTTTTGATTCCGGAGTTCACGTATTCATTGAAAAACCAATTACAACTACAATCAAAGAAGCTGAAGAACTTGTGGAGATTTCTGAAAAGAAAAAACTAAATCTTCAGGTTGGACACATTGAACGCTTTAATCCTGCACTTGTTTCAATGGAAAAATATATTGATGAGCCAAAATTCATTCAGACAGACAGACTTGCTCAATTCAATCCGAGAGGAACTGACGTAGCTGTTGTCCTTGATTTAATGATTCATGATATTGATATAATTCTCAGTCTTGTAAAAAGCGATGTGGTGGATGTTCAGGCTAACGGGGTTGCCGTGGTTTCCGATCATCTTGATATAGCAAATGCAAGACTTCAGTTTGAAAACGGTGCTGTTGCAAATGTAACTGCCAGCCGTATATCACAAAAGAAACTAAGAAAGATGAGAATATTTCAGCGTGATAGTTATATTGCTCTTGATTTTGTAACCGGTGTCGCTGAAGCCTACAGACTTTTGTCTCCTGATGCTCAGGCTGAGCCGACGCAGATTTCATTTGGAGAAATTGGTGTTGGTAACAAGAGAAAAAAAATAGTGTATGAGCAGCCTGAACAGAAAGAATTAAATGCACTTCAGTTTGAGCTTCAACTATTTGTCAACTCCGTATTAAATAAAACAAAACCGTTAGTTTCAGGAGTGGATGGATTGCGAGCTTTAAAAGTTGCACAAATCATTATTCAGAAGATTGAAGGTCAAAGGATTGCGTAAGAGTTTAACAATTAAACAATACATAATTAAAACAATTGGACTACCATGAAAAAAATAGTTTTACTTTCTACAGCACTTTTATTCTTAACCTCAAGCTGCAGCGTATATGAGACAATGGTTAATCTGTCAAGATTAAAATTTAAACTTGGTGCAGTCAATAATTTTACTGTCAGCGGAATTAATATCTCCGGTAAAAAATCTTTGCAGGATTTCAATCCGCTCGAAGTTGTAAACCTGACATCGGTAATTGCATCAGGAAAACTACCAGTATCTTTTACACTTAATGTTGAAGCAAAAAATCCAAATGATGGAACAGGTGGTTATCCTAAAACCGATGCAACATTAAAAGCGTTTCCCTGGCGATTAGAAATTGATAACGTCGAAACAATATCAGGAAACATTGGTTCACCTGTTACGGTTCCGGGAACCGGCGAAGTTACTAATATACCATTGACGATGAATATTGATTTGATTGAATTTTTTGGCAACAAGGGTTTTGATAACCTTATAAATCTTGCGCTTACTTTAGGAGGTCAACAGGGTTCATCAACCAGATTATCCCTGTTTGCATCTCCAACTGTATCTTCGCCTGTTGGAGATATAAAATATCCGGGTGAATTAAAGATTGTTGATCAATCATTTACTAATTAATTTTTTTTATCTGAATTGCGATCCCGACCCTGCTGAGAGAAGCAATCTCAAAAAAAATTTTTGAAATTAGAATGAAAACGAAAACTAAATACGCAATTGGTGTTGACATCGGTGGTACAAATATAAAAATTGGAATTGTTACCAGTACTGGTAAAATTTTAAAAAAAATAACATTTCGTACTGAAGCAGATAAAGGTCCAAAAACAATTATTCGTAAAATTATTTCAGCCATTGAGGAGTTGACAAATGGATCAAAATATAAAATTAATGGAATAGGAATTGGTTGTCCGGGTGTTGTTATTCCGGGGAAAGGCATTGTAGAAAATCCTCCAAACTTACCGGGCTGGAAAAAAGTGAACCTTAAAAAAATTATTAGCAAAGAGTTTAAGAAAAATGTCTTCGTTGACAACGATGCTAATGCTGCTGCGATAGGTGAGCTTACATTCGGAAATGGAAAAAATTATAAATCTTTCATAATGGTTACTCTTGGAACAGGTGTTGGTGGCGGGATTATTATCAATAAAAAAATCTATCACGGTGATTTTGGTGCTGCAGGTGAAATTGGTCATATCTCAATTGATTATAAAGGACCAAAATGTAATTGCGGATCCTACGGTTGTATTGAAGCTTATGCAGGCAACCAGTATTTAAAGCGAAGAGTTCGATTGCAGCTTAAATCACATCCTGAATCAAAAATATGGAAGTTGATTAACAATGATTTAAGTAAAGTTTCACCCCGTATTATTCAGCAGGCTGCTGAGTCAGGCGATAAATTTGCCAAATCTGTAATCGTTGAACTTGGTTTTCATCTTGGTGCAGCATTCACTTCTCTTTGTAATGTTCTCGATATAAGTGTTTTTATTATCGGAGGAGGAATTGCAGGCTTTGGCAAACCGCTGTTCGATTCAATCAGGAAAACTATTTCAAACAGAGTAATGGCACCTATAAGACCAAGGGTTAGAGTTCATCCTGCAAAATTAAAAAATGATGCCGGTATAAAAGGTGCTTCTGCGTTGGTATTTCATCCTAAATAATCAACTCATAAAATAATACGATGGCTGTATGTCTGATTTACTCGTTTATGTGTTTTTACAACTTGCGTGTTTGTTTTTATGTTAACAAATCTATTGACTTTCTAAAATTCCTTATCTAAGTTTCTGTTGAAATTAATTCAGGGTAGAAAAACGATGAACTTTTTTTCAGAAATAAGTTCTTCAAAGCTGGCACGATATTTAGCGCTCTCTCTCTGGAGCGAGAAAGATGGTGAATTTATTTTCACCAATCCAGATTATTCTGTATGAAACTTTCAAAGTTTTCATACTACCATTCAATCAACCATCCATTCATTTCTTATTCTTCCCTTCTGGTTTTACATAGCTTGAAAAAAATCATCAGTCATTGCGATCCGGCAATTGACGGAGAAGCAATCTCTAACAGTGTTTTCTTTCCCTATTTATTATGTAACAAAGGAATAAAGAGATGCGTTTGAAAATAGTTTTTTGTCTGTTGTTTTTAGTTAGTAGTGTTTCTCTTGCACAAATGAGCAGAGAAGAAAGGTTGCAGCAATTAAAAGACAGAGATGACATAAAAGTAACCGAGATTGAAAAAGATATTCTGAAACTTGAATACCCTAATGGCAAAGTGCTATATAAAAACATTTCCGATTACCGATCACTAGTTACCGATTACCCGAACTACTCGCCAAATTACGATAGCACGATAATAGACCTTACAATAATTGATACAACGCTTTATTACCAGATGTACAGCTTCTGGCAGGAAGTACCTGTGGCTCCTGCGCAAATGCCACTGTCTATTAAAGCAGCAGATATAAACCAGAATTACCTGCCCGAATTGTATGGTTTTGAAAAGCATTACCAAACAAGCTGGTTTAACTTACCTTTAAAAATCTTCGAGCTCGATCCTGCTGACAGCATATTTAAGATTGTATATACTTATCCCGATACGATAACAAGAGCAGAAGGTAAGTACGATATAAATGGTGATGGGCAGTTGCAGTTATTTACATCAAGTACCGATTTACTGGCACCACACTTAAAAGTCATTTATAAAAAACCATTCCCTAATTCATTTGCTGTTACAGAGGATTTTCGTTTTACTGTATGGAACCAAATGAATGACCCTATGCTTGGTGATTATAATAGCGATGGATTGACTGACCTGCTTTATTATTCATTAGATGCATATACAGCAATTGCCGAGTATAATTCTGTATTTAATAGTTTTGATTCCGTTTATGCTTTCCCAGAACCAGATATCTATGGGGCCGGTTTTTCTACCGAAGATATAGACGGGAACGGTTATCCAGATATTGTACTAGGTAGTATTCATGGATTAGTGCATGTATTGGAATACCAGCCAGGCACAGGGTACCAGAATATTTGGAATGATACTCTTGATACTTATAACGCTTATGTACACTTTACAACAATGGATGTTGACGGCAACGGCAAGCCGGAATTTTGGGTCGGAGGGGATGCTTTTTATGGCAGTACTCCCAAAACGTTATATACATGCTATGAATCTGACGGGAATAACAATTATAAAGTTGTAACCAAAATCTGGCTTGTGGGAGTATTCTCATTCGACGCTTATAATGCCTTTGCAGTTGATGTTGATAAGGACGGAGTTGAAGAGCTTGGAATATGCGTTGACCAGCATTTTCTGATACTGAAGTTTACTGGGAGTCCTAATCAACATTCCTATGAACTTTATTACATTAAAAAAAATGAGATGGTGGGTAATTATAATGTTTATTATGGTGCTTCAATGTATGATCTGACTGGTGATTCTAAAGAAGAAATTTTAATAAGTAGACAACAAGAAAATAACGGACAACTTAGATTATTTACCAGCATATATCGTCCTTCGGTTATCGTGCCTGTAGAATTAACTTCATTTACGGTTTTGCTCAGAGGCAATAATGTTTTGTTAAGCTGGAGTACTGCCAGTGAGTTAAATAATAAAGGATTTGAAATAGAAAGGTCATCAGTCAATGGTCAATGGTCATTGGTTGGTTTTGTTGAAGGACATGGAACTACTTCCGAACAGCAAAAATACTCTTATAAAGATTCAAGTTTAACGAGTGGGAAATATTCATACAGGTTAAAGCAAATTGATTATGACGGCAGTTTTAAATATTCAAAAGAAATGGAAGTTGATTTATCAACTCCTCTGAAATATTTACTCGAACAGAATTATCCGAATCCTTTCAATCCAACAACAACAATTTCATACTCAATAAAAACTTCCGGACAGGTTCAACTAAAAGTTTATGATATGCTCGGGACAGAAGTAGCTTCATTGGTAAATGAAAATCAAGAAGCAGGAAATTATTCAGTTACTTTCAACGCAGCAGAACTTCCGAGGCGATCAGGCTCAGCATTGACGAGTGGAATTTATTTCTACACATTAACTTCAGGAAATTTTATGGAGACGAAGAAATTAATTTTGCTGAAGTAAATTAACCTTTTTTACAAAAGCCGGAGTTGTAAGCTCTGGCTTTTTTATGTCCTCAAACGAAAATAAATTTCGATTGCGATCGTTCTAATAATCAGACTATTCTTAATCATTTCATATTTTTATCTTTCAGGTATGAAAATCATTCTGTCTGTAATTCTTGTGTATGTTATTTGTATTCGTGCAATTGCACAGCAGGATGATTTACTTCAAAAAATCAATGTAGATTCACTCCAAACAGGAATTGAAGATACTCTTTTAACTTCTGCGACAGACTCTTTAAAACTTCAATCGCAAAAAAAATCGGATCTCGATACGGTTGTTTATGCAAGCGGGTCGGATTCATTATTCTTCTTCGTCAAAGAAAAGAAAATGTCAATTTACGGTGAAGCTAAAATCAATTACAGGCAGTCCGAAATTAAAAGTGCTAACATTTTCCTCGATTTTAAAAAATATGAAATTGAAGCCGTTGGAGTTCCCTCAGATACCTCTGCTTCAACCCTGATTGGTACACCAGTTCTAACTGAAGCAGGAGAAGTTTATGAAGGAAAACAGATGAGGTATAATTTTAAAACCGGGCAAGGTTCGCTTTCTGCTGCTGATACTGAACTTGAAGGTGCTTTTTATCATGGTGCAAAAATTAAAAAAGTGACTAAAGATACTTATTTCATTCAGGACGGAGTTTACACGACCTGCGATATTAAAGAACCACACTATTGTTTTACATCACCCAAAATGAAAATGATTCAGGGAGAAGAATTAGCTGCTGAATGGATATGGCTGAACTTTGGCGGTGTACCGGTACCAATACCTCTGCCTTTTATCATTGTTCCGCTGCAATCAGGAAGAAGATCAGGTCTAATTCCGCCGGTTTTTGGAAGCGATGCACGATATGGAACTTATATCAGCAGATTTGGTTACTTCTGGGCGATCAGTGATTATATGGATATAAATGCAACGATGGATTATTACACTCGCGGAAGCATTGGTGTTGGTTCGCGATTTAGATATGCGAATCGTTATAATTACAATGGTTTTGCTGAAGGTTCTTACAGAGATTTTACACAGGGTGAACCGACCGATCCAAATTACAATAAGCAGGTAGATTGGAGGATCAAGTTTTTCCATGCTCAGAATTTCACTCCCACATTGCGGCTTGATGCAAATCTTGAATTTGCTTCAAAAGATTTTCTTCAGAACGGTACAGGTGATTTAAATGATCTTTTAAGAAACGAAATTATTTCAAATGCTACTTTATCAAAAACATGGGATGAATCAGGAAATAGTGCTTCCATAAATTATAACAGGAGACAAGTACTTGAAACCAACGATATCTTCGAAGTGCTTCCGAGTGCTTTATTCAGATTAGCACAAAGCTATCCATTCAGATCATCTTCAAGTGAAATAGACAGAGAGTGGTATGAACTGCTTGGTTATTCATATTCAGGTCAATTTCAGAATCAAAGAAATAAAACATCCGGCAATCTGGAAGAACGATTGGGTTTGCAGCATAGTGTTACTTCTGATCTGTCGCCTAAAATAGGATACTTTTCTGTTTCACCAAGAATCAGGTTTGATTCAAAATGGTATAACGAACAGATTGAACAACATTCTATAGCTTCATCTGCTGGAAAAGATTCGATTATTACAAATGAAGTTAAAAAGTTAAGTGCAGTAAATACATTTGATGTTGGAATAAATGCTTCAACAAAATTTTATGGAATGTTCAATATTAATTCTGTTGGCATCAATGTTATTCGTCATACAGTTACTCCGAATATTTCATACAATTATCGTCCTGATTTTTCTGAATCCGGTTGGGGCTATTATGGTCAATATACTAAATTAGATGGCACTACAATGAAATATGACAGGTATCAGAAAGAAGTTTATGGCGGTTCGGGACTAGGTGAGCAACAAAACATAAATTTCTCCATCGGAAATAATTTTGAAATGAAAACTATAGTTGATCCGACAGATACAACGTCCAAAGAAAATAAAATTCAACTGCTGAATCTTACAATCGGTTCCGGATATAATTTTGCCGCAGATTCGTTAAACTTTGCAGATGTAAGTCTGACTTATAGAACTCAGGTCGGAGAGTTTTTTGATTTATCGGGTGCTTCACGGTTTACTCCTTATGATTACAGTGGAAATATTTCCAGAATTAATCGTTACCTCGTTGATGCAGGTAAAGGAATATTAAGATTGACGGGATTAAATTTTTCAGTCTCCTCAAGTATATCCGGTGAAAAATTTGCTTCTTCCGATAATCAAAACAAAACAACAGATGACGAATTTGGTCTTGTTGATGAGGAAAGCAAAAGTGTTTACCAGGGAATTTATAATAATGCTGATCCTGATTTTACAATTCCATGGAGTATCTCACTTAGCTACAATTACAACCTTAGCCGTCCAACTCCCGAAAACTCAACCATCCAATCAAATCTAAGTGGTAGTTTCAGTTTCAGCTTAACTCCTTTGTGGAAATTTGATGTAACGGGAAGTTATGATTTTCAAAGTAAAGAATTTGCTGCACCTCAGATAAGGATTTCAAGAGATCTACATTGCTGGCTGATGAATTTCGTATGGAACCCAATTGGTACATACACAGGGTTTAGATTTGAGATAAGAGTCAAAGCCCCGCAGTTGCAGGATTTGAAACTTACCAAGCAGGATCAATTCTATAACACCCGGTAATTATTGAAATATTTTAAATGATAAACTACAGATTCAATTGAAACATTATATAATAGATGGCAATAACCTGATTGGTAAAGATAAAATCTTAAATCAGATACAAAAGAAAAATAAACAACAGAGCAGAGAGAAACTTTCTTTTATGCTTTCAAGATATTTTAGCAGCACTAAGTCATCTGTTAGCTTACACTTTGATGGTTTTGAAAAAGAATCAGTTAAAACTTCAAATCTCAAAATAATTTATTCGAATAATTCTTCTGCCGATAACAAGATCAAAAGTGAAATTGAGAAGAGCAAAAATCCGAGGAATATCATTCTTATCACATCAGATAATAATCTGATTGAATTTGGGAGAGTGTGTAGCTGCAAAGTAATTCGGAGCGAGGATTTTACTTACCAGTTAAAACAAGCAAATGAAGACTTTGAGGATCAAATTAAGACAGGTACAAATCTTAATGTTGAAGAATATAAAAAACTGTTCGGGGTAAATTCTTCAGATAACGATTAACTTTTTTGATTATTGCTAAAATAGATTTAATTTTGTTCAAAAATTTGTTGAACAATTATTACAATAGAACCAACAGCAGTATTTCTATCCCTTTAATTGAGTTTGCAGTTCTCAGAAATATTAGTCATCATTTTCAGAAAGAGCATCACATAAATATTAAACTAATTACATTCATCCATAAATCAATTCAGGAGGTTTAGTGAATAACAGGCTACTAAAACCAATTCTCTCTCTACTATTAATTATTATAACTGTGTCTCTGTTCTTTTCAGGACATATTATTGCACAGGGAGATAATCCACTTGTTGATGCGGTACCAAGCGTTTGGGTCCCGGCAAACTATCATTCAGATTCAGAAGAGGATGTTATAACTATTAATGGTTATGATGATTTCAATCTTGGTATTGATTTCGCAGAACCGCACCTCTCTCAAAATCCGTTAAATCCGCTGCAGTATTTTGGTGCATATAATACCAACGGTGCATGGAGAACTTCAGATGGTCACAACTGGACTTCATCCTCACCAAATTTTGGAGCTTCGCCAAATGGTGACCCAATAACTACTTATGATGGCGCAGGAAATTTATATTATGAAACTATGGTCGGAAGTGTTACCGGTTGCAGGGTAATCCGGTCAACAGATAACGGTGCTACCTGGACTACTGGGGTCGTTGCTGTTGCTGGTCAGGATAAAAACTGGATGGTTGCAGATCAAACATCAGGACCAAACTCAGGCAATATTTACACTGGAATGACCCCCGGCAATTTTGCACGATCTACAAATCTTGGTGCATCATGGACTACAACTAATACGTTTTCAACTCAAAATTTACCTGGCTTTATGATTTGTATTGGTCCAAATGGTTCAACTGATGGTGGAAATGTTTTTGTTGTAACAAACTCAGGCAGTGCATTTGCATCTACTTACACTTTTTATCTTTCAACAAATGGTGGTTTAAATTTCACATTAAAATCGGCACAGAATTTTTCCAATTATGTTGGAACTAATATTGGCGGAAGAAATTCTGTACAAAATATGCGAACCAGACCTTATCCATTCATCGTTGCTGATCAGAGTACTGGTACATACAGAGGGAGATTGTATCTTGTTTATGCTTCCAATAACCCGTCAGGTAATGCAAACAAACCTGATATATTTTGCAGATATTCAACTGATCAGGGAACCACCTGGTCATCTGCAGTAACTGTAAATGATGATGTTCCCAGTACAGGTAATCATCAATGGCATCCATCAATCTGGTGCGATGTTGGTTCCGGAAGATTATTTGTTAAGTGGATGGATACTCGCGATACTCCAACCAGCGACAGTGCGTATATTTATGCAAGTTATTCAGATGACGGTGGTGTAACATGGGCTCAAAACCAGCGGATATCCAATCAGAAGATGAGAATCAATTGCACATCATGCCCTGGTGGTGGAACTCCACGTTATCAGGGAGATTATGATGCGATTATTTCTTCGGATAATCAGTCACTTATGATGTGGACAGATTTCAGAAATAATAACTTTGGCAGCTTTGTAGGATACTTTCCTGATTTCGCAATGACTGTTGCACCAAATTCTGTGATCATTCCTAATTCAGGTGGTCAGGAAATAGTAACTGTAAGTGTACCCGGAGTTAAATTATATTCGAGTGATGCAGTATTTACTGCAACGGTCAGTCCAACTCCTCCAAATGGAAATATTACGCTTGATTTTCCGAGCGGCAATACAATCAGTTCATTTCCGGCCAGCATTCCTTTAAGCATTCAGACGAGCGGAAATGTAACACTGGGAAGTTATACAATCACAATTCAAGGCACGGGACCAGGTGGCGCACCGCCGGTTCATCGCAGAACAATTACTCTCGATGTAATCGTACCTGTTGAACTTACATCTTTCGCAGCAGCTTCAGATAAAAATGATGTTATCCTCACCTGGAATACCGCAACAGAATTGAACAATCAGGGATTTGAAATCCAAAGAAAGATTACTGGTGAATTCGAAAGAGTTGGATTCGTTGAAGGAAGAGGAACAACAACAGAAGCTCAAAATTATCTTTTCAGAGATAAGGATCTCCTTTCAGGAAATTATACTTACAGATTAAAGCAGACGGACTTTGATGGCTCATTTGCATATTCAGATGAAGTTGAAATCGAGATCTCACAACCGAATGTTTTCTATCTTGGTCAGAATTATCCGAATCCATTTAATCCATCAACAAATATCAAGTATTCAATTCCTGCTGACGGAAATGTAACATTGAAAATTTACGATATACTTGGGGAAGAAGTAAGTACGTTAGTAAATGAATTCCAGCAGGCAGGAACATTTGATGTAGTATTTGATGGATCGAATCTGTCAAGCGGAGTATATTACTATCAGCTAACAAGTGGCGAATTAACATCCACTAAGAAAATGATGCTTACAAAATAAATAAACTTACAATGCTTTTATTGAAAAGGGAACCCCAGTTCCCTTTTTTTTTACATTTGGTTCAATATGTCTTCTGATCAAAAATGAACATCCTCTCGTGCAGTGTATTTTTATTAGTTAAAAGCCATGAGTTTTATTCAATTAAAAAATGTTGTTACTGAAGAAATTATTGAATGATTCACTAAAATGTGAGTCGCATATTGTAGCTAAATTTTTATATCTTTGCCAATCATTAACAAATATTAATACTTTGTGAAGGTAAATTACTTTTTAGCGTTTTTATTTCTAGTTTTTTTAACTGTTGCTATTGTTGCAAACATTGAAGAAACTACTTTGATTGGCTGCACTGAGCTTAATGGCAGTGGATGTGTTTGTCATACAACCGAGCGTGATACGCTTGTTAAAGTATGGATTGAAGGTCCCGAGTCATTACTTGTCGGACAGACGGGTCTATACAAAATGCTAATGGCTGGTGGTCCGGCTGAAGCCGGTGGTTATAACGTAGCCGGAAGATTTGGTGAAATGGTTTTAGTGGATTCTTTTTCTGAACGACATCCATTGGCACTAAACGAATTAACGCAAGCATTCTCTCTTCCTTTTCCAACGACTCAGGATACGATATATTGGGAGTTCGGATACAAAGCACTTGAATCAGCTACTGATTGGGATACAATTTATTCCTGTGGATTAAGTCTTGTGTGGGATTCCATTCCTGATTTTAGAGACAGATGGAATTTTGGACCGAAGTATCCTGTTAAAATTATATCAGTGACAGATGTTAAAGATAATATTTCCAGTCCTGAAGATTTTGTATTGTATCAGAATTATCCGAATCCGTTTAACCCAACAACGACGTTTGGATTTCGGATTCCGGATTTTGGATTTGTTAATCTAAAAATTTATGATGCTTTGGGAAAAGAAGTTGCTAATGTAGTAGATGAGGAAAAATCGCCCGGGGAGTACGATGTGAAATTCGATGCGTCTGGTTTAACAAGCGGAATTTATTTTTATAAACTCGAAGCCGGTATTTATAGTTCGACTAAGAAGATGATTCTGTTAAAATGATTTTTGCACATTAAATGCAAGACTTGTTGGTAAATTTGGTACGCTCATAAATCCCACAGAAAAATTCCAGCTTACTTCTTCCTCCAAATTGTTATTATAAGCTGAAACCATTCTCGCTGCGTTAATTGCACTCACTAATCTGTTCAAAATTAAACCGCCAACAACAAACCTGATTCCGTTGCTTGCCTGTTCACTTGAATTCCACATATCGCGATAAGTTCTTCGTTCGTCAGTAGAATTCCATTTCCAGAAATATGATTGCTCATCGTACATCTCGTTGAAATTTCTTTCTAAAGCTTTCTGTTCATTGTAAGTGTAAACGCTTGTATAGTCACCTATGTTAGCATAGAAATCTTCGTCTTTATTGGCATCATTTATCACACCCGCTGCAGTAGCCGCATAAGATTTATAATTATCTTCCTGCCAGTTTGAATATGCACTCATACCGATAAACGTTCCCCATAAAAGTCCATCAGCAATTGTAAAATACTTACCGACATCATAAGCATCTGCATAAAGTTCACCCATACCAGGCAGAAGAAGAGAGTACACAATTCCCAACCCAACACTTTTCTTTTCATTGCTTACGTATGAATTAATCGCAATGTTTGACGCGTTGTAGCTAATATCGGAATCTTTTATTGTATTTTTTAATTCTTGAATTGATTTTGAATTTTCTGTCTGCGAGAAAATGATAGTGGAGGAAATCAGAAGTATCAGGCAAAATAATTTCATATTTTTTTATTTGAAGTTTATGTTTCTGCGGTGATTAAATCAACTGAATTTTTTGTGGACAATAAAGTACAATTACAAACTTCTTCGGGTGTATTATCCAGCATTACAGGCACTATTTTACCTTTCAAAGCATCATGAAAATTTGTTTGAACCCTGATATAATTAGAAGTAAAGCCCTGTATCATTCCATCTTTGCTGTTATGCTCAAATAAAACTTTTTGTGTTGTGCCGATCATCTCTTCATAGAACCGGGTCCTTTTTTTCTCACTTAATATTCGGAGAATGTTATTTCTTCTCTTTCTTTCCTGAACGTCAATTGAACCTTGTAATGAAATTGCTTTTGTATTTGGTCTTTCCGAGTATGTGAAAACGTGAAGATAGGAGATTGGCAAATCTCTTAAAAAATTATGGGTATGGATGAAATCCTCTTCAGTTTCGCCGGGGAATCCAACTATTACATCAACTCCTATTCCTGCATCGGGAATTCGATTTTTAATTTTATGAATCAAATGATAGTAAATATCTGATGTATATCTTCTCTGCATTGCTTTCAGAATACGTGGACTTCCATTCTGCAGAGGAATATGAAAATGATTACAGAGTTTTTCTGAGTCAGCCGTGAGATTAATTATTTCATCTGAAAGAAGATTCGGTTCGATTGAACTTATTCTTATTCTGAATTTACCTTCGATTCTAATAAGTTCCGAGAGAAGTTTAAACAAATTAGTATCAATGTTTTTTCCATAATCACCAACATTCACACCAGTAAGAACAATTTCCGTGTAACCTGAATCAAGCAATTTTATAAATTCATCTTTAACTTTATTTACAGCAAGACTTCTGCTTGCCCCGCGTGCTAATGGGATCGTGCAAAAAGAACAAGTATAATCGCATCCATCCTGAATTTTTAAAAATGCTCGTGTTCTGCTATCGGCATCTGTAGAGTGAGCTACACCAAACTCAGTCAAATTTTCTGTGGGAGTAACAGATATACAAGTCAAATCTCTTTTATTAAAATTTTCAATCAGAGAAAAAAGTTTGAACTTCTCGTTGCTTCCCAGTACGGCATCTACTCCATCTATCTTTGCGATTTCTTCAGGGCGAAGCTGAGCATAACATCCTGTCACGATAACAAATGCTTCAGGGTTTTGTCTTAGTACTCTTCTGATTAATTGCCGGCATTCTCTTTCGGCAGATTCCGTTACTGAGCAGGTATTCAGAACATAAACATCAGCAATTTCCTGGATGCTTACGATTTCATATTCTTTGTCAAGAAATTGACTGCCGATTGAAGAAGTTTCTGAATAGTTCAACTTACAGCCGAGTGTATGTAACGCAACTTTTTTATTCATTACTTTTTAAAAGAAAAGCGGGATGAATACCCGCTCTTCAAATTTAACTATGAAATGATTATTGAGGTTCTTCAGTCTTTTTTACTTCAGGATTTTCTTGAATCTCAAAAATCGGGAATTCAGAAGAATCAATTGCACCTGTATCAGCATTTTTAATACTGTCCAGAGATACTTTCTCAAGTTTATGTTTATTCAGATATTCCTGAATTTCATTATCTGATTTATCTTTTAATGCAGCAATAGTGCTGAGTACAATTTTCTTATTGTTCTTATCGAATTCGATTACTTTTATGGGGATAATATCATCAACCGGAAAATGATTTGCAAGGTTCTTCAATTTAGAAGTTGATAATTGATTTGCAGGAACGAATCCATCAACGCCTTCCGGTAATTCAGCAATCAATCCTTTCTCAATAATTCGAACTACTTTTCCCTCAGAGATAGTTCCAACAGCAAATTTCTGTTCGAATGTATCCCATGGATTATCCATAATTTGTTTATGACCGAGTGAAATTTTTCTTGATTCAACATCAACACTTAGCACGATAACTTCAAGCGATTCACCTTTCTTTACAACTTCCCCGGGGTGACGAATCTTCTTAGTCCAGGAAAGATCAGAAATATGTACAAGTCCATCCACACCCGGCTCAAGTTCAACAAATACACCAAAATTGGTAAGATTTCTTGCAACACCTGTATGTCTTGAACCAACAGGGTATTTAATCATCAATGTCTGCCATGGATCTGGTTCAAGTTGTTTGATTCCAAGAGAAATTTTCTTTTCATCTTTATCCAGACTCAGAATAATTGCTTCAACAATCTGTCCCATCGCAACAACCTGTGAAGGATGTTTGATATGCTGAGTCCAACTCATTTCAGAATTATGAATCAGACCTTCAATACCTTTTTCAATTTCAATGAAAGCGCCGTAATCAGTAAGTGAAACAACTCTGCCAGCAACCTTATCACCAATTTTATATTTCTCGTCAATATTTTCCCATGGATGCGGGAGTAGTTTTTTAAGGCTGAGAGAGATTCTCCTCTTTGCTTCATCGTAGTCTGTTACAACAACTTTAAGAGTTTCATCAAGTTTAACAACTTCGCTTGGGTGATTTATTCTTCCCCAGCTAAGATCGGTTATATGAATTAAACCATCCACTCCACCAAGATCAACAAAAACACCGAAATCTGTTACAGCTTTAACAACACCTTCAAGTATCTGACCTCTTTCAAGGCTTTCAAGAATTGCTTTTCTTTGATCTGCAATTTCTTCTTCAATAAGTACTTTGTGAGAAACAACAACGTTTTCCGTTGGGATGTTTACTTTCACAACTTTGAAATCCATTGTTTGTCCAACTAAAGCATCAAAATCTCTGATTGGTCTGATATCAATTTGTGATCCGGGTAAAAATGCTTCCATCCCGATTAAATCAACAACCATTCCGCCTTTAATTCTTTTGATAATTTTTCCATCGATGATTTCGCCGGTATCGTGGGCTCGCAGAACTTTCTCCCAGATTCGTAAGAAATCTGCCCGTGATTTACTTAGAACGAGATTTCCTTCCTGGTCTTCTACACTTTCAAGTACTACTTCAACTTCCTGTCCAACTTCAAGTTTTGCATCTTCGCCGAACTCACTTCTTGGAATAGTACCTTCAGATTTAAATCCGACATCAATAATTACATTATCATCCTGAATTCTTACTAGTTTACCTTTAACAAGTTCACCTTGCTTTACATCCCGAAATGATTCGGTGTACATATTAGCAAGCTGTTCGAATTCTTCCTGTGTGTAATCGTATGTATTGAACTTATTTTTCGCTTTTTCGAAATCTTCTAATACATTGGTTGACTTTACTTTCACATCAGTGGTCATTAATCCTCCTGAAATTAATTAAATATCTTTCCGCTCAAAACCGGATGAACAGAGAAGATATAGTTTGTTTTGTTTGACATAATTAGTTAGCCGGTTTATTAATTTTTAATTGAATATTTTTTTTCGTTGCAGCTTTTTGTACTTCTTCTAATATCAAATTTACTTGCTGATCAATTGAAACATTAGTTGTATCAACTTCAATGGCATCTGCTGCTTTTGTTAATGGACTATCATTCCTGCTTGAATCAATTTTATCTCTGTTTGATAAATTTTCTCTGATATCATTAACAAGAACGCGTGATCCTTTTTCAAGATATTCTCTGGCTCGACGGTCTGCGCGTATATCAAGAGATGCTGTTAAGAAGATTTTGACATCAGCATTTGGAAAAACAACTGTTCCGATATCTCTACCTTCCATAACAATACCTTTTTCTCTTTCACCCATATCTCTTTGTTTTTCTACAAGCAATTTTCTCACTTCGCTGATTCTGCTCACTTCACTTACATGCTCGTTGACTTCAGTTGAACGAATATCTTTTGAAACATTCTTATCATTTAAAAGAACAATAACTTCACCATCTTCAAACTTAAGATCAATTTTACATCTCCTTGCCAGTTCAATTATTCTGATTTCATCACCAATTGCTCCGTTTTGAAGAGCAAGGTAAGTTATCGCACGGTACATTGCACCTGTGTCTATGTATATGTAACCAAGTTTTTGAGCGATAAGCTTAGCCGAAGTGCTTTTTCCGGAACCGGCAGGACCATCAATTGCTACAACAAGTCCTTTTGACATAGACTACAAAAATATCGATTATTAACGCCAAATCAAAGATATTGAGAGACATAGTTACACAAGCAATGATATGGATTAAAAACTTAAAAAATTAGCAATTAAGCAATTTTTTCGCCGTCAAGTTCGTTAAGTATTATCTCTTCGTAAGGATCTGGTGAAGCGGTGGATGCGGAATCTGATTCCAGGTTTTTTTGAGGCTTGTCGCTATTAAGGATTTTTGTATGACTAATTGAAAAATTAAATCTTCGACCAAAAAATTCTTCTGATTTTTTTGTCAGATATTTTTCGTTGATTCTGAATATGTTTATATCAGCTTCGTTCACAGATGAAAAATACAAATTATTATCTTTTAATGATAGAAGACTGAAATTTTTCAAGGCAGGTCCGAGAGTAAATCCTTTTTCCGAATTAATAGATTCGATAAATCCTTCCCATTTTTTGACAACTTCTTCAAAGTCTAAATGCGGCTGCGGAATTGGATTATCCGTTTTGGATGTTTGTGAGTCTTCAACAGATTCAGGTTTTTTCAGAGCGACCTGATTATTGCCTGCTTTTTTTTTAGAAGTAGGTTCGGAGGAGTAGAAAGTTTTTGCTGGTTCTTTTACACTGATATTTTTTGAATCGGTTCTATCAACTTCTGAAACTAATTCTGAGATAGTTT
The DNA here is from genome assembly GCA_013285405.1 of Ignavibacteriota bacterium. Taxonomy (NCBI): domain Bacteria; kingdom Pseudomonadati; phylum Ignavibacteriota; species Ignavibacteriota bacterium. Next base: position 202,139 of record CP053446.1, on the reverse strand, counting down.
TTGAATTTTCGAGACCAATCAGATGGCTAAGGATAATTTCAATTTTCAGTTTTTGATTTTGTGAATAGCGAAGTTCTTGCTGCGATTTATTCAGAAAGTTAAGAAGTCGGAGAATATCACTTTCAGAGAATTTATTCGAGTAGCTTAAATATTTTGATTTATAAACATCTGCAGTTTCGATATTATCTGTAGAATCAGTTATTACAACTGATAAAATATTTCTGAAATGTTCGGTTAAACCATCCAGCAAATCGCTGAAGTCCCAGCCATTTTCATAGATTTTTTCAGAACTTTGAAATACAACTTTGAAGTCTCTATTAATTACTGCATCTGAAATATGAAAATAAATTTCTTCATCAATCAGGTTGAGCATTTGTGTTACAAGCTCTGCATCAATTTTTCCCTTGGAGAATGCTACAATCTGATCAAAATAACTTTCAGCATCACGTAATGCACCATCAGCTTTCTTTGCAATGATTGTCAGCGTTTTATCATCGATTTTTATTTTTTCCTCATCAGCGATCATCTTCAGAGTCTCTTTTATTTTATCGAGCTGGATTCTTCTGAAATCGTATCTCTGGCATCTCGAAATAATTGTAAGTGGAACTTTATGAACATCTGTAGTTGCAAAGATAAAGATGACATGTTCCGGTGGTTCCTCAAGTGTTTTCAGAAATGCATTGAATGATTCTTTTGTCAGCATATGCACTTCATCAATAATGTAAACCTTATATTTTCCACGAGTTGGTGCGTATTTAACTGAATCTCTCAAAGTCCTGATTTCATCAATTCCTCTGTTCGATGCACCATCAATTTCGATTATATCAATCAGCTGAGAACTCTGAATTGATTTACACATTTCACATTCATTGCAGGGTTCTGAGTTTTTTCTGTTCTCACAGTTTAATGTCTTTGCAAGAATTCTTGCGGTTGTAGTTTTACCAACACCGCGTGGACCGGTAAACAAATATGCATGCGCAATTCTTTTTTCTTTGATTGCATTCTTCAGCGTGCTTGTTATATGTTCCTGACCAACAACATCTTCAAATCGCTGCGGTCTCCACTTTCTTGCTGTTACTACAAAATTGCTCATTTACTTTTTATTGTTTGATGGAAAGATTTCATCACATAGAAATTTACAAATTTCTTCTAAATAATTTTTGTCAATTATTCCAAAAGAATTCAGTTCATAACTGTCAATATCCAGAACACCGAGTAATTTACCGGTTTGAATTAGTGGGATAACAATTTCTGATTTTGAACTGCTGTCGCAGGCAATGTGACCGGGAAACATATCAACATCAGCAACTATTATCGTCTCTCTTTTTCTGGCAGCAGTTCCGCAGACACCTTTTCCTATTTCGATATTGGTGCAGGCAACTTTTCCCTGGAAAGGTCCGAGATATAGTTTTTCGCCGTTGAAAAGATAGAAACCGACCCAACTAATTTTATCGAAAGTATCTTTGATGATAGCGGTAAAGTTTGAAAGATTGGAAATTAAATTATCTTCTTTCATCAGAAGAGATTTTATTTGAGAAACAAGAAGTCTGTACCGTTCTTCTTCAGACAGATGTTTATCAATTCTGATTTCCTCAATCATCATCTATTTTTCTTTGTTGTTTTTTCTTTTTTCACTTCAGCAGTTTTTTTCGATTTGACTCCATCAAACAGAAATGGAATAGCCTGTTCTGCTTTATCAATTGTGATAATATCTAACCCTGATTTAACTTTATCCGACACTTCTTTCAAATCAATTTCATTTTCTTTTGGAATAAGAACTGTTTTAATGTTGTTTCTTTTTGCAGCTAAAAGTTTTTCTGTCAGCCCACCAATCGCAAGAACTGAACCTGTCAAAGTTATTTCACCAGTCATTGCAACATTGTTCGATGCGGGTTTACCGCTTATTGCTGAAAGCATTGCCATTGCCATCGCAACTCCTGCGGACGGACCATCTTTTGGAATTGCACCTTCGGGTAAATGAATATGAATTTCTCTTCCTTTAAAGAAATCCGGATTTAAACCTAAGTGTTTAGCAGAAGCTCTAAGATAGCTCAAGGCTGCCTGAGCTGATTCTTTCATAACATTTCCAAGCTGACCTGTGAGATTTAATTTTCCAGCTCCGTTCATAATTGTAACATCAACAGAAAGTAATTCACCGCCTGTACTTGTCCATGCTAATCCGGTTACGCTGCCTACTTTGTTTCCTTTGCTATGTCTCTGATATCTGTATCTTGGAGTTTTCAGATATTCTTCAACCAATTCTTCGGTGATAACATATTTAGATTTCTTTTTATTTTTTCCATTTGTCGATTCTTTTACAACGATTTCTTTTGCGAGCTTTCTGAAAATCGAAGCAATCTCTCTTTCAAGATTTCTAACTCCTGCCTCTCTTGTGTATTCACCGATAATTTTTTTAATCGCATTTTCATTAAACTCAATATTTTTATTTTCAAGTCCGTGAGCTTTTAATTGTTTTGGTATTAGATGTTTCTTTGCAATTTCCAGTTTATCATATTCAAGATAACCGGGGAGTTCAATTATTTCCATTCTGTCCTGAAGCGGAAGAGGAATGTTGTAACGAATGTTTGCAGTAGTTATGAACATTACTTGCTGAAGATTGTAATCAACTTCAAGATAGTGATCGTTAAAAGTATGATTCTGTTCCGGATCTAGAACTTCGAGCATTGCTGATGAAGGATCACCTCTGAAATCCATACTCATTTTATCAATTTCATCGAGAAGAATAACAGGATTAATAGTTCCGGCTCGTTTCATTGATTGAATTATTTTACCGGGCATTGAGCCAATGTAAGTTCTTCTGTGACCGCGAATTTCAGCTTCATCACGAACACCGCCGAGACTGATACGAACAAAATTTCTTCCGAGAGCTCTGGCAATTGACTTACCGAGAGAAGTTTTTCCAACTCCGGGAGGTCCGACAAAACACAAAATTTGTCCTTTCATCTGTTTTACTAAATTCAAAACAGCAATATGTTCAATGATTCTTTCTTTTGGTTTTTCAAGACCGAAATGATCTTCATCCAGAATTTTCTGAACGTGCTTGATGTTCAGATTGTCTTTTGATTTATTACTCCACGGAACACCAACAAGCCAATCAAGATAATTTCTTATCACTGTTGATTCAGGAGACATTGGCGGAGTTTTTCTAAGCTTGTTGAATTCTTCAAAAGCTTTATCCTCAACTTCCTTCGGCATCTTAGCTTTCTTAATCTGTTCGCGTATCTTCACAAATTCCGGCGATGCATCTTCATCTTCTCCGAGTTCATCCTGCAAAATTTTTATTTGTTCCTGTATGATAAACTTACGTTGTGTCTTTGCAATGTTTTCCTGGACTTTGTTATCGATCTCCTTTTCAATTCTAAGTATATCAATTTCAGAATTCAATACTTTGATTACTTCAAGATATTGTTCTTTAAGTGTAAATTTTTGAAGAATAGTTTGCTTGACTTCAATTGACTGATTGATATTTGCCGCAGCATAAAAAAGTTTTCTGTCAGGTTCTTCGATATTATCAAAAGCAGTTATTGTATCCTTTGGTACGTTCTTACTGATCTTCACATAATCCTTAAACAACTGCGTCATTTGTCTGATCATAGCGTTCATTTCATGGTCATTCTCAACACCCGGAATTATTAATTCAATTTTACCTTCAAAGAAACTTTTATTATTCGTGAACTCAATTATCTTTGCCTGGAACAAACCATCAACGAGAATTTTCATTAATCCATTTGGCAGTTTTAATATCTGAACAATTTTTGCAACTGTACCTTCCGGATATAAATCTTTTATTGAAGGATCCTCAACTGCTGATTTTTTTTGTGTTGATAAGAAAATGTATTTTGTGTGCTCAACAGCATAATTTGCTGCTCGGATAGATTGTTCTCTGCCAACAAGCACAGGAAATATCATATAAGGAAAGATTACGATATCTCTCAGTGGTAAAATTGGCAATTCTTCGGGTATGCTATCTACTATTGAATTATTTTCAGACATGTGAGATTCCAAATCCTTTAATTTTTCCAAAAAATTTTCCTTTATTGAACATAAATTCAGTTCGTTCAACACGTGAGATAAGCATTATTACAATTTCTCTCGTGTATATTAATTATTATCTCACGTGTTAAATATATCTAATTAACGATCTGCTTTCAAGGAAGTAAGCCTGTATTGACAGATCTACCTTCGAGGTCAAGCAGATGTATAATAGATTCAAAAGTCAGAGTTTGTAGTTATTTGATATTCGGAACATATCGTCGTAAAAAAATTAAAATAGGACTGCTTGACTTTGTAAAATCCACTGCTTAAGTTCCTGTTGAAATTAATTCAAGATAGCTGATTGATGAATATTTTCTGGCACAATATTTACTCTCTCTCTCTCTCTCTGGGAGGAAAACAAAATGATTTCCTCTCCCATAATTCTTTTGTGCCTGAATAATGTTCATCTTCCTTTCACAAATCTTTTCTTATCCACAAATTTTTATACAACCGGTTTTACATAACTTGACAAAGTCATCCGTCATTCTGAACCTGCTTGCAGCAGGCAAGCTTGTTTCGGAATCTAACAGTAAATATTTCTTTCCCTATTAAATATTGTGTAGCAAAATGAATAAAATATTTTTATTCCTGGTTTTTGGATTAAGTGCAATTATTGTTGCACAGAAAAACACATTCAACAAAGAAGCTGAGTTACGAAGGTTTGTTGCACAAGGCGGCAAGGTTGAAGAAATCTCTCCGAATGTTTACAAGCTAACATACAGAACGGGAGAAAGCAGAGTATTTAGCCTGAACCGAAAAGAAAATACCGATGTTAATAATAACTCTGTTGATACAACAATAATAAATATGTGGGAAATTGATACTACCAAATACAACAACAAATTTACATTTTGGCAAAGAGTTGCTTTAAATAATGACTATGTTTTTACTCCACCATATGTAGATGATTTAAATAGAAACGGCAGACCCGAAATTTATGGTAAACATCATTCTTCTTTTCTAGGGATTAATGGAGGACCAGTTGAAGTTTACGAAAGAAATGAAAATGGAGTATTTGGACCGCTCTATGCATATGAAGATTCTGCTACATTATCTGTAAAAGCTATGGGTGAATTGCACAGCAGTGGCGAAAAAGAGATATTTATGAATTATTATAACGATACAATACCACAATTTGTTGTTTATAGAAGCGATTCTATAGGTGTTTTGCCAACTACTTTTGATTTCATTTTTTATTATAGCATCCCATTTTTCTCAATATATGATATGACCCTTGGTGAATTTGATAAAAACGGCATACCTGATTGTGCTTTTATAAGTTCTGATGCAAATGGTATCCCATTAATTATTATTAGTGAATTCAAGGATAGCACAAATAATTTTTCAACTGTTTATGAACAAATTACGTCTGATACAACTACTGTAAATGTTCCATCGGGATTTGCGATTAATGATTTCAACTACAATGGTAAAACTGAATTAGTATCAGGTACTACACAAGGGATAATATACTCTATTGAAGCTACTAAAGAGAATCTTTATGAGTTAATCTGGCAGAGTAATTTTTCTACATTCAATGCATATATGAAAACCACAACAAATGATATTGATGGAAACGGAAAGCCGGAATTCTGGATTGGCGGGCAGGATTTTGTTGAAGGCATTACACGACTTGAATGTTACGAGGCAAACGGAGATAATAACTACGAACCTGTTGCAATGATTGAATTAAGATATATAAATTCACTTTACACTTTTTACCTGCAGTCAACTGACCTTGACAGAGATAATAAAGAAGAACTTATTTTATCTGTTGCAAATACTATCTTAATATTAAAGTTTGAAGGCTCACCGAACAATCATCAATATGGAATTTATTATGTAAAAATTGGTGAAGCTACTGAGCCAACCGTTGAGTTCCTCCCATTGAATATTGCAGATTTAAATGGAGATGGAAAAATTGATATTCTTTTACCATTCCAAAAATCTGAAAATGGTCAAGCTATAAATTTTAGCTATATACTAAAACAAAATGGTGCAGTAGGTGTTGAACAATTAAATACTGATTCAATTAGTTTTGATATATATATAAAAAGTTATCCTGTTCCATTCAACTCAATATCATCAGTTAGATTTTCAATAGTAAAGGAAGGTTTTGTAAAAATTAAAATTTATAATTCATTAGGGAAAGAAATAAAAACACTGTTAGAAGAGCAACTTTCTCCCGGGGAATATGAAACCCACTGGGAAGCAAAAGACAAATACGGTAATCCACTTTCAAGCGGAATTTACTTTATCAGTCTCCAGACAGACAATGTCTTTAAAACAACTAAAACAATTCTTTTAAAATAAGGAGAAAGAAAAATGTTTAATAAAATTAAATCCCTTTATTTAGGGAGATACGTAATATTCGTAATCCTGTTTTGTTTTTCGTCAGTCATTACAGCACAGAATCCTGAATGGGGATCTGTTAAGGAAACTAATATAAATGTTGGTTCAGCTTTATCATTCGATATATTCACTAATCAGGATGGGAATCACATAATTGTTCAGGAGAGTAACTCTTTGAAGTATTACAAAATGAATTTAAATGGTCAGGCAGGCTCACCTATTACTCTTGAAAGTGTTTCTGTTGTTTCACCAAGCATAACCGGAAATGAAACAAGACTTTATGTAGTTTACAGAAGAAGCAATGAAACTTTTATCAGGACAAGAGTAAGTACAAATGGCGGGAGTTCCTGGTCTTATTTATCTCAAACCCCTTCAAATAGTAATGGTAGTAATATTGAGTCGGTAGTTTCCAACAACAATCTTCATATTTCTTTTCAAATTAGTAATTCAGTTTATTATAGTAGAAAATATATTCTTGATGGAAGTGCTTGGACTTCGCGATATACAGTTTCCGATACAGAAACAGGTACGGCACCCAGGATAGCGGCTTGGAAAGATGCAGATGAAGACAAAGTATATTTTATTTATCGTAACTCACTTACAACTGGCAAATTCAGAGAGTATAATATTACAGCAAATCAGTGGGGAAGTAAATATACGGGTTATAGTCTTAATCCTTCAAACCTTTCTGGATCAGCGCCAGTAGGCTTCACGGTTGGTAGTGATTATGTTTATTACTACTATTCTTACTCAACTACCAATCCAAATGAGATATATTTTCAATACAGAATATTAACAAAGACTGGCAGTCTAATTTGGGAAAGTTATGCTAAACCGAGAAATGAAACATTTAGAGTACACACAACTACAACATTTGATGGTGCAAGTCACACTGCCTATTGGGATGAATTCTATCCAGGATTATATCGTCAAAAGAATCTCAGTACTCAATTTATCGCTCCCGATCTCTTTTATTGGAATAATAATCAGCAAGCTGTATTTAATCCGCCAGTAAATTTATCTTCAGCAGGTAACGAAGTTCACGTAATATGGAAAGATAATTTGGGGAGCAATAACGGAAATATTCTGCGTTACAGATGGGACAATCAAAATCCAATTGCACCACAAAATCTTACTATGAGTTCTCATAATAATCATCCTAAATTAGTTTGGCAGAAAAATCCTGAACAGGATGTGGATTATTATCGTATTTACAGGAAGAAAGGTACAGGAAATTACACTTTGCTTACAACTGTTTCTGTTTCATTACCAACTGAATATGTTGATAATGAAGAAACAGTTTGTAATCCTCCACCCGGTGCGCATTGTGAAAATGAAGTTGTAGCTAAGTATTATATTACGGCTGTTGACTTAACATCAAAAGTTTCATTACCATCAAATGAAGTTGAAGCAATATTACAAGGAACTCCTCCATCAAAACCAACTGCTGATAACCCTTTCAATGGAGCCGTGTATGCTTATTCGTTAAGTCAGAATTACCCAAACCCATTCAATCCCACTACAACAATAAGCTACTCAATTAAATCACCAGGTTTGGTATCATTAAAAGTATATGATATACTCGGAACAGAAGTAGCATCTTTGGTTAATGAAAATCAGGAAGCAGGCAACTATTCTGTCGAATTTAATGCCTACAACTTGACCAGTGGAATTTATTTCTACACACTCACCTCTGGTAATTTTGTGGAAACTAAAAAACTAATTCTGCTTAAGTAGGTATTCCATTCAACAAAAAAGGCGAACATTGACAGTTCGCCTTTTTATTTCTTCTCAAAAACAATCAGCATACTTTAATGATAAAAATTATTTTATGTTATTATATTTAAAACCAAAAAATAATTTTATGCTTAACGACATAATCCAAATATCCAAAGAAGCCGGTGAGTTAATCAGAAATGCATTCGGCAAAACTCATTTAGTAGAATTCAAAACAAACGAACAAAATCTTGTTACCGAAACCGACAAAGCATCGGAAAAACTTATTACGGATTTTATAAAGAAAAAATATCCTTCTCACGGAATTTTAGCGGAAGAGGGAAGTGAGCTAAATAAAAATGCAGAATATCTCTGGATAATTGACCCTCTCGATGGAACAACTAATTTTACTCACGGACTTCCAATATTTGCAGTTTCAATTGGTGTTCAGAAAAACGGTGAGACAATTTACGGAGTTGTTTACGATGTTATGAGAGATGTAATTTTTTCTGCAGAGAAAAATGGAGGCAGTTTTGAAAACGAGAAAAAAAATTCTGTTAGTAAAAATGAAAACCTCGGGCACAGTGTTTTAGTTACCGGGTTTCCGTACAACATAAAAGAAAATCCTGATAAAGCTTTTGAAAGATTTATCGCTTTCTTAAAAGAAGCCCGTGCTGTACGAAGACTTGGTTCCGCAGCAATTGATTTTTGTTTTGTTGCAAGCGGAGTATTTGATGGATTCTGGGAAGTTTCTCTTCACCCATGGGATATTTGTGCTGGAAAATTAATTGTTGAAGAAGCAGGCGGACTTGTTACAGATTTTGATGGGAAAGAAATTGGTATTTATTCAAATAGAATCCTTGCAACAAATAAATTCGTCCATCAAAAAATTATTGATGTGATGAGACGAGTTTAAGTAATTATTGATACTTCTGAATTATTATCGATGTGTCACTCTGAATATTATCTTTTTAATTTAAAACAAGATATTTCACACCTGCCTTGCAAGCAGGTCGTTCAATATAACAAACTAGAATTTTTCAGAAGTCTTTATTAGAATTTTTCATTTTGCTTCTGTCATTCAGGTAAATAGAACGATTCCAGAATCTGCGTTCAGTTTCCTGACCTGCCTGTCCGACAGGCAGGGTTGCTACGCTCCAGGAATGACTTAAAAAGAAGAAAACTTTAACCCTTCTCCATCCCACCGAAATACATTTTCTCAATCAGGTAATTGTATTTTTCCTCAACAACTTTTCGCTTAATCTTCAGGCTTGGAGTTATTTCGCCTGTTTCAATTGTGAAGGGCTTATCAAGCAATGCAAACTTTCTAACACGTTCATAGTTAGCAAGTTTTTTTTGCAGCTTGCCCATATCATCTTCAATTAATTTATAAATCTGATCATTGTTTGTAAGATCACCCTCATTGTTGTAAGAAATTTTATGTGCATCGGCATATTCTTTTAATGCTTCATAATCAGGAACAATGAGCGCGCTCAGGAACATTCTCTTATCTCCGATCAAAACAAATTGATCAATGTATTTACTTGCAAGAAAAATATTTTCAATAGGAGTTGGAGCAATATATTTTCCGGCACTTGTTTTAAACAGATGTTTCTTCCTATCCGTGATTTGTAAAAATCCTTCTGTATCAAATACACCGATATCCCCGGTGTGTAACCAGCCGTTGATTATTGTTTCGTCTGTTTCTTTCTTCTTTTTGTAATAACCTTTCATGATGTTTGGACCGCGGGCAAGTATTTCACCATCAGGAGCAATTTTAACTTCAACTCCCGGCAATGGTTTGCCAACAGTCCCAAATTTATAATCGTCAGGTTTGTTTGCTGTAATTACCGGAGACGACTCTGTTAGCCCATAACCTTCAACAATCTTAATTCCGGCAGCTTCAAAAAATTCTCCCAGCTCTTTTGAAAGAGCAGCACCACCTGAAATAAAAAATCTTAATCTTCCACCTGTGCGTTCTCTTATTTTTTTGAATACAAGCTTATCGGCAACTTTATATTTTGTTGACAGAGCAAATGGGACTGAGCCTTTCTTTTTGGCGGCGAAATATTGTTTGCCTAAATCCAGTGCCCAATAAAATATTTTTTGTTTTGTAACCGATTGACTTTCAACATTCTTAATTATTCGTGATTGGATTCTTTCGAACAATCTTGGAACGGATGTCATCAAAGTTGGTTTTGCTTCCTGGAGATTTGCAGCAACCTTTTCAATACTTTCAGCGTAGTAAATTGTGCATCCTGCTGCGAATGCGGTGTAACAACCAGCCATTCTTTCAAAGATGTGACAAAGAGGAAGGAATGAAAGGAACACATCATCTTTCGTAATTGGGAAAATCTCAAGTGCAGCGTTTACATTCGAAATAATATTTTGATGAGTAAGGATTACTCCTTTTGGTTCGCCAGTTGTTCCGGAAGTATAAATGATTGTGCAGATATCATCTTCTTTAATTTCAGCCGAAGATTTTTTTAACAAATCGGGGCTGCTATTCCGGATGTTCTTTCCTTTTTCCTGAATTTGTGCGAAAGTGAAAAGATTATCCAATACCGAAACATCATCGTGATCATTAAGGATTATAATATATTTCAAATGTTTGCAATTCTTTAAAACCTTTTGAACTTTATTTAATTGAAATCCAGTCGAAACAATTATCGCTTTTGATTCCGAATCGTTGAGTATGTATTCTATTGAATCTGAAGTTAAAGATGGGTATAGAGGTACATTAACTATCCCCAGCATCTGCATTGCAAAATCAGCATAAACCCATTCAGGACGATTTTCGGAAATTAGTGCTACACTGTCACCCTTTTTTAAACCGAGTGCATTCAACCCAAACGCAAAAGAATCGGTTTCTTTTTTAAGTTCGGGATAGGTAATTCCTGTGTAAACATTATCGACTTTCCTGAAAATAGCGTGACCACCTTTTTTAGGTCCGAAATCTTCTGTTAAGAATTTATAAAGTTCAGGTATTGTGTAGAATGCTTTCAACGATCCCATTGGCTACTCCATTTAGTTCAGCAAAGCATTAAAATTATTTAAGTGGAATGAATGGCTGCAAACCCTCTGTCACTGCTTCCATCATTTATCTACCTGTAAAATAATGCAGTAATAATTAATTGCAAAGAAATATTATTGAAAGAAATCTATGAGAAAAATCATTTGAGTGATAATCGTTTACATTGTATCTCAAAGCCAAAAAGGGTAATTTTCATAACACATTTTTTAATTTTAAGGATATCCAATGTCTAATGCATATTTCAAAGTACCACACCCAATAAATGAACCAGTAAAATCTTACAAACCAGGCAGTCCGGAAAGAGAAGAGTTAAAGAAAAAATTAATTGAATTAAAATCTAAAAAGATTGAAGTTCCGTTAATAATCGGCGGAGAAGAAGTCAAAACCGGCAATACTGAGGAGATGAGAATTCCACACAATCATAGCCATGTTCTTGGTGTTTATCATAAAGCAAGTAAAAAAGAAGTTGACATGGCAGTAGAAGCCGCACTCGAAGCTAGAAAAGAATGGGCTGAAATGCCTTGGGAACATAGAGTTTCCGTTTTCTTAAAGATTGCTGATCTGTTAGCAGGACCGTGGAGATCTACAATTAATGCTGCAACAATGCTCGGGCAATCCAAAACTGTTTACCAGGCAGAAATTGATTCTGCTGCTGAACTGGTTGACTTCTATAGATTTAATTGTCATTACACCACAGAATTAATGAAAGAGCAGCCATATTCACCTTATGGAATGTGGAACAGATCGGAGTACAGAGCTCTTGAAGGTTTTATCTTTGCCGTTACACCATTTAACTTCACATCGATTGCTGGAAATCTTCCAACTGCACCGGCGATTGTAGGTAATGTTAGTTTATGGAAGCCAGCATCGAGTGCAGTTTATTCAGCTTACTGGTTGATGAAATTATTTGAAGAAGCTGGTTTACCGAAAGGAGTTATTAATTTTGTCCCCGGTTCTGGTGGACAGGTTGGAACACCGGCATTTACAAATCCAAATCTTGCAGGTGTTCACTTTACCGGTTCGACTGAAGTTTTTCAGAATATGTGGAAAACAATTTCGGACAATTTAAAAAATATGAAATACTATCCACGCATAGTTGGAGAAACCGGCGGTAAAGATTTTATTTTTGCTCATAATTCTGCAGATGTTGATGCACTTGTTGTTGCAGCTTTACGGGGTGCATTTGAGTATCAAGGACAAAAATGTTCTGCAGCTTCAAGAATGTATATTCCTAAATCAATCTGGAAAGAGTTCAAAGAAAAATATGTAGCTGAAGTTGGTAAAATAAAAATGGGTGATGTGGAAGACTTCACGAACTTTATGGGTGCTGTAATTGATAAAGGTGCATTTAAGACAATCACCGAATATATCAAATATGCAAAAGCATCTAACGAAGCTGAGATAATCACCGGTGGTAACTTTGATGATTCAAAAGGATATTTTATTGAACCAACAACTATCTTTACAACTAATCCAAAATTTAAAACGATGCAGGAAGAAATATTCGGACCAGTTTTAACAATATATGTTTATGATGATAACAAACTTGATGAAGCTTTGACATTATGCGATGAAACTTCTCCCTATGCATTAACAGGTGCAATCTTTGCACAAGATAGAAATGTAATTGTTAAAATGTCTAATAGATTAAGAAATGCTGCTGGAAATTTTTATATAAATGATAAACCAACCGGAGCAGTTGTTGGTCAGCAGCCATTTGGTGGTGGAAGAGCTTCAGGCACAAATGATAAAGCAGGAAGTGCAATGAACATTTTGCGATGGATGACAGCGAGAACAATTAAAGAAACTTTTGATCCGCCCAAAGATTGGCGCTATCCGTTTATGGGGGAAAAATAACATTTGTCAAGCTGAACTTGTTTCAGTTTCTAAAATCATTTAACGAGATTCCGAACCTAGTTCGGAATGACAAAATAGGAATAGCAAATAATAAAGGAAATTATATGAAAATACACGAATACCAGGCAAAAGAAACTTTAAAGAAATATAACGTTCCTGTCCAGGATGGAATTGCAATAAAAAGTATGGACGAATTCGATGGAGTAATCTTCCAGCTTAAGCAGAAAGGTATAAGTCAGTTTGTTGTTAAATCGCAGATTCATGCAGGCGGAAGAGGAAAAGGTAAATTATATAATCCTAAAAACCCTGATGAATTAATTCTTGAAGGCGGAGTTAAGTTCACAACTTCAGTTGAAAAAGCAAAAGAAATTGCAAGTAAGATTTTAGGTAATCTTCTTGTTACACATCAAACAGGTCCGGAAGGGAAAATTGTAAAAACACTATTCATCACTGAAGGACTCGATTACAAAAAAGAATTATATCTCGGAATTCTTCTTGATCGTGCAGTTTCTAAAAATGTAATCATGGTTTCTACTGAAGGTGGAGTAGAGATTGAAAAAGTAGCTGCGGAAACTCCCGAAAAAATTATAAAAGAATGGATTGATCCGGCAGTCGGATTGCGAGATTACCAGGCACGTAAACTTGCTTTTGCTCTTGGTCTGGAAGGAAGTGCTTTCAAAAGTTTTATACCATTCATAAAATCTCTTTATAATGCTTATGAAAAAACGGATGCTTCTTTGCTTGAAATCAATCCACTTGTGATCACGAATGATGACAAAGTTATTGCACTGGATGCAAAAATGAACTTCGATGATAATGCAATTTACCGTCATCCTGAAATTGCAGCTTACAGAGATCTTGATGAGGAAGATCCCTTGGAGATTGAAGCATCAAAGTATAATCTCAATTATATTAAACTCGATGGAAACGTTGGCTGTATGGTTAACGGCGCCGGACTTGCAATGGCAACAATGGATATTATAAAACTTGCGGGCGGTGAACCGGCAAACTTTCTTGATGTTGGCGGTGGTGCAAGCAAAGAAACAGTGGCGAACGGTTTTAAGATTATTCTCTCTGATATAAATGTTAAAGCAATTCTTATTAATATATTTGGTGGAATTGTAAGATGCGACCGGGTTGCACAGGGAGTTATTGACGCAGCAAAAGAAATGCACGTTGCTGTTCCGATTGTTGTACGGCTTGAAGGTACGAACGCAAAAGAAGCAGGAATACTTCTGAGAGAATCAGGATTAAACTTTGAAGTTGCTGATTCATTTGCTGATGCTGCGAAAAAAGTGACTGCGGTTTTGAAAAAGTAAAAATTAAATCTATTTAGTGCTTGTAAATTCTCGAGTGATCGTGGGTTTTTTTACGAGTTCAACAATTTATCAAGAACCACCTTGACTTTCTAAAATTCCTTATCTAAGTTTCTGTTGAAATTAATTCAGGGTAGAAAACCGATGAACTTTTTTTCAGAAATAAGTTCTTCAAAGGTGGCACGATATTTAGCTCTCTCTCTCTCTCCGGAGCGAGAAAGATGGTGAAATTATTTTCACCAATCCAGATTATTCTGTATGAAACTTTCAAAGTTTCCATACAGCAATTCAATCAACCATCCATTCATTTCTTATTCTTCCCTTCTGGTTTTACATAGCTCGGAGATAAGCAAATCTCTTCCACGAAATTTTTATTAAGAGGATAGTATGTTATTGAATAAATTTTTTATTGTGATATTATTAGTTATGACAGTAGCTCAAAGCACATTTGCACAAAAAAGGTCATTTAATGAATTCAGGAATAATCCAGGTATTGATGTCCATCTTTTGCAGGATAGCACCTTCGAAGTAATTGACAAGGCAACAAATGACCGCTACTTAAAATCTTTGCGAGCATTCCCAGAAGAAGATAATCTTAGTCAAGCAGACTTGATTTTAGAGCTAGATACACTAAATCTCAGTTACTATGATAATCTATACCGTTCCTATGGAAAAATACCAGCCTATAATGCTTACTCAGCAAATTACATTGCCATTGATGCTAATAAGAATAATAAGATGGAACTTTATGTTTATCGATTTGTCAATAATTCACCGTTTTTGGATTTTCATGCCACACAAATTTATGAGCAAAGTAATGACTCGTTATTCAGCTTGATTTATGATTTTCCGTTGGATTCATCTGATAAGTTTTTTGATGTTGGAGACATTACAAATGATGGACTGTTGGATATTTTCTATAGAGGTAGGGAAAACAGTATGAAATTTTTCAAACAGAATACACCTAATGATTTAATCAATAATTTCAATTTTATCTATAACTCCTTTCCCCCACAGTATCAACCCAACACACCAACATTTTATGATATTGATAATGATATTAATCTCGAGATAATTTATTTTCTGGATGCAGGAGATGGTGATAGTGTATGGTCATACAGCAACCACGTGGCTAAGTATAATCCTCAAATAAATAATTATGAACTTATTTATTATCATCGCCCATTACCTGATAAATATACTTATGGTATTTCAACGGGTGATTTTGATCAGGATGTGAAAGGAAATTTTGGAACCGGAAGTATAGATGGTAAATTCTATATATACGAACATGTTCAGGGAAAGCAATATATGGTTGAACTTGAAGATACACTCCAAACTTATAATGCATATCTGACCACTTTTACAGACGATATGGATGGTAACGGGAAGCCGGAGATATGGATAGGTGGTGATTTCAACAGCAGCCTTTATGGCGGTGTAACAAGAATTTACGTTTTTGAAGCTGACGTGCCCGGAAATTATGAGCAGGTTTACCAGATTGATATTCGGGGACTTTTTGCTTTTACAACAGGTAAATTGCGTTTTTGTGATCTGGACTATGATGGGAAGAAAGATCTTTTTCTTGCAAACGGAGATTTTGTTTTTGGGATTAAAAATAATGGCGTAGGTTCTTACTATTTCGATTTTATTAACCTCTTACCATTAATTGATACTACATACTCAAGTCAATTGATAGATAGAATTGATGCTGCTGATTTAGATGGTGATGGAACTTATGAAATTGTTGCAAATCATTACCTTTACTTTCCATCTCAGAAGAGTGCTTATTACTCTGTTTTTCATAAACGCAATAAGATTTCTGAAGTAGATGATAATTATAATCCTATTCTTGATAGATTTGATTTGTATAATAACTATCCAAATCCATTCAATCCTGAAACCAGGATAAAATTTCATTTACCATCGGACGCAAGAGTATCTTTATGCATTTATAATTCACTCGGGGAAGAGATAAAAGTATTAATAAATGAAACCTGCTTAAGCGGAGAATATGAAATTATCTGGAATGGAACAGATGTAAATGGAAATTTAGTTCCTTCCGGAATTTATTTCATTACAATGATTGCTGATAAATACAGCAAAACAATTAAATCAGTTTTAATTAAATAATCAGACTCATCTTATTTGCTGAGCCTGGATAAAAAGGGAGAACTAAAATGAAAAAGCTAATTTTTATTCTTACAGTTTTATTTATATCAGTCGGCTTTAGTCAGAATTATTGGTCGTCTGAAACCGATATTAATTTCTTTGTCCAGTCAAATACAATAGTTACTTCGTTTGTAGATCAAAATGGTGTGCATATTGTTTACTCAAGGAATGGAGGAATAAGATATGCACTTGTGAACTCGAATGGAGGTGTAATAAAATACGACAAAGTAATTGAATCAGAAGGCGCAGGAACTAATCATGCAAACGTAGTTGCATTTGGAAATGACGTTTATGCAGTCTATTACAAAAACGATGATATTAAAGTAGCAAGAAGCACCAATCTCGGTGATACCTGGAATAACACATTTTCTAGTCGTGATTTAGTCAATACCGGCTGCAATAAAATTCTTGCTTATAAATATGATGCATTAATTTACATAGTTTGGTCAGAAGTCAGAGTAAGCGGTTGGGGCTATGATTCACACTTCATAAAATTTACTCCATCGGGTCCTAGTTGGAGCGAATATAAAAATATTACAGATAATGAAGAGTACGGTGGAGACGAACCTGATTTAACATTTTCACCTGACAGAGTTCACGTAAGCTTTATTAAATATCAATTTGATGAACCAAAAACTAGAGACCGTTCTTCAGGTACCTGGCAAGCATCTCAGAGCGTTCCGTTCAATTATTTACCATATACAACCAATCTGAGAAAGGGTAAACCAATTATTTCTAGTAACTATTTAAATGAAATGTACAGAGCGGACTATGCTTCAATCGGTACAGAAGGCTCATATATTGGTCATTCATATAGAAGTTTGGGTAGTTCCACTTGGAATCAAAACAACGAAAACCTTTTCACTCCGGTTAACAAAATACACGTTGTCAATAATACGCTTAATAACAGAATACATATTATCTATTATGATGAACAGGCTGTCAACTATGTTCACAAGTATCTTACAGGTACAACTTATTCAGGTGTTATCGCAAATGTACCTTTGTTTGAGCAATCAAGTTTCTTAAGTTCAAATTCGAATGATTTATATCTGTTAAGAGTTTCCAATCCAGATTATCCTTCGAAAATAAAATTCAGGCATTATGATGATGCTCCACTTGCACCTACTGGATTAGCAGTTAATCCATATCAACAAGGAAATGTACAGTGCGCAAAGCTAACCTGGCAATTAAATAACGAACCTGATGTATTTGTAAAGACATATAATGCTTATCAAGTTGAACGCAGAATAAAGTTTCTGGATAATCCCTGGGGACCTTGGACAGTTGTTTATTCTCCCGGCGGTAGTATATCTCAGTTCATAGATTCAGAAGTTCAAGGTGCTGGTTCCGGAGAGAGTTATTTTGCTGAATACAGAATGAGAGCTTTAGATAATAACAATCATTATTCAGCTTATTCCTCGACCGTAATGATCGAATTTTTGAAATTCATACATAACTCTCCTGGGAATAATGGTTCGAATGCAACAAATAAAGTTAACAACTCTGGTTCTGCAGCGTTAAGTTACAACTATGAACTCAGCCAGAACTACCCCAATCCTTTTAACCCAACAACAACAATTTCATACTCAATAAAAAATGCAGGAGAAGTTTCTTTGAAAGTTTATGATATGCTCGGAACAGAAGTAGCTTCATTGGTAAATGAAAATCAAGAAGCAGGAAATTACTCAATTACTTTCAACGCAGCAGAACTTCCAAGCCGATCAGGCTCGGCATTAACGAGTGGGATTTATTTCTACACATTAACTTCAGGAAATTTTATGGAGACGAAGAAATTAATTTTGCTGAAGTAAACAACCAGCCTCAACATCACACGGAATCCGGTTAATACCGGGTTCTGTTTTTATTTATTTCCCGGATATCCAAAACTCATAAACATATTTTCATCACATCGCAATTATTCAGCCTTCATCCATAGATGCAAAAATATTTTTCTGATATAATTTAATAAAGATATTGACTTTGTGAGATCAGTTCGTTAAGTTCTCATTGAAATTAATTCAGGGTAGAAAACCGATGAACTTTTTTTCAGAAATAAGTTCTTCAAAGTTGGCACGATATTTAGCTCTCTCTCTCTCTCTCCGGAGCGAGAAAGATGGTGAAATTATTTTCACCAATCCAGATTATTCTGTATGAAACTTTCAAAGTTCTCATACAATCATTCAATCAACCATCCATTCATTTCTTATTCTTCCCTTCTGGTTTTACATAGCTTGAAAAAAATCATCAGTTATTGCTATCCGGCAATTGACGGAGAAGCAATCTCTAACAGTGTTTTCTTTCCCTATAAAATATTGAGTAGCAGAATGAATAAAATATTTTTCTTACTGGTTTTTGGATTAAGTGCAATTATCCTTGCGCAGCAAAACAATTTTAACAAAGGGTATGAACTACAAAAATTTGTTGAACAGGGAGGAAAGTATGAAGAAAATTCACCAAATATTTACAGGCTAACAAACAGAATTGGAGAAAGCAGGACTTTTTATCTTGGCAGCAAAGAAAATATTTTTGAAAGTAATGCGGATGTTGATACAACAATAATAAACATTTGGGAAATAGATACAACTAAATACAGCAGCAAATTTACCTTTTGGCAACAAGTTCCTGTAGCTAATATTTCTTGGTGGTTACCTCAGCCAGTAGAAGATTTAAATAATAATGGACGACCGGAATTATTCGGATGTACAAATACAATTATACCCAATATTGCTGGGCCAGTAAAAATATTTGAGAGAAATATCAATGACATTTACCAAGATATATTTTCTTATGATACTTCTACAGTTTTAGTAAAAGGAATTGCAGATTTTAACAAAGATGAGAACAAAGAGATAATTATAGCATCATTAGTGGATGATGTTTTTTTCTTTTATCCAGTTTATAAATGTGATTCAGCAAGTGTTTTACCAACAACTCCCGATTTCTTCTTTTATTTAGACACACTCCAAATAAATAATTTAATATTGGGAGATTGGGATAATAACGGGATAACAGATTGTGCTTTTACTACTCCGAGTATTTGGGATACAACAATGTGTGTTATATCTGAATACAGAGATAGCATAAACAATTTTGAAGAAGTATTCAGATTTAAATCTATCTTTGATAGTGATATCTCTGGCTTTGCAATCGGGGATTTTGATCAGGATAATAAGACTGAACTGGTTATTAGCTCAGGTCCCGGTAATGTATTTGTAATAGAAAATGAAGATGAAAATGAGTATTCAATTGTTAATCAATTCCCATTTTCTACGCCTAATACATATATGCAAGCTGCTACAAAAGATCTTGATGGGAACGGAAAACCTGAATTCTGGATTGGCGGGCAAGATTTTGAAGAGGGAATTACTCTTTATCAATGTTATGAAACAGATAGGGATAACAGCTATAAGGTAGTTGCAAGCATTGAACTCAGATATTTGACTTCCCTTTCCTTTACTAATTTATTACAAGCAGTAGACATCGATGACGACAACAAAGAAGAATTAATTATTTCGATAGGCAATGTAATACTAATTATAAAATTTGTTGGTTCTCCCGGCAATCATCAGTATAAGCTGTGGTATGCAAAGCTCGGAGAAGTAACACAGCTCGGCGCTCAATTCTATCCTGTTTCTATTGCAGATCTTAATGGTGATGGAAAGAGAGACCTTCTTATTCCGATGGAAAAATATACACCTTCAGTTATTTATAACTTTAGCTACATACTGAAAAGAGATAAAATATCTGGAATAATTGAATCAGAGATTAAAGAACTATCCTTTGAAGTCGTTCGGGCTTATCCGAATCCCTTTAATTCAGAAAGTATTATCAGCTTCAATATTTATGAAACTTCAAACGTTCAGTTAAAAATTTTTAATTCATTAGGGAAAGAAATAACAACACTATTAGATAAGGTATTCTCTCCGGGAAATTATAATATTTCCTGGGATGCAAGGGACAGACTTGGCAATTCACTACCAAGCGGTGTTTATCTAATTGTCCTCAAGACAAAGAATTCTGTTAGAACATTTAAATCACTTTTGTTAAAATAATCAGACTCAGCTTAACTGCTGAGCCTTGACAAGAAAGGTATTTTAAAAATGAAGAAGATAATCATCTTAATTGTTCTGCTGCTATATGCAGCAGGTTTTACACAGACGCCAAACTGGACTTCTGTTAAAGAAACAAACATTAATGTTTCTAATGCATTAAATTTTGGCGGTGTGGATATATTTACAAACCGGGATGGTAACCATATTATCGTCCAAAACAGTAGTTCGTTGAAATATTACAAAATGAATCTGAACGGAGTTGCAGGTTCGCCAATAACTATAGAATACTCCGCAGTAGTTTCTCCGAGTATTTCCGGTGATGCAGACAATATTTATATTGTTTATGGAATCGGAAGCCAAATGAGAGTAAGACGTAGTACTAATGGTGGTTCAAACTGGAGTTTAATATACACACTCAATCTTGTGACAAGTACATCTTGGATGGAATCTATAGTTTCCAATCAAAACTTGCACATAACTTACCTTGAGTCAGGAATAGTAAAATATAGATACCGTAATTATCAGAGTGGGAATTTCACAGGTGAAATGGTAGTTTCCACAGGAGAAACCGGCACATATCCAAAAATAACTGCCCGTTACACTGGAGTGAACGAAGATTATGTCTATTTTATGTGGCAAAAGAGCGGCACAAATACTAATAACTGGAGAAAATATAGAGTTACACAAAATGACTGGACTTCTGTATTATCAGGTTATACTGTATCAGAACCTAATCTTGTTTCATCAAACCTTGCTGGTATTCGTGTTACAAGCACAACACTTGTAATTTACTATTCATTCTATGAGAATGGAACTTACAGTCATCGGCTTGGCTGGGCATGGAAAAGATTAAGTGATAATGCTTTTTTAGGTTATCTGCCTAACCCTTATTCTAATTTCAATCAATTGGTTTACTCAACAACTACTTTTGACAATAACAGTCATTCGGCATTTTATTACAAACAAATAGCTGGTGGTGAAGGTGGTGGACAAATAGAGGATTTTGCCATCTGGCGTTCCAAATCAATAAGCGGATATCCTGATGATATTATTTATAACTATGGCCTTAATCCACCATCAGTTGATCCAATGCACGTAAATGTATCTTCGGCAGGCAATGAAGTTCACGTTATCTGGAAAGATAGTTTAGGAAGCAACAACGGAAATAATTTGAGGTACAGGTGGGAAAATTTAAATCCAATTGCACCACAAAATCTTACTATGTCCTCGCATAATAATCATCCTAAATTAGTTTGGCAGAAAAATCCTGAACAGGATATAGATTATTATCGTATTTATAGGAGGATCGGTTCTCTTCCCTTCACATTGCATACAACTGTTTCAGCCTCACTGCCCACTGAATATATTGACAATGAGGAAACAGTTTGCAATCCTCCTCCTGGTGCACAATGCCAGAGTGGAACAGTAGCAAAATATTATATTACCGCAGTTGATTTAACAGCTAAAGTTTCACCAGCATCAAATGAAGTAGAAGCAATTGTTCAAGGAGAGGATCCTTATAAAATTTCTGTTAATAATCCAACCGAAGTTGTTGATAACTATGAGTTAAGTCAGAACTATCCAAACCCGTTCAACCCAACGACAACAATTTCATACTCAATAAAAACTTCCGGAGAAGTTTCTTTGAAAGTTTATGATATGCTCGGGACAGAAGTAGCATCATTGGTAAATGAAAATCAAGAAGCTGGAAATTACTCAGTTACATTTAATGCTTCAAATCTGCCAAGTGGAATTTATGTTTACGCTCTTACTTCCGGCAATTTTGTCGATACAAAGAAACTTATACTGTTAAAGTAAACTCCTATCTTTCTTAGCCCCGTTCATTCGGGGCTTTTTTTATGTCCGATATTTGCTTACAAAAATTTTATTAATATGTCAAACGGTTCGATTCTTGTTTTTAGTTTTTTTTAGTTCTAAATTTTTTGTGGAATTAAATTTAATAAGGAAAGTAGATGAATTTCTTTAATGAAGAATATGTATTTGATGAACCTTCCGGAAATGAAAAACTTAAGGAACAGATAGAAGAATGTAAAAAGCTGATAGATACTGGTGCTGTCTATGGTTATCTTGATATGTTTGACGAAGTAACTCAAGCCTGCCTCGAACATGACCTAAATGAAGATGGGTTATACATAATAAATGCGCTTCTTGAAATTTCTCCATACAATTCAGAATACTGGATTAAAAAAGGATTATTCCTGAATGCACTTGGATATTTTAATGAATCCATCGAATGTTTTAATAAAGCTTTGTCGTTGAATCCTGGCGATACTGATGCACTTGTTGACCGGTCAATTGCCGAAGAAAATATTGGTTTATTCACACAGGCAAAAGAATCATTGAATAAAGCTCTTTCAAACGATCCGAATAATGAAGATGCTCTCTACAGCCTCGGAATTCTTCATCAGCATAATGAAGAATTCGAAGCTGCAATCAGATTTTTTAATAAAGTTTTGAAACTCAATCCTGATTATTCTGAAGCATACTACGAGCTTGGCTTTTGTTATGAGAATTTGGAAGATTATTCTAACTCTTTGGCTTCTTACGAAAAATTTCTTGAGTTGGAACCATATAACCCAAACGGATGGTATAACCGTGGAGTTATTCTATCCAAGATGAACAAACCTGAACAGGCTATAAACAGCTATGATCTTGCGGTTTCTATAAGAGAAAATTTTACAAGTGCATGGTTCAACAAAGGAAATATTCTTGCTGAACTTGAGAGATACCATGAAGCACTCGAGTGTTTCAGGAAATCTTATGAACTTGATTCGAACGATGAAACAACCTGCTTTAATATTGGAAATCTTTACGAAGAACTTGGTGATTTGAAAAATGCTCTCAGGTTTTACAGTGAAGCAATAAAAAATAACGATGCTTATTTTGAAGCATATTTAGCCCGCGGTTACTGTTACGATTCAGCAGGAAAATATCAGCATGCTTTAAGAGATTTTAACAAAGCTGTTACTCTTGCTCAGGATAGTGCAGAGGCATGGTACGCAAAAGCTGATCTTGAATATTCTTTGGGCAAATTAAAAGAAGCTGTCGCAAGTTATATTCACGCATTAAAAATATCACCTGCTAATTACGATATATGGTTCACGCTTGCAGAAACTTATATAGAACTTGGTGAATGGCTGAGCGCTCTTGAAGCTTTTGATAAATGTATAGTTTTAAAGGAAAATGATGCTAAAGCTATTTATGAGAAAGCAAAGGTCAATTTTATTCTCAGCAGAACTGAGGATGCAATTCATTGTTTAAAGAAAGCATTTGAACTGGACCCAAGTATTGAAGAGGAATTTACAAATGACTATCCTGAAATAAAATCTTCCAAGCTCTTTAAGAAACTTTTAGGCGAAAACTAACAAGTGCACAATTCCTGTGAATTTTATATGAGGGCTATGTGAGAGATTCCTTTTTAGCAAATACGGAATTAATTGGTTTGATTGGTCATCCGATTAAGCATTCATATTCTCCATTTATTCAAAATTTTGCGCTTGAACAGATGAACTTAGATTATGTGTATCTTCCTTTCGATGTTCCATCCGAAAATCTTAAAGCCGCAGTTAATGGAGTGCTTGCACTGGGTTTAAAAGGATTAAATGTAACACTTCCACACAAAGAAAAAATAATAAAGTTCCTTGATGAAGTATCTGAAGAAGCTTCAATTATAGGAGCCGTAAATACTATTGTTAATGACCATGGCAAGTTGATGGGTTATAATACTGATGCTTTTGGAATCCTGGAAACGTTACTTCCATTTAAAGAAAAAATATCTGGAGCGAAAGCAACTGTAATTGGTGCCGGCGGAAGTGCGCGAGCCGTTATTTATACTTTACTCCGTTATTTCAAACCTGAGGAAATAAATATCATAAACAGAACCCAGCAGAAAGCTGATACGCTGGCGAATGATTTTTCTTTGAAGATGCGATATGATTTGTTTCATACATTTGAACTTTTTCCGCCGGATAATGTTGATACTTTAAGGGATTCAAAACTTATTGTTAACGCTACTACAATAGGAATGTATCCTGAGATTGAAGATACAATCACGGATATTGATGATTCTTTCAATGAAGATCAAATAGTTTTCGATCTGATCTATAATCCGACTAAAACAAAATTTCTTAAAACTGCAGAGATGCAAGGAGCAAAAGTAGTGGGAGGATTAAAGATGCTTATTGCTCAGGCTGCCAAATCTTTTAAACTTTGGACAGGTCTTGATATGCCTGTTGAAGTCATAGCAGATTCACTACAGGAATACATTAAACAGCAAAATGTTTAATTGATGATGAAGAATAAAAGTTCAATTTAACGTAACGCATTCAATCAATTAATCACTCAAACATTCAAATCATCTTGCAGATCAGCCTGTAAAGAAACTAAAGCCGAGTATAAATATTTCAGACTTCAAGTCTCGCTAAAGCTTTTTTTAGTCTTATCACAGCTTCTTTCAAATTTTCCATCGAAGTTGCGTAGGAGATTCTCAAATAATCATCTGCGCCAAATGCATTTCCAGGAACTACAGCAATATGTGCTTCGTAAAGCAAGTGCATCGCAAAGTCAAAAGAATTTTCAATCTTCAATACTTTTGAGTGCTTATGCATAAATGTTGAAATGTTAGGAAAAAGATAAAAAGCACCTTCCGGTTTATAACAAGTAATTCCTTTAATTGAAATTAATTCATTGTGCAAAAATTCTCTTCGCTTTTTAAATTCGACAAACATCTCATTTATCACATATTGAGGTCCGGTTAATGCTTCAATAGCAGCAAATTGCGAAACCGAAGATGGATGTGATGTACTGTGACTCTGTATCTTGTTCATTCCTTCAACTATATGTTCATTGGCGGCTGTGTAACCAATTCTCCAGCCGGTCATTGCATAGGATTTTGAGATTCCATTTACAAGTATAATTCTATTCCGAAGTTCAGGTGCCACAGTTGCGAAACTGTAGAACTCAAAATCATCATAAACCATCTTCTCATAAATTTCATCGGCAAGAATATAAAAATTTCCTTTTTCAGCAACTTCGGCTAAAGCAATAAGCTCCTCTTTATTGTATGCTGAACCTGTCGGATTGGATGGATTGCAAAGAATAAACAATTTAGTTTTTTTTGTGATGGCTTTTTCAAGCTGTTCAGGTGTAATCCTGAATCCATTCTTTTCAGTTGTTTCAATGACAACAACTGTACCACCTGCAAGATTAACCATCGCAGGATATGAAACCCAATATGGCGAGGGAATAATAACTTCATCGCTGGGATTTACTGTTGTTAAAATTGCATTGTAGCAGCTCTGTTTAGCTCCGCTGGAAACAATTATTTCATTTAGTTTGTAATCGAGTTGATTGTCTCTTTTAAGCTTAGCCTGAATTGCAGTTCTAAGCTCAACAGTTCCTGCGTTAATAGTATATCTTGTATGATTTTCTTCGATTGCTGTTTTGCCAGCCTCTTTTATATTTTTTGGTGTGGGAAAATCGGGTTCTCCCATACTGAGATTGATAACATCAAATCCCTCGGCTTTGAGTTTTTTTGCTTCGGCTGCAATATGCATGGTTTCGGATACGGCAATCTCATTTACTCTGTTAGCAATCATTAAATATTCCAGAAATATGGTGAAAGAAGGTTCATCTGCTTCATTGCAGATTTAATAATGGGATGTTTTAAATCTCAAAAAAATTTAATGAAATATAATCGTGATGAGTTGAATTAAAAAAATATAAATTATTAAAGCCATTCGCTTGAAATATAGTTTGACAATATCCGGATTATTTATTACGTTTCAATTAAACAAAGGTGAATTATGAAAAAACTTACATTGATTTTCGTTTTATCGCTTTCAACTGGTTTTCTTACTAACGCACAGTCATATTTAAGACCTAACTCAATATTTCTTGGAGGAATGGCTGGAGTTGCAACCGTTAATTTATCCGGTAATGAAACCCAGAGTCCTGCATCATTTGCATTTGGCGGAAGTATTGGTATTCCAATTCTATTCATAAAAAATATGTATATGTATGCAAGAACATCTTACATCTCGCAATCAAATTTTCAATCGTGGTACAACTCATCCTATCTGAACTTCAGCAGCCAGCTTTCAGAAAAATTTGTGGAAGTAAATTCCTCA
Organism: Ignavibacteriota bacterium; assembly: GCA_013285405.1. NCBI lineage: Bacteria > Pseudomonadati > Ignavibacteriota > Ignavibacteriota bacterium. Next base: position 175,432 of record CP053446.1, on the reverse strand, counting down.
TTCAGCCAATTAATTCTTAATGGTGGTTTGCTTTACAATTTCCTTGTCACTGATGACCTCGTGTTAGGTGTTAATGGCGGTTTAACTTTTATGGTAGTCAACCAGGAAGCAAGATTGAGAACCGGGAGAGTGATCTCAAGTGTTGAAAATGAAAATATCTGGGGTGCTTTTGGTGGACTCATCGCAGAAAAAAACTGGGATGACAGCAACTTTTCAACATTCGCGGAAGCTCAATATAACTTTGCTAAAAGCGATGCTGAATACAGATCAGGAAATATGAGCGCTATGAATTATACTTTTGGTGTGCGGTATTATCTTACTGATTGATCTGCACTTTTTTTTCCTATACAGCAAATTCAGCCCGTAATATCATTTTCAATAATCGCACATTCTTCTTCCTGCTTCTTAACATAATCAAAAAATAATTCGCTTTGATCCGGATAAATAATTTTAAGTCCATCAGAACTTTCTCAGATACAATAGAATCCTGGTTTCTTTACGATTTGAATTGTTACTGCACCTTTTCGGCAGGCAAGATACAGTAAGGTAAAATCTTTTTGAGGTCAGTGATTCAAATATTTGAATCGTAATTTGTGATGAAGACCTCGGTTCAATTAAATCCGGAAGAGGATATGATATAAAGCGAATAATTTCAGTTGAAGCAGAAAAGCCTTTTGCAACCAGAATATTCTATTCATTGCTCAGACTATTATAATCCATAATTCAGTTTCTGATAATCTTGGACCTTTGAGATACTATTCGTTCTAACTCCTGCGAATGCTTAATAATTTTTTTTGAATCATCACCGTCGAGTCCTGTCCTTTGACCATTAATTACATAATCGTACGCAATTACATCGCCATCGGGATCAACCATTAGTTCAACATTTTTAAATTGTTTATCCGGCATATAAGTTAATTCTCTGCCCACAAAGTAGAGCATTTTGCCATCTTTGAAATAATACCTGTTGAATGATTCTCCGGGTTCTCTGTAGTGGAAATCTTCATTGATAAAAATTAGTTTTGACCCATTAAAATAAGCTCTGAAGTTTGAATAGGCATCAGAAGAACCCCAGTTAAAATGTTCTTCAGCTTCGGGGTTGTAAAGTAATGAATCAATTTCATTTTTAATTTCAAGTATGCCTTGCTCAGTATATTCTTTTCTGCCGCAAGAAATGAGTAAGGATAAAAATAGCAGAGAGATGACCAAATTAAATTTCATAACACAAACATTTTAAAAATAAAAAGCCACGGTTAATCCGTGGCTCAAAGATAAAAATATAGTTTATTTTTTCCTCAATTCATCTCTGATTTCTGTAAGAAGAATTTCTTCTTTAGTTGGTGCTGGAGGTGCTGCTGGTTTTTCTTCTTCCTTTTTCTTCATCGAATTTATTGCTTTCACAACCATAAATATTGCGAATGCAATAATTATAAAATCAATAATTGTGTTGATGAAAACCCCGTACTTCAGCATGACAGGAGCTACACCTTCAGAACCCTGTTTTAAAGTGATTGAAAGACTTGAAAAATCAACACCGCCAAGCAATAACCCAATTGGCGGCATTATCACATCCGCAACAAATGATGAAACGATTTTCCCAAATGCCGCGCCGATAATGATACCAATTGCCATATCCAGTACATTTCCACGCATAGCGAATTGTTTAAATTCTTGTAACATTTTCATAGAGTACCTCCGATTTATTTTACTATTTTGAAAGAGATTTTATTATTGAAGCACTTAAAAATATATTAATGTCATGCAAAACAAAAGAATAGAATTTGTAAAAACAGAAAATTTTAGTTCGCACAAAAAATAAACCCGATGGTTGAAATCGGGTTTAATTATGATCGTCAACCAATCCTTAACAATTTTATTTTAATAAAACCAACTTTCTGGTTTGAGTAAATTCTTCGGTACGTAAAGTATAAAAATATACGCCGCTTGGGATATCGGTAGCGTCAAATTGAATTTCATAGTTACCAGCAGATTTTTCCTCGTTAATCAATGTCGTGATTTCATTTCCTAAAACATCATAAACTTTCAGTGTTACGAAAGTCTCGCCTTTGGAGGAATTTCGGGAGACCGGAATTGAATATCTGATTGTTGTACTCGGATTAAACGGGTTCGGATAATTCTGATATAAAATAAATAATGAAGGATTTATATTTTCATTTTCAACTGATGTTGTCGAAGCAGTGCTTCTAAAAACACCACCACCGACCGTTCCCGCATATAAATAACCATTCCAGCTTGATGATAAACTTCGAACATCTTTTGTTGTTAATCCATCAGGCAGTTCAAACCAGTTCATTCCATTATCAGAAGATTGAAATACACCATTTGGAGTTCCTGCAAAAACATTATCACCAAGTTCATAAGTATTTGATACAAGAGCATTGATATCATAATTAGTTAAACCGTTGTTTACTTCAGACCAGGTATTACCATTATCAGTCGAACGAAAAACGCCTCCACCTGAACCCATCTGACTCATCGTTCCGGCGTAAATATTATTATCGGAATCAATTACCAATGAAGCAATATCAGTCGAAGTTAAACCATTATTCAGAAGAACCCAATTCTCTCCGTTATCAGTTGAACGGAATACACCTGATCCGCAACCAGCAGTTCCCGCGAATAGAACATTTTCTGAATTTATTACCAACGACCAGATATTTGTACAAGTCAGTCCGTTATTAATTTGAGTCCAGCTATTTCCGTTATCTGTTGAGCGATAAACACCACCTCCGAAGTAAGTTCCAGCAAAAATTTCGTTGTTTGAATTAATTGCAATAGCGCGAACATCAGTCGTTATCATTCCTTGATTTATCTCAGTCCAGTTTTCACCATTATCAGTTGATCTGAAAACTCCTCCGGCACCATCTATAAAATCAGCTCCAACAAAAACCTGATCAGTTGAGTTGAATGCTATTGAAGTAAAATAAGCCGCTGTTAATCCATTATTTTTTTCTTCCCAGATATTTCCAAAATCTGAAGATCGAAACATTCCAGTTCCATAAGTACCGGCAAATAAATAATTAGTTGAATTGAATTTTACTGCTCTGACTTCAGTCGCAATTAAACCATTATTTATTTGTGTCCAGTTATTTCCACCATTAGTCGAGCGAAAAACACCATCACCGAGAAAAGTTCCGGCAAATAAATTATCGTTTGAATTTGCAGCTAATGAAACCACGTATTGACCGGTCAAGCCGTTATTGATCTGTATCCAGCTATCTCCATTATTAGTCGATTTATAAATTCCGTCGCCATAAGTACCGGCAAATATTTCGTCAGATGAGTTGATAGTCAGTGCATTGACAATGTTTGAAGAAGTAAGTCCATTGTTTATGTGAGTCCAGCTATTTCCATTATCAGTCGATCTGAAAATTCCTCCGCCACCTTCAGTTCCCAAAAAAATTTGATCTTGAGAATTTATAGCAAAACACCAACAATAAGGATTTGCAATTCCATTTGTAAGTTGAATCCAGTTCTCTCCGTTATCAGTGGAACGAAAAACAAAATCATAAGTTGCTGCAAAGATGTCATTGTTTGAATTTATTGCTAATCCGAGTACATACGTATTAGTCAAACCGTTTACCACCAGTGTCCAGTTCTCACCGTTATCGGTCGATCTAAAAACTCCACCGCCTTCAAATGTACCAGCGAAGATCTCATCGTTTGAATTAATTGCAAGCGAGATAACAAATGGATAAGACAAACCATTATTAACTTCTATCCAGTTTTCTCCATCATCAATTGATCTAAATATACCGCTGTTAGATGCTGCAAAAATATGATCGCTTGAATTGATTGCAATCGATGCAATGCTGTTAGTTGTCAATCCGTTATTGATCTGTTCCCAGCTGTCACCATCATCAGTAGATCTTAAAACTCCACCACCTCTTGAACCAGCAAATAGTATGTTATTTGAGTTAGCTGATATTGTCATGACGCTGCCGCCGGTTGGTCCATTTGTTTGTTCCCAGAAGTTCTGTGAAAAAGAAATGCTTGAGATTTGTAACACAAAAATTATTAATACAGTTCCAATATTTTTCATTGCTGACCTCTTTAAGTAAAACAAAAAGCTTGGTTAAAATTATATACTTGAGTAAAGTTTTTATCTGATCAATATCATTTTTTTTGATTCATAATATTTTCCGACAGCAATACTGTAAAAGTAAACACCGCTTGATATTTTCGAAGCATCAAAATTGATTTCATAGTTACCGGCGGGTTTCTCCTCATTGACCAGTGTAGCAATTTCATTTCCTAAAACATCATAAATTTTTAAGGTTACCATTTGAGATTGCTTCTCCGGCAATTGCCGGATCGCAATGAGAGCCGGGACGGTGAATTTTATTTTTGTGGAAGGATTAAAGGGATTTGGGTAATTCTGTTCCAGAATAAACTCGAGTGGAGTATCAACCTCAACTTTAACAATATGTGAGTATTCAAAAGTGCCGTCGAAATCTATTTGTTTCAATCTGTAAGAGTAATGACCGGTTTGAACATCGCTATCTGTGAAAGAGTAAGAATGCATTTCAGTTGTAGTCCCAAATCCCGGTACAAAGCCGATAACTTCCCATTGCAATTCATCTGATTTTGATCTTTCAATATTGAATCCGGAATTATTTAACTCAGTAGCAGTAGCCCAATTCAGTTCAACATAATCAGTACTTGCACCAGCAGTAAAACTTGTCAACTCAACAGGAATTTGAGTATCTGTAAAAACCCACACACCACCATTTGTGGATCCCGTAACACAAACCATCACTTTATTTTCAAATGTAATAATCTTGTTTGAACTGAAAGTTAAATTATGATTATTAAATGTTGCACCACCATCAATTGATTTGTAAACACCACCATTTCCAGAAATATAAATATCTTCCAGTAAATCGAGAGCAGCACCACGCATCGCACCGGGTTGAGTGCCGACAGCAGTCCACGTTAATCCACCATCCGTAGATTTATTGAATGAATATGGTGAAGATGTTGTAGCAATATAGATTGAATTACTTGACGTTTGTAAAATCTGCCAAATGTTTACAGAAATAGTGGACGCACCAAAAGTAAGTCCGCCATCTGTTGAAATAAAGAATCCATTTAACGAACTGGATGAAGAACCTGCATAAATTCTATCAGCATCGAATTTGTCAACCGCAAATGAAACAATAGTATTAGTTAGTGCACCGGTGTTATTAAATGTTGTTCCAAAATCGGTACTTCGCCAAATACCGCCATTTGTAACTCCAACAAAAATATATCCATTAATTCCGCACGCTACTGTATTAACATTACCGCCGCCGAATGTACTTGCCGGAATAACTGTAAAATTCTGTCCACCATCAGTTGATTTTAATAGACCGTTTGAAACATTCGCAATATAAATGTTGTTCAAAGAATCGCAGGCGATTTCTAAATAATTTGATACACCAGTCGAAAACATATTCGTCCATGTAATGCCACCATCAGTTGATTTGAAAATTCCACGGTTTGATCCTGTAGTCCCGGCATAGATGTTACCTGCATAATCTTTTGCAATTGACCACATTGAAAAACCATCAACATGCCGGACCCAGGTTTGTGAAAAATTTATTTGAGAAGCGAAGAGTGTTAAAAACAATGCTGGCACACTGCATCTCCGCATAAGAAAGTAAAGAATTTTACTCATGACTTTACCCAATCAATTATTTATGAAAAAATTTTAAGTAACTGAGATAATGCTATTATGAAACTTTAATCTTTATGCTTGATTCAATTTTTGTAAACACTAATCATTTACTTAATAACTTAGAAAATAATTTTTAAAGATACAAGAAGCAGTTATTCGATTTGAACTATTTATCAATTAATCTCCTGTGGTAATTAATTTGCCCAAGATGATAATTTAAATGTGCTGCGAGGTGAATCAGGAAACCAGCAGTTGTTGTTCCTTCACCAAAAATATTGCTTGGGTAAATATTATTTAGTGAAGACTCAGTTAAAGATTCTAATGTCTGCTTAACAACTTTACTCGTTAATTCAATTTCAGCCACCAGTTCACGAATGGGAACATTCTTTTGGCTGAATTCTGCATCACGGTTTCTAATGTATTCGGAATTACCGAGAACTGCACCGACAAAATGCTGAAGGTTTCCACAAAGGTGGAGGCAAAGGTTTCCCGCAGAGTTTTTTACCTGCCCGCCGTCCAGGTGGGTGTCTCCGGAAATTTTCCAGAGGTTCTTTTCATCTTTGAATGAGGAAATCTCTGTTTTTAATTTTTCAAGATCACGAAGGAAAAGTTGTGTGAGTGTTTCTGTCATGGTTGTATCTGTATGTTTTAGCGAGACAGGTTATCAACCTGTCTCCGCAAATTATTAATTGTCCTTTCAACCTCACAGGTTTAGCTTTATTAATTTCTTCCAAAGGCAAATCCGTGAAAAGTTAAAGGTATAATTTAATTTTAATTCACAATGCTGTGCTGAGTTTAGGAAATTGTAAGAACCGAATTTTCTTTATCTGCAATGAACTCCTCAATTATTTTCCTATTCTTCCTTACCAGCATTTCAATTTGATCTGTCGGACAATTTCCTGTCTTGATCCAAATAATTTTTGGTGGATGACCTTTTATTACAGCTTTTTCAATGAAGTCAGAATCCTTCGAAATTAAAATAAAAGAATTCAACTTTGCATAAAGCCACACTTCTTCATCAGATGCAGCCTCTAAGGAAACATCTTTTATGTGAATTATATCAGGGAAGATATCTTTAAGTTTTGAGCAAAGTTTAAAGGACAGATTTTGATCAAGCAAGATTTTCATTGAGAAAGATTAATTGATCTTCTTTCTCTATCTGCGGCAAAACTGAGGCAAGCGAAAATGTCTTCTTTTGTCAACTCCGGGAAGTCACTCAATATCTGGTCTATCGACATTCCAGAAGCTAGGTATTCTAAAACATCATAAACAGTAATTCTTAAATTTCGAATACATGGTTTTCCGCTTCTTTTTTGGGCATTCATTGTTATAATATTTCTGTATTCCATTTTTATATCTTTAATTTTATTCAAATTTAATTCAGAGAATCAAGATTATCAATATCATTTTGACTGTGAAAATAAAAAACGGGTCAAAGACCCGTTCTTGAAAAAGTTTCTTACTCTCCGCCTTTGGGGGAGTTGGAGGGGGCCTTATTTCAACCTCACCGGTCTCCGGCTTTCTTAACTTCTTCAGTACTTGCCAGATATGACAGTTCTCAAAGAACTGTCATTTCTAATTAAATACGTACCTTGCATCAGAAGAATTTAATAAGTGACATTAGATTTGCAGATAACCCGATTATTTGATAAGTTGACTTCAAAAAATATCGGGTTAAATCAAAAAAATGCTTATAAAACGTTTATTGTATAATGAAATAAAAGATCATCTCAGAGCAAAAGAAATCTCTATTATTATAGGTCCAAGACAGGTTGGTAAAACAACTTTAATGCTTGAATTATTAAATTCTCTAAAAGATACTGGAGAAAAGGCATTATTTCTAAATTTAGATTATGAAAATGATAAAAGATTTTTTGAAAATCAGGATTTACTTTTAAGCAAAATTAAGCTGGAAATTGGCAATGATGGATACGTTTTTATTGATGAGATACAAAGAAAGGAAAATGCCGGTATATTTATAAAGGGAATTTATGATCTACACCTGCCATACAAATTCATTTTATCCGGTTCGGGCAGCTTAGAACTAAAAGAAAAAATCCAGGAGTCTTTAGTTGGCAGAAAGAGATTGTTCGAGCTTCTGCCGGTAACTTTTAAGGAATTTGTAAATTATAAAACAGAGTACAGATATGAAGATAAGCTTGATGATTATTTTAATTTAGAAAATCAAGAAACAGAAATGCTGCTTAATGAGTACTTGAGTTTTGGGGGATATCCAAGAATTGTTACTGAAAATAATTTAGAAGAAAAGAAAAAAATAATTGACGAGATATATAGAAGTTATATTGAGAAAGACATTGTTAGTCTTTTAAATATTGACAGACCTGATGCTTTCAGCTTGTTAATTAAAATCTTAGCATCTCAAACGGGCAAGCTTTTGAACTACTCAAAATTAGCGACGGCAATTGGTATATCAACGATAACGCTTAAAAAATACTTGTGGTATGCTGAAAAAACTTATGTGATACAAACTATTGGTCCGTTTATAGGTAACTCTTTAAAAGAATTAACCAAATCCCGGACTGCTTATTTTTATGATTATGGATTGAGAAATTTTGCGAATAACTCTTTTATGCTGCTGCAAAATCAAAATGAACTCGGGTTTGTATTTCAGAACTTTATAAAAAATTTAATTAATGAGCATTTGCTCTGGAAAAACTGGACGATTAATTTCTGGCGAACAACAGATAAAGCCGAAGTTGATTTTGTAATTAATAAGGGCAGCGAAGTAATACCGATTGAAGTTAAATATTCAGCAATAAGAAATAACACAATTAAACGCGCACTCAGAAGTTTTATAGAGAGATATTCACCTAAGCAAGCTTTCGTTATCAATATGAATTATTCAGATCAAACTATAATAAACGAAACGAAAGTTATATTTATTCCGTTCTATAAATTATTGACTTCAACTGATTGATGAAAAATGACTGATAACAAAATATGACAGTTCTCTAAGAACTGTCATATCTGACTTAGACTTAATTTTCTACAAAAAAACTTTCCGAACCAAGCAGCTCTATTCTCTCCTGATGCAACTTACTAACTCACCTTACGCAAAAATATAAAAAAGAGTTAGATTTCAGTTGACAAAAATCAGAGGTAAAAGATGAAAAAAGAATTCTTAGAACTATACTCAGATTATTTAATGAGTTCGTTTTCATATACAACAGCTACCGGTCTTTCAGCAATGTCAGAAGGGAAGATTAGTCACGACAAAGTGACCAGGTTTTTGAGTTCAGAAGATTTTACACCATCGGGACTATGGGCTCTAATCAAATCAACAGTAAGAGAAATAGAAAGCCAAGAAAGCATAATAATAATAGACGACACAATAGAAGAAAAACCAAGTACAGATGAAAACGAAATTATCTGCTGGCATTATGATCACAGCCAAGGGATATCAGTAAAGGGAGTAAATATTATTTAGTGAAGACTCAGTTAAAGATTCTAATGTCTGCTTAACAACTTTACTCGTTAATTCAATTTCAGCCACCAGTTCACGAATGGGAACATTCTTTTGGCTGAATTCTGCATCACGGTTTCTAATATAACCTGAATTTCCAAGTATAGCTCCTATGAAATGTTGAAGATTTCCACAAAGATGTAAGCACAAATTCCCGGATGAGTTTTTTACCTGCCCGCCGTCCAGGTGGGTGTCTCCGGAAATTTTCCAGAGGTTCTTTTCATCTCTGAATGAAGAAATTTCTGTTTTTAATTTTTCAAGATCACGAAGGAAAAGATCCGATAATGTATTGATCATTTTTAATCCTGTATTTTTAATATCCATTCTGTTTCTTTCTCATCAAATATAATTTGATTCATTAAAAATTTATAATAACCATTTTCTTTTGGAACCGGTTTCATATCTATGCTGAATCCACTTACATAGTTTGCAATTAAATTATTTGTATAAATATTATAAATCGCAGCTTCACTGTCATTTACTTTGATTAAATATTTTTCGCCATTATAATTTTTATCAGGATAAAATTCATTAAAAAGTTTGCTGTGATAATTTTCTTGTTTATCATTTGCAGTAATCAGGATATTTCCTATAGTTTCTAAAAGATAAAACTCCTCATTTTCTTTAAGGGTTAAAGTTGAATTTTCGATCAGTGTTTTAAAATCTTCATTCTTGCCCTGATGGGATGGATTACCAAAATTTATTCCTATCTCACCATCGTTTGTAAAACTGCTTACGAAATTATTCCACTTTGTTTCTTCCGGAAGGTCAGCAGGATTTATTACAGATCCGGTGACATTTCCTGAGCTGTATTTCAAATAAAGTTTTAAATAACTATCAATTCCTAACTCTTGAATGAGGAATAGGTTATACAAACCGCTCAAAGGATAGCTCATCGAAACGTCGTAAGATTTATACTCATCTGCATTGAGAAGTTGATTCTTGTTCAGAAATTCCGATTGCTCAAGAAATTTTCCAAGATTTAATATAATACCCGGTTCATAACCTCCGCGCCCACCAAAAGCAACTGCGAATCCTTCCTGGAAAAATGGATGAGTATATAAGGGTAAACTCTTAAGTTTAAAATTTAATAAAATATGAAGTACTTCGTGATAATGACAGTTGTAAGTAGTAATCACATAATCATAAGCGAGATTGCCCATTCCTCTTGCTTTATAGCCAGTAAGCTTTTCAATTTCATTTTCATCTTTGCAGAGAATATAAATCAGCTTTTCTTTTTGAATGGTTTTCTTTTCTTCATCAGTGAATTTCAAAACAGAAAAAATATTTTTTACAAAATCTTCAAGCTGGTTAACGGAATACTGGTTGAATAATTCCGGTTCACTTACATAAAAAATGAAATGCTCAGACTCTATTTTCTTCCAACCTTTGCTGAAAAAATAGGGAGGTGAAATTAGAAAACCATTCTTGAAATAATATTTAGTTTTAAAGTTATCTGTTTTAAAATTTAAGATAGAAAATTCTCCGTCAATCTTCTCGATAGAAAGTGTGTACTTTAAGCTCTCTTCTTTGATTTCTTTGATAACCTGCTGAGGAATTTCATACGAGATAAGAAATTTAGTTTTTACCCCATCATAGGTAATGCTCAATCTTTTTGAAATTTCCAGTTCTTCTTGAAGAACAAAAGCTCCCAGAGAGTCGCTATCGGTTATCATAGATTCGATAAATGCAGATGCGCGTTCGATTGTGAGCGATTGGGAATTAGAAGTTATATTAAGATTTAATATCACAAACAGAATAAACGGATAATTTTTCATACGTCGTAAGTAATAAATAATTTATAGCTATATATTATATACAAGATATTCCTTAATTGATCAAAATGAAAAACATTTCAATAAATTGTTTCGCATTTATCAACTAATATCAGGGACATATTTTTACACCTCAATCATTTAAATCTTTGAACTTTTTAAGAATGATTACTGCTATATTTAAACTGATGATTATAGAAAATTCCTCAAATTTATAATCACTTATAAAAACTATTTTCATTAAACTTTATCTTACTGGCAAAATCCTGGTGAATAAAGAAATAAAATATTTTCTGACATCAATTCTCTTAAGCAGTTTCAGTAGTATTTCCTACCCAGGTATTTTAGTAAAACGATTAATTTTCAACCAGACGAAATCCGATTTATACAGCCTACTTTTAAAAATTATTTATCAACAAAATTATTGTGGGGTCAATTATGAAAACAGTCATTTGTTTGCTGTACCCGGTTTTACTTTTTGCACAAATTCCTTATCCTGATACACTTCTATTAACCGATAGTAGAACATATCCCTGTTTAGTTACAAGCATTGATGGTGCAAAGATTAATTTTCGTTATCTGAACAATAAGGATGAATCGATCGTATCAAAGGCAGTCGAAAAGCTTTCAATAGAAGAATTAGGAACTGTTTATACTTCAAACCAGGGTTTCATAAAAGATGTTGACCAGATTAATATATTTGTCAATTCCAGGCTGGAAAAAATAGCAGAGGAACAGTTAGTGCAGCAAGAACTTGCTAAGCTTTCTGCTATTTCAAGTTCCGAGCAAATCGGCACAGATTATAACAATCAGCCAGAAAATTATATTATCTATCAAAAACCTTTTAAGACAAAGAAGTGGTCATTTGGTGTGCTTTTAATTCCATATTACTCAGGGACAATATATTCTGTAATTCAATATTATAGCTATAATCCGCCTGATGTCTTAATCTCCAGCTACGCCAATAACGAAATAAATATTCAAGGTCAGCTAGCGTATGCACTAGTATCAGATGTAATGTTAACACTCGATGTCTCTTATTCCTCCACATACAGTGAATTGAGTTCAGAGTATCATAGACGAAACGAATTTGAAGATTTTGATTCAGGATTAAAAACAACAAATGGTTTATACTTATTTGACTTTAGCTTGGGCTTGAAATATTATTTTCTCGAATTCAACTCTAATAATGTAAATATATATGCGCTTGCTGGATTCGGGCGACAATTTGCTTTTGCAGATGTGAGCGAGGAGAATTTATATCCTGGTCCTGGACCAAGACCGATTATTGAAGATAATATGGCGGATTATCTGGAAGAAATGAATTCACCATGGCATCTGGATTTTGGATTTGGTGCAGAATATTTATTTAATGAATCGCTATCACTAAATTCTAATATTCGATTTATTTATACTAATGCTAGTTCAGAATATGATTACAGATATATAGATAATTATGAAACAATTACTCGCTCAATTGAATATTCAACTTCTGAATTTGTAACGCATATTGGCATTGGAATAAATTTTTATTTTTAATTTGATATTCATAAGGTGAATTAATTAAAGCAATTGGCATAAGGAATTAATATGAAACTAAAAATTTCATTTACTATGGTAATCCTGAACATATTAATGGTATTTGATGGAGAATCCGTTGGACAAGTTGTTGAAAGAAATGGAGTTCTGTACCGAGATTATCAATTCAGAAATGATTCATTATTCCTTGATCATGCACCAATGAGCAAAAATAATTTAATCACCACTGATGAAGGCAGTCTTCCATTCATTAAAAATGATTTCATTGTTAATTCATTTGATGGAGATTATGGAGCAGATCAGAACAGAGTTTGCGGTGCGATGGATGGAAGTGGAAACTATGCGTTTACTTGGATTGATTACAGAAACAGCCAGGAACAGATTTATGTACAGTTTTTCAATAGTGATGATCAAAGAATTGGGATTAATATTTTAGTAAATGAAGATCCTTTGAATGGCAATAACTCTCCGTTTATTTCTGTGAATAAAAATGGAAATTTTGTAATTGTATGGCTTCGAGATTTTCGTGTTGCTATGGCTCAAAGATATAATAAGTATGGACAAAAAGTCGGAAATAATATTTTAGTTACCAACACTTCCGGATGGAATACTTCAGAACCATCAGTAGCTGTAAGTAATGATGGATCCTTTATGGTAATGTGGAGTACTGAATTCTATAGTGGGAATAATCAAATTTATGCTATGCTATTTGATAGTTTAGGAAATTCTGTCGGACAGCAAATTAATGTTAACGACTACCAGCTAAGCTATTCAAGTATTGGTCGAGGCAAGACTATTGACGTTGACCAAACCGGGAAATATTGTCTGACGTGGAGTGCAGCTACGGCTCCCACCTCCTCCAAAATCTATCTTCAAATAATTAATAGCTTTGGACAAAAAATTGGAGGAAATGTCTTAGTCAGCAGTCCTAATGATAGTTCACGTAATTATTTTCCTGATATTGTCTCAACCGATGATGGTCATTTTCTAATTACCTGGGAAAAAGATTTTGACTATCCTCTAAGTGGTGGAGGTGTGGGTGGTAGAATTTTTCATTCAGATGGATACTTCATCACGGATGATTTCAGCATCTATAGACACCCGGGTACTTCATGGAATCCTGTTGATGTCTCATCAGATAAAGACAGCGTTTTTATTGTACTCTGGCTAGGTTACGATGGTAAATATCTCCAAAAAATAAAATCCAACGGGGAATATATTGGTGATACAGTTAAGGTCAGTTATAATTCATCGATTTCAGGTTATGGCTACTATAGCGGACTAACAGACATGTTTGATAATCACTTTTTTATTGCTCCGGAAATTTATGTACGGCATGATCAAAATATTTATTTACAAAAATTTAATTTTGAACTTCAACCCATTGGCGCATTTAATAAAATCCACGATGATATTGGTAGTTCAAGTCAAAAAAAATCGATTGTAAAATTTAACAAATTAGGTGGATCAATTGTTCTCTGGGAGGATCAAAGAAACGGACGTTTTGATTTATACGCTCAGGTCTATGATGCAGAATTTAAACCGATGGGTGGAAATATACAGATAAATGAAACTGATAAAGAGTATTGGCTTTTGCAAAATAAGACTGCTGAAAGTCTGTCAGATGGTACATTTGTCATCGCTTTCAGTGGTAACGAAAATTATTCTACTAGTAGTGCTTTTCTGCAGTTAGTAAGTAATTCAGGCGAAAAAATTGGAAATAATAAGTTAGTGAAACAGAGCAATAATTATTATGAGTACGATGTTTCTCTAAGTGTTGACTCAAACGATGAAATACTTGTGTGCTGGTATAACCAGAATGGTGCATCTATGAGAATATTTGATAAAAATCTTAATAATATCATTCCCGAAAAGACGTTACTTCACTCCTCAAATAACATTAGCTTTAACCCAATTACAGTTTCAGTAGATAGTTTATTTAATACTTTTATTTCATACGTTAATTATGATTATCAAAATTATTCCTCTGACAATAAAATCAGGGGAAAATTTTTCGACAAAAATGGGAATGGTTCTTCGGGATTTATCATCGACTCAGTGAATTCATATATCGCCGAATTCATTTGCAAAAATAAAGGAAACAATTTTGTAATCTTCTACAGGGATGGCACTAAGATTTATTTAAAAAGAATTTACGACAAGGATGATAATTACACATTTGAAAATAGTTTTAGTGATTATAGTTACAGTCCAACCCAGCTTAATATTGTTGAGTTTGATAATCAAAAAGTTTTTGTTACCTACAATTCCAATTTAGATGTAATCGGTTTTTATGCGAATGATAATAGAAGGGAAACGGAATCTTATCTGTTGCATCAGTATGAATTCATTGATCCATATTATGATAATTACAATGGATCTAATAGTTCAGATATTTTGAATGATAAAATTATTTTTTCTTACGAAAATCCAGGTAATGAAGGAACGGGTTATGATATCTGGGCAAATGTTAGAAAAAATGAAAATGTAAATTTTGAATCAGAACTATTTTATCCACCTGCTGATTATGATGTCCTTTATAATAACTTTCCAAATCCATTCAACTCAAAAACCAAAATTGCTTATGAGTTGTTGTCATATCACAATGTTAAGTTAATTATATATGATATATTAGGCAGGGAAGTAAAAATTTTGGTAAGTGAAAATCAGGAGAAAGGATTATATGAAGTTGAATTTGATGCTAGTTCTCTGGCATCAGGCATTTACTTTTACAAACTGGAAGCTTTCAATACCACAGTAAAGAAAATGATTTTGTTGAAATAAAAAACGGGTCAAAGACCCGTTCTTGAAAAAGTTTCTTACTCTTCCCCTTTGGGGGAGTTGGAGGGGGCCTTTATTTCAACCTCACCGGTCCTGCTTTCTTAACTTCTTCAGCAGTCCCGTCTGCAAAGAGCTTAAAGTTTTCTACAAATCTTGCAGCAAGTGCATCGTATTTTTTCCAGTACTCATCTTTGTTTCCCCAACTGTTGGATGGTTCGAGAACATCTTCAGGAACATCGGGACAGGAGAGAGGAACTTCAAATCCGAATAATTTATCTTTTCTATATTTAACATTATCAAGCTTGCCTTCGAGTGCTGCATTTAAAAGATTTCTCGTATGACGGATGCTGATTCGTTTTCCAACTCCGAATCTTCCACCAACCCATCCTGTATTTACCAGCCATACGTTTGATTTATGCTTCAACATTCTTTCTTTCAGCATCTGCGAATATTCATAAGGATGACGAACCATAAAAGGTCCACCGAAACACGCTGAGAAAGTTATCTGTGGCTCAATGCCAAGTCCGATTTCTGTTCCGGCAATCTTAGAAGTGTAACCGCTGATAAAATGATATTGAGCTTGTTCAGGATTCAGTCTTGCAATCGGAGGCATAACACCAGATGCATCACAAGTCAGGAAGATAACATTCTTTGGATGTTTGTGAACGTATCCTTCAGGAACCACATTTGGAATAAAATCTATTGGATACGAACAACGTGTATTCTCAGTTATCATATCATCGTCAAGATCAATGTGTCTGCTGACGGAATCAAATACAACATTTTCCAGTATTGTTCCGAATCGTCTGGTAGTTGCATAAATTTCCGGTTCAGCTTCTGCAGAAAGTCTGATTACTTTTGCATAACATCCGCCTTCAAAATTAAATACTCCGTTTGAACTCCAGCCGTGTTCATCATCTCCAATAAGAAGACGATTTGGATCAGCAGAAAGAGTTGTTTTACCAGTTCCGCTCAATCCAAAGAATAATGCAACATCTCCTTTCCCGTCAGAGCCGGGTCTAGTCGACTTTCCAACATTTGCAGAGCAATGCATCGGTAGAACATCTTCAAATGTTAAAAGGAAATTCAGAACGGTGAAAACAGATTTTTTTATTTCACCACCATAAAGTGAGTTAGCAATGATTGCGGTTCTTTCAGCAAAGTTCAGAAGTATTCCGGTTTGAGTTCTTGAGCCGTCAATTGAAGGATCAAGTTTAAAACCTGGTAATGCGATGACTGTGAAATCAGGAATAAAGTTTTTTAGTTCGTCCTTGTTAGCTATTGTTAGAAACATATTTCTTGCAAACAAACTGTGCCATGCTTTTTCTGTTATGATTCTAACTTTCAATCTATAATCAGGATCAGCACCGGCGTAAACATCCTGCACAAATAATTCTTCACCCTGAAGATATGCTCTTGCTCTTGCCATTACTGATGTGAATTTCTCCTGGCTGAAAGGACGGTTATAAACTCCCCACCAGATTTTATCTTTTGTCGATTGTTCTTCAACAACAAATTTATCTGAAGCAGCGCGGGCTGTATGTGGTTTTGTGTTTACTAATAATGGACCGTGTTTAGTTAGCTTTCCCTCATTTCGGAAAATTGCTTCTTCATATAATGCTTCATCAGGAAGATTCCAGAATACTCTGTCAAGATCTGTAAAACCCTGATTCTTCAATCTGAAATCAGAAGCAAGCTCCATCGCTTGTTTGGTTGCTGGTGTATCGAATTCTAAATATTTACTCATGACCAATCCCTCACTAATTTTCTATCACCGATGTAAAGTTCGTTAGGTGAATTAGGATCGAGTGCCCATTTCATTCTTTCAATTCCATCCTGGATATCTTTTATCGTTCCGCAATAACTCAATCTTAAATATCCTTCTAATCCAAATTCAGCACCTGGAACTGTTAGCACCTGAACTTTATCGATGAGAAAAGCTGAGAGTGCGTTTGAATTTTTATTATATGTACTGAAATCTGCAAAGCAATAAAACGTCCCATCGGGTTTCGTTACTTTTACTCCTTCAAATGAATTGAGAAGACCTATCATAACGTTTCTGTTATTTTCAAGTGTAACTCTGAGTGATTCAACAGAAGATTGAATTCCATTAAGTGCACCAACTGCAGCCTTTTGTAACAGAACAGATGGTCCTGATGTTTGATGTCCCTGAATATTGCTCATAGCTGCAATTACTTTTTTATTACCAACTGCCCAGCCAATTCTGAATCCAGTCATTGCATATTGTTTAGAAACTCCGTTGATGATGATTATCTTAGAATTTTCATCCTGTTTCTTTGCATACTTTAGTGCGTTGATTGGTTTCTTCCCATCAAAAATTAAACGATGATAAATATCATCCATTATTAGCCAGATGTCTTTCTTCTCACAGAACTGAACAATATCAGAAATAAATTCTTCCGAGTACATTGCTCCGGTTGGATTGTTCGGACTATTGATGATAACAGCTTTTGTGTATGAACCAACGCGATCTTCAATATCTTTTATTGCGGGATAAAATGTTCCGTCTTCAGCAGGTGCAGAAACCGGAATTGCACCAATCAATCTTGCCATATCAGGATAGCTTACCCAGTATGGAGCTGGAAAAACTACTTCTTCCTGTGGATTTAGTATTGCCTGGAGTGCAACCATTATTGCTTGCTTTGCACCACTTGAAGCAATGATATGTTGAGGAGTTACTTTTCTGTTATAAAACTCTTCTGTGTATCTGATGATTGCCTGTTTGAGTGCAGGTATTCCATCAGCAGGTGCATAACGAACTTCACCTGTATTTACGTGAGCGACAGTCGCCATAATAGCTTCCATCGGAACTCGGGTTTTTGGCTCTCCTCCACCGAGGTGAATTACCGGATCACCTTTCTCTTTTAAAATTGCGAACTTTTCGTTGAGTGCAAGGGTGGGAGAGGGCTTTATTGATTTAGCGATAAGACTTAAGCTCATAATTTCAGCCCTGTATTTTGATGATTAGTTAAATAATAAAAATTTACCATTGAAAATTATTTGTACTGCAAACCATAAACAAGTTGATAAACAGTGACACACTTAATTTTCAAGTCGATAACAAAATGTTCTATCCGTTTGGAAATGAATATCGATTGATTTTTTTGTTAATGAAAACTCACTGACAAATTTGACATTCAATAAGATTACAAGCTTGAAATTCCGTTATTAATTCCTGATTTAACCTGAAAAAGAGTAGAAATTACCATTAATTCGCTGGTATCATCTAAAATTCAAATTAAATTCGAATTTTGCAACGGCATGTTAGTTGAAAAATTCAAGCAATTAAAATCATCTTAACTAAAGTCTGGTAAATACTATGCAAAGTGATACGGCATTAAATATTATAACAAGTTTTGTATTCAGCGCACTTTTCCTTCTTGTTACAATAGTTTTTCTAAGCTGATAGTAATCTCAGCTATTAAACTGCAAAAGAGGCTGTCTTAATTGGGCAGCCTTTTTTGTTTCCAATATCAAATCACTACTTCATCTGGAATTTTTTCTTTAATGCTTCAACAACAATTGGTGGGACAAAATCACTCACATCACTTTTAAGGCTTGCAAGATTTCTGATAATTGTTGAATTGAGATAAGTAAATTTCTCATGCGGCATCAGGAAAACAGTTGCAATATCATTTGCGAGTTTTCTGTTCATTAATGCCATTTGAAATTCATACTCGAAATCACTTACCGCACGAAGTCCTCTTAATATCCCTGAAGCTCCGACTATCCTTGCATGATCAACAACTAATCCATCAAACGAATCAACTGATACATTCTGAAAATCTTTCAAACTTTCCTGAAGCATATTTACTCTTTCTTCAGTTGTGAACAATGGTGCTTTACCGGGGTTGACTGCTACAGTTACAACAACAGCATCAAAAAGTTCTATTGCTCTTTTAATCAGATCAATGTGACCATAAGTGACCGGATCAAACGTTCCTGGATAAATAACTTTACGCATATTGAATACCGCCAATAATTTTGTAAATGATTATTCAAATATTAATCAATAAGTTAAATTTAACAAAAAACGGTTTTGCTTTTGCTGATATTGATAAGATATTTGCATACAGAATTCATTAGCTGTTGTCTGAATCCAAAAAACATAATAGAAAGGGAATGAAGTATGCGCTGGAAAGGCAGAAGGGAAAGCAGTAATGTCGAAGATCGCCGTGGTGGTTATTCTAAAGGTATGGTCGGTGGAGGAATAGGGAGTGTAGTAGTTATTCTTTTAATATATTTCCTCGGTGGAGATCCTTCACAGATAATGAACACTTCACAGCTTGATGATCACACTACAACTTCTTCTTACCAGGGAACTGCCGAAGAAAATGAATTAGCTCAATTCGTTTCTGTTGTTCTTGCTGAAACCGAAGACGTCTGGACACAATTATTCCTCGAAGATGGATTGACGTACAAATATCCAAAGCTTGTACTTTATACCGGAAGCGTTCAATCTGCGTGTGGGTTTTCAAGCGCAGCTACAGGACCTTTTTATTGTCCGGGCGATTATAAATTATATATCGATTTGAGTTTTTATGATGAACTAAAAACCAAATTTAAAGCTCCTGGAGATTTTGCGATGGCGTATGTTGTTGCTCATGAAGTTGGTCATCATGTTCAAACTTTGCTGGGGATAAATGAGAAAGTGAATTCTTTGCGGTCGAGACTGAGCGAAAAAGAATTCAATAAATATTTGGTTCGTCTCGAACTGCAAGCTGATTACCTTGCTGGTGTCTGGGCTCATTATGCAAACAGAGCAAATTTACTTGAAGAGGGGGATATTGATGAAGCGTTAAACGCTGCAAGTGCAGTTGGCGATGATCGTATTCAGAAAAGTATGCAAGGTTATGTTGTACCTGAAAGTTTTACTCATGGTACTTCCGAGCAAAGAAAGAGATGGTTTTACAAAGGATTCAATGCGGGCAACCTGGAAGATGGCGACACATTTAGTGCTGAAAATCTGTAATTAAATTAAATTTTCAATTCAACTATAATTTGATATTTACCTGTAAATGAAACTTTTTCTGAAAATATTTCCACTGATTTTTCTTATGATGGTCAGTTCTTCTGTTTGTCAATCAGAAACAAGCAGCAAAACAGATATCAGGCAATTTGTAATACTAAAAGCAGATGATCTTGTGCACGATAAAGTAAATGTTATCTCGAAAAACTGGTACAAATTTCTTGATTATGTAGTCTCTGAAAAAATAAAATCAAGTGTTGGTCTGGTCGTAAATTCTTTGGAAACGGATGATGAAAGATATCCCGGACTTTTGAAGTATCTGAATAGAACAGGTTATGTAGAGCTATGGATTCATGGTTATGATCATCGGCTCGGAGTCAAACATCCGAATGGAGATTTATATGATGAATTCCGCAATTCATCGCTTGAATTTCAGAAAGAACAAATTAAAAAAGCACTTGATCTTTCGAAGCAAAAACTTGATTTCACTATGCAAACTTTTGGAGCTCCGGGAAATGCTATTGATGAAAACACTTCCATAGCTCTTGATGCATTTGATGAGATAAAAGTCTGGTTTTTCGGTCGGGATGACTCAGATAAACTTGTTCTGCATAGAAGTGAAGAGATGGAATTTCCAGTTGGAAATCCGGACTTTAATTCATTTCTAAAAAATCATTCAGTCAGCAGCAACTATATTGTATTTCAAATTCATCCAAATATGTGGGATGAAAACCAATTCAATGAATTCAAAAAAATAATCGACTTTCTTAAGGAAGAAAAATGTACTTTTATTTTACCTCGGGAATTCTACAGTTCAAACCTCAGTAAACAAATAGAATAGTAAGCTTAATTCTCACTCGCTGCAATTCCGGTAGCAAAACTGCCAACATCTATAATTTTTACAATCTCATTTGCAGATACATCATAAACACAAACTAATGATGCTCTGATTTTACCAGGTATTTGATAATGAGGTTCAAATTATGATGCAGGTCAATATTACAATGAGATTCGGCTTCCAAACAATATGATACAAATATCTCAACAATTTCTTTTGGTGGAAATCCATTATTCGTCTCATCAACCAGATGAATTATAATTTCTTCATCACAAGCACAGAAATCACAAGTACCTTTTAAGGTAATTAATATAAGCCGAAATATTTCTTAATCTATTATTTTTTATTTCAATAAAGTCATTTTGATCGTTTGATTAAATCCATTTGCTGTCAGTTTAGCAACATAAATTCCTGACGGCAGATTTTTTGCGTCAAACGAAATGTTGTATTCGCCTTCAACAAGTACTTCATTTACAAGTTCACTGACTTTTTCTCCAATCAGATTATATATAGAAAGAGTAGTATAACCTGCATTAGGAATATTAAATTTTATATTTGTCGTAGGATTAAATGGATTAGGATAATTTTGACTTAATGAAAAAGTTTTTACGTCAGTTACCTCCACTTCAACAACATCCGAGTAATGAAAACTTCCATCATAATCAATTTGCTTTATTCTGTATTCATACTTCCCATTTACTAAATTCCTGTCAGTGAATGAGTAATTTTGTAATTCAGTTGTTGATCCGGCACCCCTAACAAACCCGATGGAATAAAAATCACTATCAATCTTTTTTTGAATTTCAAATCCCTGATTATTAGTCTCAGTTGCAGTTGACCATTTTAATATAACTGAATTTTCAAAAGCAGTTGCGGTGAAAGATGATAATTCAACGGGAACCATTCCGTCAAAATGTAAGACATACAATCCTGTACTAATATCTGAAATAATTGTATTACCAGATGGCAGGAAAGGATATACTCCCCAGGCTCCATCATAATTACCACTGTTATTTTGTGGATAGGTATCGTATTGCCCGGCTATTTGCGGGCTTAATGGATTCGAGATATCTAAAACCAAATATCCTGAAGTGTAATAAGATATATGCGCATAATTTCCGATTATGTAAAGATTATGAATAACTGAACTATTATTCAAACCCCACGAAGAAATTTTTAAGTCCCAGGTATTTCGATCCTGAAGATCCCAAACTGTCATATCTCTGACATTAAATTCTTCAGTTGCGAAAAAATATCTTTTATCCTCTGTCATCCATCCGCTATGAGCATAAATTCCTGGTAATGACTGACTTGCACTAATGAATTGTGGATTAGATTTATCTGTTACATCTATCAGGTGATATTCTTGTGAGCTTCCACAACTAGCAACAACCGTATCATTCCAGATGTAAATATCATGAATGTAACCGCTTCCGGTATAGTATGCTGTTTGAACCGGGATGACCGGATTTAATAAATCAAGTATGCGCAAACCACCCACTCCATCTCCTCCGACAGTGTAACAATAACCATCATCAATTAAAAGATCATGGCAATCATTGAAATATGTATTTAAAGTATTTACAAGTGTTGCTGTAGTTGGTAATTGAGAAAGGTCAATTATCTGTAATCCATTACCGGTAGCATCGGTTGCAACGTAGGCATAATGACTCCAAACTTTTAATTCTCTCCACGCAGATTGTGGTGCAGGAATAAAAGCGCACTCAACCGGATTCGTCGGATCAGCAAGACTGATAATAGATGTTCCATTACCGGTTCCAAGAAGAGCATATTCATTTCCCAGAGGATCAACATAACCCCAGATATTACTATAACCGAATGAACTATATTCATTCAGGTTACTAAGAAATGTAACGTTAGTCTGAGATAAAATTGCTGTTGAAAGTAATGCAAGAAGAAGAACAACTTTTTTCATGATACTCCTTTTATTTGGTTAAAATCATTTTTATTGTATGATGATTATTATTTGAGACTAATTTCGCGATATAAACTCCTGAAGCTAATCCGCTTCCATCAAATTCAGATTCATATTCACCAGCCGTTTTTATTTCATTTACAAGTTGAGCAATTTTTTCGCCAAGCAAATTATAAACTGAAAGATTTACAAAACCATTGTCAGGAATTGAGTATTTTATTCTGGTTGATGGATTAAATGGATTAGGAAAAGTTGCAATTGAATAATTGTCAACTGGCGTTAATTCCCATTCAGCAACACTTGTTATCATAGAATTAAGGTAAAAATATAATCCGCCTTTTACATTTCCAAGGAATAAATCTGAGTCAGTATCATTATCAATATCAAAGAAACAGGGGAACGTATTTCCACCAAAGTTATCATGGATGAATTGATTTGTTATCAGACTCCAAATGGGCGAAATATTATTTCCATCATTTCTGAAATAAAACATTTCCCCATTTCTGCTGCCAGAAAATAAATCTAATACATCATCTTCATTATAATCAATAAAAAATGGCGTACTGTTATCACCAATATCTAACGTGCCGAAGTAAGCAGGGTTAGAAGTGAATTCGTATGACGCGGGATTGCCGGTGTTTTCATAAAAACTTAATTTACCATTGAAACCTCCTATCGCCAGATCGAGATCAGAATCACCATCAACATCCATCAAAAATGGTGACGAACTTGAACCAACATCAATGCTGTCATTGTTATTATTTCTTAACAAAATACTATTTTGAAAATTTGCAGATACAGGTGTTCCATTGTTGAGATAAAAGTCAATTGTTCCGTTTAGTTTTCCTGCCAGCAAATCATAATCACCATCATTATCCAGATCACCGAATGCCGGAGTTACAACGAGATCACTCATTATATTAAAGTACTGAGAGTCAGAATAATAAAATGATGGGTTGGAAACAGTTCCTGTATTTTCAAGAAAGTGAATTGAACCATTCGGGTTATTGAAAGAACCTATGAATAAATCAAGATCACCATCATTATCTATATCTACAAAAACCGGCGAACTGTTATTACCGACATCAAGCGTTTTTAGAAAATCATTTGTTCTTAATATGTGATTTGCTGATTGAGCATTACCGGTATTTTCATAAAACATTAATGATTGAGGAACAGTTGGATCATAAAGTACAGAAACAAACAAGTCGTAATCACCATCGCTATCAATATCTGTAAAACGCGGCATATTGAATCCGCTTGTATTTACGCTGTCAGAGTTAATTGGATAAACATCTGAAATTTTTTGCATATCAGGAGAGATGGAATTTCCCTGATTCTCAATAAAATAAAGACTGTTGCTAAAAAAATCTCCCCAGAAAAGATCCAGATCGTCATCATCATTGATATCAATAAAGTCCAATGAACTTGCACCGTGAAGTGAGTTCTCTGCCAGAGTACCAACAATATATAAGTTTTGCCACTCGTTGGTAATAAATTTAAAATTGAAATTTGTTTGCGTTCCAATGTTCTCATAGAATTTAACTGTCCCTGCTGAATTTCCACTGAAGAAATCTAAATCATCATCATTATCAATATCTGCGAATAAAGCATTGCTTCCGAATTCACTATAGATAGGTTGTCCGGTATCATCCCAGACAGTGTCTTGAACCAGAATAAAAGAAGGTGAGTTTATGCTCCCATTATTCTGGTAATATGATATCTGATCGTTATTACCGGTAAAGTAATCAAAGTCATTGTCATTATCTATGTCAACAAAGTAAAACCAATTTGAAAAAAATAAATTATTTGGTTTGTTAATCAGGTATTTATATTCAGGATTGAATTTGTTACCAATATTTTCAAATAAACCGAAAGTTTTATCGCTGTCAAGGAAAAAAATATCCAGGTCTTCATCATTATCAATATCTACAAATTGATACTCCAGATTGTTATGTCCGCCGCTGAAATTATTTTTAATCAATCCGGATCCATCGCTTACAGGAATAAGATTTAGTTCCCGATGAAACGGTTGTGAACAGATGTCAGCTGCAGCGAAAAATAAAAGGGATGTAAGAGTTAATGCAAGGATTTTATTTCGTAGAGGCACGCATCACCTATGATTTTAAAAGGATCAATTCTAAAATTCTCAATATCTTTTTGTTTTGTCTGAATTGATCTTTCTATGATCATAAAACATTCGCTGTGAAGGTATCCATTATTCAATATATTTTCAACGACATTATAAATATCATCTTTGAAAAAAGGAGGATCTGCTAAAATTAAATTGTAGTTGTTTTTAATTTTCATTGATGAAAACTGAATTGCAGTCATTTTGAAAATTCTGCATTGATCTTTGACTTTCAGAAGATTAATATTTTCTTCGATCGTTTTGTAAATCACTGAATTCTTTTCCACAAAATGAATTTCCTCTGCACCTCTGCTTAGGCATTCAAAACCAAGCGCTCCTGAACCCGAATACAAATCCAGAACTCGTATCCCTTCGAATGAGATTCGGTTATTCAGGATATTAAAAATAGTTTCCCGAACTCGTTCAGTTGTCGGTCTGACTAAATCTGATTTGGGAACATTGATAAATCTTCCCTTAAGTTCACCGGCTGTAATTCTTAATCTCACTAAGTTTTCAATCAATTGTAACGGGATGCTACACCAACTGCAGGTGTAAAGGAACTGTAGTAATCCAATGGAATTTCAAAACTATGAGCATCATCTTTAAATTTAATAATATTGAATGGGTCAAAGTTTTCAAATTTTATATTTAGTTCCTGTTCTAATTGTGCGATTGCATCAATGCCGATATCTTCACCGCAAATAGCTCCGCTCAATTGTGACTGGTTGAAGATTTTTTCGAATCGTTCCTGTCGTAATTCGTTAACAATTGTGCTGATTAAGTTCTTGTCACTCTTATTAAAAACTTTTATGTATGCGGGCTTTGATGAAATATTGATGAACAAAGTAATGGAGTTTTTAGAATTGTAAAGATTAATGCCGATAAAATTATTTGTTTCATTTCTGGAGGAGTTTATGAAACTATTCGCACTGATTGATGCATTATCAACTAATTTTGGCTGAAGATTATTTATTGAACAGAATTTTTTTAGCAGCATTAAATATTTTTTCGGTAACGCAACGACGAGTGCGTTGTTTCTGCCTTGCAGGAATTTGCTTTCAAGGTCATAAAATTTTAGCGCAAGTTCTTCAACAGGTACAAATGGAAAAAGTTGAGATATTTCCCAACTGAATTCATCACGTATTTCTTTTTGATTAAGGTTGGAGTCATAGGGAAGCTGAATTGTAAGAAATAATTCCGGAGGAAGTGTAAACGATGCAAAAGAGCAGTTGAATCCATTTCTTATTTTAATTTCTTCAAAAGCATTTTGAATCTGGGGGAAAATAATTTCTTCAGCCGGGTCATCGAAATTAATAGCAGGACTTAAAAAAGTCTGACCAACATTATTGACAGAGAAATGATTCGACTCAATTTCCAGTTCAATAATTTGTAACCTTGAAGCAGTTATATTAATCCCGCCAAATTTTTGCAATGCGTTCACGGCTTTTTATTTATGCTGTAAAAGTAATTGTTAATCATTCGCATTATAGTTAAAGATATACATACTTCTTAATCTTACTGAACTTTACTTCACCAATTCCCTTAACATCCATCAACTCTTCCAATCGTTTGAATTTACCTCTTTGATTTCTAAGCTCAAGTATTTTCTCAGCAGTCTTTTCTCCAACTCCCGGTAATTTAGTCAGATCATTTAAACCAGCAGTATTGAGATTTATGCTTTTCTCAGTAAGTGAAGCGATATCTTTTTTTGCATATTCAACAGTATCTGATAATTCCAGAACTCTCTTTTTAATTTCAATGTTGTTGATCAGAGTTGTGTCTTCAATATCAAATTCAGGATTCAAATTGGAATAGTAGTAGAAGAGACTATCTTCTTTTGAGTAATCAATGTATTTATTATCGTTGCTGCTTTTTTTAAAAAATTCAACGTAAACAATACCAGACAGAAGCAAACCCGAAAGAAAAAGAATTACCAGAATTTCTGTTTGAGTAAAACCTATTTTTTTAGAAATTTTTTCAAACATTAATAAAAGAAAAAATAATATTTAGAAAACCAACAACTTAATTAAGTCCAACTTTTCTGGTTCCGTATTTTATCAATTACAATCCGAACTTGCTGAAGAAGTTTTTTTTCTCATCTTCTGAAGAAGATTTTACATTTGGCATTTCAGAAAGCTGTTTCAGTAATTCTTTCTCTTTTGAATTAAGTTTTTGTGGAATTGCCACATTAATTCTGACAATCTGATCACCGCTGCCCGAATAATTAAGATGTCTGATTCCTTTCCCTCTCATCTTCAACAATTTTCCGGGCTGTGTGCCTTGTTCAATCTTCAGCATTGATTTTCCTGTGAGAGTCGGTACCTCAATTTCTGCTCCGAGCGCAGCTTGTGGAAAGGAAACAAATAAATTATAAACAATGTCATCTTTTTCACGAATAAAATGTTCGTGGGGTAATTCCTGAAATACTACAATAATATCTCCGGGCTGACCTCCGCGTTTACCTGCATTACCTTCTCCACGCATTGTCATATAATTTCCATCTTCAACTCCGGAGGGAACATCTATCTTCAATGTTGTTTCCTCATTCACTCTTCCATCGCCTGAACAGGTTTTACATGGTGAATCTACTACTTGTCCTTCACCACCGCAATTATTACAAGTTGTAATGTTTACAAACTGTCCGAATACTGATCTCGACACACTTTTTATTTCACCGGTTCCGTTGCAAACCGGACAAGTTTTTAGAGATGTTCCGGCTTGGGCTCCTGTTCCATTACAATCATTACATCTCACCTGTTTTTTTATCTTGATTTTTTTTGTTATTCCGGTTGCAATTTCTTCAAGTGTCAATTTTAAATTAACACGCAGATCTGAACCCTGTGTACCAGTGCCTCGTCTTCTTGTTCTGCCTCTTTGATTTCCTCCGAAAAATTCATCGAAGATTGATGAACCACCGAATATATCTGAGAAGTGTGAAAAAATATCATTAACAGATGAAAACCCTTCAGCGCCAAATCCACTTCCTCTGACACCTTCATGACCAAATCGGTCGTAATTATTTTTCTTATCATCGTGACTTAATATTTCATACGCTTCAGCAGCCTCTTTAAATTTATCTTCAGCCGATTTATCACCCGGGTTGCGATCCGGATGATACTGCATTGCAAGTTTGCGGTAAGCTTTTTTTATTTCATCCTTCGAGGCATTTCTGCTTACTCCGAGGACATCGTAATAATCTCTTTTAGCCATTAAAATTAGTTCTCATTCTCTAAAGATGAATCAGCAGAATTTTCATCTGTTGCCGGGCTGTCAGAAGATTCTTCACTCACTATTACTTTTGCGTGTCGTATTACTTTATCGCGGTACAAATAGCCTGATTCTATTTCTTCAAGCACAGTGTGTGCAGGAACGGAATCATCTTTCCTCTGCAATAAAGCATCATGATAATCAACATTGAAGGGCTCTCCCTTAGATTTGATTTTTTTTACGCCTTGTTCATGAAGTAATTTCAATAGCTTTTCATATACTAATTTAATTCCATCTTTAACTGATTTATTGTTGTCAATATCATCAATGTGTTCCATTGATCTTTCAAAGTCATCAACAATAGGAAGAATTTTTACGATGAAAGATTCAGCCGCATAATTAATTAAGTTGAACTGATCATTTTCAGTTCGTCTTTTATAATTTTCAAACTCAGCAGCTTTCCTTAAATATTTGTCATTCCATTCTTTTACCTGAGTTTCGAGCTCTGCAATTTTTGCTTCTGCGCTTTGAAGCTGCTTCTGTTCATCTTTAGCATCATTGGTTGAATTTTCTGATTTGTTGTCAACTTGTTCAATATTTTGTTCTTCCTGGTGGTTGTCTTTTTTATTTTTAATCATAATTCATCTATTCCTGTTTTTATTAACGTGATTTTAAATGTTCGGATAATACTTTTGCGAGATAATCCACAATTGCAACAATCCTGGAATATTCCATACGCTTCGGTCCGATTATTCCAAGCGTCCCGCTGTTTTCACCAAATTTATATTCCTTACTTACGAAACTATATTCCTGCAGTTTTTTTTCTAAATGTTCACTGCCGATTGAAATGTAAACTTCCTCTTTTTTAGATTCGGATGATTTATCCATTATATGAACAATTACATCTTTGTCTTCAATGAGTTCTATTATGCTCTGGAAATTTTCAGGGCTTTCAAATTCGGGCTGCTGGATAATATTTTTTGCACCGGTTACAATTAAACGTTCTGATCTGACTTCATCTTTAAAAAGTTTATCAACTGAATCAACAAAAAGCCGGATTATCGGTTTCTGGTCGTCAGTAACATCAGTGAATCGCTCTTCAAAAGTATTTCTTATTTCAGCAAGATTTAGCCCGGCTAATTTTTCATTGAGAAGAATCTGAACAGAATCTATCTGTGATTCTTTCATCTCAGTATCAAGTTCCATCGTAATAGTTTTTACGAGCCCGGATTTAATACTGATCACAACCAGAATTCTTGTTGAAGTAAGAGAAATTATTTGAATCTTCTCGAGAATACCCGATTCAAGGTTTGGATATGATACACAAGCTATTTGTCTGGTTATAGAACTGAGTAATTTTGATGTAACTTTAACTAATTCATCAGTTTCATCAACAATCTGATTCAAACTGTTTTCTATCAGGCTTTTTTCTTTTGTGTTAACCTTTTCTACATCCATCAATGAATCTACATAATAACGATAACCTTTATCCGTTGGAATTCTTCCAGCCGATGTGTGCGGATGATTAATATAACCTGAATCTTCAAGATCAGCCATTACATTTCTCACAGTTGCCGGTGAGAAACCGATATCATACTTTTTTGTAATATTACGAGAACCAACCGGTGTTGCAGTAAGTATAAACTGCTGAACGATTGATCTTAGTATAGATTTCTCTCTCTGATTTAATTCTTCTGTTTCCATTTTTAGTTTTTCTTGCACGAAATCAAGGCGCAAATATATCAAAATTAAGCATTATTTGGCAGGCATTGGATGATCATGTACTCATAAAGTCTCAATTTAAATTTCTCTTTATTAATTTATTACTCAGCTTTACTGACCTGGTTTTTTGAATAATTTGGCATATCTGCTTAATTTTCAAAAAGAAATTTTTATTATGTTTATTTTGAGTGAAGGGAACTGGTTTTGGCTAAGAAATATGAAGAAGCTGGTGTAAGTATAAAAACTGGTAATGATACAGTTGATAAGATAAAAGAATACGCAAAAACAACTTTTAGCAGATCTGTTCTAACGGACATTGGTCTGTTTGGTGCATTTTTCCAACCTGATTTTTCAAAATATAAAGAGCCTGTCCTGGTTTCCAGCGTTGATGGAGTTGGAACGAAGCTGAAAATAGCCATTGAGTTAAACAAACATGATACTATTGGTCAGGATTTGGTGAATCATTGTGTTAATGATATTGCAGTTTGTGGAGCCGAACCACTTTTCTTTCTGGATTATTTAGCTTTTGGAAAATTGGATTCAAATATTGGAGCGGAAATAGTAAAAGGATTTTCGATCGCCTGCAAAGAAAATAATTGTTCTCTTATCGGTGGTGAAACTGCTGAAATGCCCGGAGTTTATAAAACAAGTGATTATGATATTTCAGGAACTATTGTTGGCGTCGTAGAAAAATCAGAAATAATTAAAGGTGATAAAATTTCTTCAGGTGATGTACTGATTGGAGTTCCTTCAACCGGACTTCATACAAATGGATATTCTCTCGCAAGAAAAGTATTACTCGAAAAATACAAACTCACTGAAAAAATTCCATCACTAAAGAAGACTTTGGGTGAAGAACTTCTCACTATTCATCGTTCATATTTAAAGCTTATCAACGCAATCAAAAGTAAAATTGATGTTAAAGGTCTTTCTCACATTACCGGCGGGGGATTGATAGGTAATACAAAGAGAATTCTTCCGCAGGGATTAAAACTAAACGTTGATTGGAACAATTGGGAAACACCTCAAATATTCAAACTGATACAATCTTCCGGCGAAATTTCTGATGAAGAAATGCACGAAGTATTCAATATGGGAATCGGACTTGTAATAATTATTCATAAGAAAAAAGTTGGTGCTGCGCTAAAACTTGCTAATGAAATCAACGAGCAGTTTATAGTGATTGGCGAAGTAGATAAAATCTGATTTAGCTTTTATGTTTATAGATTCTCACGCACATCTTTTCTATCCAAACTATGATGGAGAACTCGATGAAGTAATTGACCGGGCAAAAAAAACCGGTGTCAAATATATTCTCGTACCAGCAACCGATCTTAAAACTGCAGAACAGGTAATTGATCTGACTGAAAAATATGAAATGATTTACGGTGCTGTTGGTGTTCATCCTCATGATACAAAAGACTGGAATCCTTCTTTAATTTCTCCGATTGAAAAGTTAGCAAAGAATAAAAAAATTGTTGCCATTGGCGAAATCGGTCTTGATTACTATTATGATTTCTCTCCGAAAGAAAAACAAATAGAAGCTTTCAAATCTCAGATAGATCTGGCTTTGAAACTTGATTTGCCCATCATCGTTCATAATCGTGATTCGGATGAAGATATGATGGAAATAATCAGAAGTTATTGCGGTTCAGGTTTGCGAGGTCAATTTCATTGTTTTAATGGATCGCTTGAAGATGCAATGGAATTAGTGGGAATGAATTTTATGATTTCCTTTACGGGGAATATTACTTTTAAAAATGCTGATGGTTTAAGAAATATTTTAAAACATATTCCATTAGAAAATTTACTGCTTGAAACTGATTCACCTTTTATGACTCCGGTTCCGAATCGCGGAAAAAGAAATGAACCGGCAAATATAAAATTCATTGCTGAAATAGTAGCCGAACTTCATAATTTGAGAATCGCAGATGTTGCAAACATTACATCATTCAATGCATTCAGAATCTATGGAATTGGTGCTAAACCTGAGACATCTTTTACTTACAAACTTGATAATTCATTGTATATTAACGTTACGAATCGCTGCAATGCTAATTGTGTCTTTTGTAAGAGAAATGAAAATCCAGTAATCAGCGGTTACAATCTTGGTATGGAAAGAAGCGAAGAACCGTCCGCTGAAGTTTATATAAAGGAGATTGATGATCCCCAAAAGTATAAAGAGATTGTTTTCTGCGGTTATGGTGAACCAACTATTAGATGGGATATTTTAAAATCTATTGCCAGTTATGTTAAATCAAATGGCGGAAGAACACGACTGAATACTAATGGTCATGGAAATGTAATAAACAAAAGGGATATTACATCCGAGATGAAAGATCTTATTGATGTTGTTTCAATCAGCCTGAATTCTTTTGATCCGGAACAATATTCAAAATTAGTTGGACTCGGGAAAAATTATTTTAATGAAATGATCGACTTCGCAAAAAAATCAAAAAATTTTGTTGAAAAAGTTGTTCTGACAATCGTTTCTGTTGATGAGGTTGATATTGAACGTGCCAGAAAAATTGCAGTAGATGAAGTTGGTGCAGATTTCAGAGTAAGAGAATATTTTTAATTGGAAAATGGCTGATGGAATATGAAAAATGTGGAAGGTTATAATTTTAGCTTTAAAAAATATCTGAAGAGCAGTTTTATAAAAGTTATTTTATTTTCCATATTCTTTCTTTTCAACAATAATATTTTCTCTCAATCCGAAACCCGCAATCAGAAATCCGCAAGCAGTAACCTCTCATTAGAGATTGAAACAATAGTCAATGATCCTTTCTTTGATAAAACAATTATTGCAATTGATATTTTTGATTTAACAGACAGCACGTCACTCTATCAAAAAAATAATCAACTGCTGCTTCGTCCCGCATCAAATATGAAATTGCTCACTTCAGCATCTGCGCTTTTAAACCTTGGCGAACATTATACTTTCAAAACTGATTTGTATCATACGGGAGTAATAGAGGATACAATAATGTATGGAGATTTATTTATTGTTGGCGGCTTTGATCCGATGTTGATGACTACAGATATAGATTCAATGATTTCGATTATTAAATCACTTGGAATCAAAAAAATATCTGGTGGTGTCTATGCCGATATATCAAAGAAAGATTCAATTTACTGGGGCAGAGGTTGGATGTGGGATGATAATCCTGATCCGGGCGCTCCTTATCTGAGTTCATTAAATGTAAACGGAAATGCAATCGAAGTTTTTGCAAATACTGCAGAGATAGATTCACCTTTAATCATTAAAATAAATCCGGAAACAAAATTTGTTAAAGTTGCTAACAACTCCATTACGGTTGACTCCGATGAATCCGAAGAAATTTTAATCACTCGCGATTGGCTGAATAATAAAAATATTATCCTGATCAGCGGAAGTGCAGGTAAGGATCAATCGCATGAATATTCTTCTAAAATTAATTTAATGTATCCGGAAAGATATTTTCTTGAATTGTGCAAGGAGAAACTTGCACAAAGTGGAATTACCTTTTACAAACCCGTTGATGTAAAAAATCTTGAACAGAATTCTGTTTACCTGACAAGTATTTATCATTCAATTGATACAGTACTTTCTTTTGTAAATAAAGATAGTGATAACCTCAGTGCTGAAATGCTGATTTATGCTATGGCATATAAAGATTCCGGTGCGCCGGCGGTTGCTGATGACGGACTTGCTGCTGTAAAAAGATTAATTGATTCAATTGGTTTTAATTCAAATGATTATTCAATTGCCGATGGTTCAGGCGTATCTCATTATAATCTTCTCAATGCTGAGCTTATTCTTGCTACATTGAAATATATGTACTACGATCATAAAAGTTTGTTCAATCTCTTTTACAATTCACTTGCCGTTGCCGGTGTTGATGGTACATTGAAGAACAGAATGAAAAACACATCCGCACTAAATAATGTGCATGCAAAAACCGGAACACTTAACGGAGTCAGCAATCTTTCAGGATATGTTACTGCAAAGAACGGACATTTGCTTGCATTTTCAATTCTGATTCAGAATTATGTTGATCAATCTTCCAGAGCAAGAAACTTTCAGAATAAAATTTGTGAACTGCTGGTTGAGTTTGAGTGACAATGAGACGGCTGTCATTTCCGCAAGTCCGGCAATTACCGGACCTGTTGAGAATCTGAGAGTAGATTCCGGACTCAAACCCTCTGGGATTATCGCCGGAATGACTGTGAGGTTGTCATTCCCGCGAACGGAGAGTGTCGGGAATCTGAGAGTTAATTAATAACAAATGAAAAAATTTTTAATTTATAAGATTTACACTCAACCATTTGATACTGAGCTGCTTTCAGGAATAATGTGGGAGTTTAACATAACCGGTCTTCTTGAAAACGATGATCACGTTTCTGTTTTTATTTCTGATATTGACTTAGCTGTTGAAGCAAAATTGAATTCATCATTAATGAAATTAAAAAATGAAAATTTTATCGAATCATTCAGAGTAGAGAAAGAAATTCTGGAAGATAAAAACTGGAATGAGGAATGGGAAAAAAGCAGGGAAGTGATCCGCATTTCGGATAGAATTGTAATTAAACCTACGTTTAAAAATTACTCGGCAAAAGAAAATGAAATCGTTCTCACAATCGATCCAAAAATGTCATTCGGAACTGGTGAACATCAAACAACCAAACTTATTTTGCAATTGCTTGAAGATACTGTAAAACCCGGAATAAAAGTTCTTGATGTTGGTTCGGGAACCGGAATACTTGCCATTGCATCAATTAAATTAGGAGCTTCAAAAGCTGTTGCGGTTGATTCGGATGAAATTTGTCTTGATAATTGTAATGAGAACTGTTCATTAAATCAGGTTGTTGATTCAGTTAAAATACTGACCGGCGAAATTGATGCAGTCAATGAAAATGATTTTGACTTAATACTTGCCAATATCCAGAAGAATGTGCTTATCGAAATTGCTGAGAAGTTAAAATCAAGATTGAATAAAAATGGTTTTGTAATTCTTTCTGGTTTGTTAGACTCTGACTTTGATGTAATCAGGAATAAATATTATTCTATTGGTTTTGAGATCAGACGAATTGAAAAAGAAGATGAATGGATTGCATTGGTGTTAGGCTTTTAAAATAGAAAAGAGGCTGTCTCAGAATTGTCATTCCGAATTTATTTCGGAATCTAATATCTTAATTTCAGTTAAAAATTAGAACCTGTCTAAAGGACTCCTTTGGAGAAACAAACCTGTCCGCCGTCAGGCAGGTTCAGGTTGACAAAATCAGACTTATGAGACAGCCACTTGATAGAACTAAAAATTTATTAATCAAAACTTATCTTGACTCTGCCGCTTGCCAATTCATAATCATCACAATCATAAGCATAAACATCATACGTGCCGCGCTTATAAAATGTAATTTGTTTCCAGAACCAGCTCCATTCATATTCTGTATCAACATAAATTGTATTATCATAATCTCCATTCCTGTAAATTTCCAATCTCACTGATGAACAATCAACCTCGTATGGCAGACGGATTAGTACGTAGAGATATCCACCATCATCCGGAATTGTGAATGAAGATGCATCAGTTATCGGATAACCGTCATCATCAACTCCTTCGCAGAAGTATAATGTCTGTGCAGAAAGATTTGAAACGAATATGAAAAAGAAAGCAAATAACAGACTTACAAGTAACCGGGTTTTCATTGAACCTCCATTTTGTTTATAAATTTTGTTTCCATAAGGTCAACTTAAATGCCAATGAAATCCATTGGATTGGTTGATAAATAATTAGAAAATTAACAATCTCAAAATCATAGTTACAAAGGCGATGTAGAATATTGCTTTGATATAGAGGAGAAATGTAAGGTTTACACTGAATAAATAGAACGCTGATTACGCAGATCGGGTTGATTTACGCAGATTTAAATCTGTTATAATCTGCTTAATCGGTGGTATCTGCGTTCTATTCCCTCACCGTATAAACAATCTCGCCATTAAAAATTGTCATCTCTACTTCAACATTTTTTATTTCATCTGGATCGATTGAAAAAATATCATCACTCAATACAACAAAATCTGCCAGTTTACCGACTTCGATACTGCCTTTTATTTTTTCTTCAAAAGATGCGTAAGCTGAATTTAATGTGTAACACTTCACAGCATCTTCAACAGAGATTATTTCTGAAGGTATCCAGCCATTTGGATTTTTACCGTCAACAGTTTCTCGTGTAACCGCTGCATAAATTCCATAGAGAGGATTGAGCGGTGCAACTGGCCAGTCAGTACCGAATGAAACTACTGCTCCACTCTCCAGTAACGAATGATATACGTGAGTAGTTTTTATTCTTTCAGATCCAATTCTTTTTTCAGCCCACACACCATCGTCAATGCAATGATATGGCTGAACAGAAGCAATTACTCCTATTTCTGCAAATCGATTTATATCTTCTTTACGAAGATGTTGTGCATGCTCGATTCTGAATCTTCTGTTCCACGGTGAATTAATGTTTTTAATTTTCTGAAACATATCGAGAACATATGCATTAGCTTTATCACCAATTGCATGGATGCAAACCTGCAAACGATTTCTATCTGCATCAGTTGACCATTTTTCAAGATTGCCATTTGTAACAACATCATTTGCCAATCCGTAGTTAGAAGGATTGCTGTAATACGGTTCAAAAAACCATGCAGTGCTTGCTCCGAGTGAACCATCAGCATAGCCTTTTAGTCCACCACGTTTAATAAAAATATCTTCAGTATTAACTGTAATTCCAGCACGGACAATATCTTCGTACCGATCAATTGGCCAGATGGAATAAATTCTACAGGTCAATTTCCCATCTTTCATTATTTGTTGATAAGCTTCAAGTTCTCCCGGTTGAGTCATATCCTGAACGCTTGTAATTCCAAGTTTTCTTGCTTCTTCAAGCGCACGAAGAGTGGATTCAATATTTTCTTCAAGAGTTGGCGAGGGAATTATTTTGAAAACCAAATCCATTGCATTGTCTTTTAAAATTCCTGTCGGTTCTCCGTTTTTATCTCTTTCTATTAACCCACCATCCGGATCGGGTGTATTTTTATTTATTCCTGCAAGCTCAAGTGCTTTTGAATTTGCAAGACCGATGTGTCCATCAATTCTGCTTACAAAAACCGGAGTGTTTTCTGTTACCGGATCAATCAAATCTTTTGTAGGAAGAGATTTATCCTGCCAGAGTTCGTGGTCCCATCGTCCTCCTGTAACCCAGGATGATTCGGAGAGAGTTCTTCTTAAAATATATGACTGAATTATTTCAACAAACTCTTCTTTGCTGAGTGCAGGACGAAGATTTATTCCAAGCAAATAATTCCCTCCGCTTGTAAAATGGAGATGGCTGTCATTAAATCCCGGAAGCATCAGCTTTCCATCAAGATCAATTACTTCTGTTTGTGTATCAATGAATTTTCTTGCTTCACTTGTTGAACCGACGAATTTTATTTTATTTCCTTCAACAACAACAGCTTCTGCATACGGCTGCTTTTCGTTAACTGTATAAATTTTTCCGTTGATGAAAGCGGTCTGCTTCGATTGAGCCATCGTTGTATGAATGCCTGCCTGCCGGACAGGCAGGAATGGTTGTATGAACGTATGAATGCAAATTAATGTTAGAATAAATAGCGCTGAATTTTTCATCGAGTTATTTGATTTATTGTTGTTGTGCAAATATATATCTCTCAAACATTTTTTATATAGTCCCTACGGGACTTTTAATTTTATTGGATGTTTTAAGTTACAAATATTTTGTCCCTGTGGGATAATAAATTTGTGATAGTCCCTTTAGGGACTGAATATTTTTAGTAAAAATTTACATAAGATAAATGAAAGTCCCTTTGGGACGACATAGAATTATTTATTCTTTGGATGATCATATTTTGATATTAAGAATTATTATGAACAGTCTTCAGTAAATATAAAAATTTGAAAAGAGTTGAGCGAATTATTGTTAAATGTTGATTGATATAGTTACCACGAAGTTTTAATTTTAGGTTGTAAAAACAACGATGATATATACTCACGTGTTGAATAGAGGCATTGGAGTTAGAAGCCCATTGGATTAAAAGTTGATAGATGAGAAAAACTTTCGGGAATATATTCCTGAAAGAACCCGGTAATTGCATTTTTAAGTATAAGCATTAAAATAAGTTAGAAGAAAAAAATAATAAATAATGTGGTCGGTAGATTAGAAAATAATTCTTAAATAACAACCGGATTGAGGACCACCAACTCGGTATAAGTAATAGTTAGGCACTAAAATGAAAAAAGGATTTTATATATCTATAGTCGCTTTAATATTTTCAAGTTGCACTCTTTTAATAGAATATAAACCAATCGAATCTTCAAATTACTCTGTATCAGATGAATATATCATCTATTTAACAGATAAATTAATTGTTAAAGTTAAGGGAGATTTTCATTATTACGACCAACCGCCACTTCTCAATTATAGTAATTTCGAAATTGAAATATCAAGTAAAGTTGATTCAATTAAATTTTTATTGGATGATATAGTTTTAAACGATATTACTAATTACAAAGTATTTAATTTAGATAACGTATATTTTTATAATCAAAAGGGTTTCCTCAAAGATGGAAAGAGTATGATTAAAAATTCAATCTCTGTTTATCCAAATAGTACAGCAAAGTTTAGTTTTCAATTCTCAAAAGAGGATAATGTTTTTGCAAACCTAGTTTATTTTGCAGCTGATTTAGAAATAAGAAAAATAATGTTGAATGAAACAGCAATTGATGTTCCAATTTTTCATTTTAAAACATTTTAATATTTAGTCTTTTTTAAACATTTATTTAGTATATAAAAAAAATAATTTATAATCTGTGCCTAACCTCTTTAATAATAAAAAGTCAATAGGCACAGAAAATAAATAGTTATCCGGCTCGAGACAGTTAAATTAAAAATTAAGTGCTTTGAAAAACTGATCTACAATGTTTCTTACTTTCCCTTAAAACGGGATCCTGCAAAAGCGGGAAAACAACTATTCTGCCTTAATATCAAAAAGGCTATGGCAGCCATACTTTCCCGAAACAAGTTCGGGACAGGCATTTTGGGAATTACTCATTCTTTAGTGGAAGAGCGTATAACGACTTGTCCTGCTATACGGGAGGATATCCTATTATTAAAGAGGATGATTTATTTCGTTGATTGGATTAAGTTAGATATTGAAATTAATTAAAGTGTTTAATAAAAAGATAAACACACAGGAAATCTTAAATTAAAAATAATTACGGTGTTGTGTTTTAACATAACACGTCGTTAGGTTGTCAAATGAAGATTAAGGGGTAAATATGAATAACAAAAAAATTTCAATAGTACTGTTAATATTTTTTTCTATTGTTATCAGTACGTGCAGTGAATCAACAAATCCGATTTTACCTCCAGATACAGAGCCTGATGAATTAGTTCCATTGAAAATTGGAAATAGCTGGTCTTTTAAGATAACAACATATGATACTTTGGGAGCAATAGATTGGATAGATACTTTAACATTTTTTATTAAAAAAGATACTGCTATTAATAATGTATTATGGTTTCTTCAAGGCTCTAATAGGACAATGCTTGGGCAAACAGGTTTTAGAAATGATACCATTGGGCATCATGTTACTAACTTTGAATCATATTCAATAACATATCCTTATCCAGCAGAAGTTGGTGAATCATTAGATGGATTTACTGTTACATCAAAAGATTCACTATTTCAAACAAATTTAGGTAAGTTAAAATGTTATGTATACAATCGATATTTCTATGATTTTTCTTATAATACAATCTATTCGCCTGGTATTGGTTTAATTTACAGTGAAACACCAATGAGACCATATAATAGTGATACGACATATTTAATCCAGACAAGAGAACTGGTTTCAACTAACGTTCAACTAAAACAATAACAACCTAACCCGTGCCTCAAGCTGCCTGCGAATTCGCAGTTGGTATTTATAAAATTTTCTGGTTGGTCGTTCCGTAAAAAGTTTGTTGTTAAAGTGTTATAAAAAAATAATTAACTTGTAAACTGCACTTGCAAAGAAAGATAAGCACAGTTTACTAAACCTGCCTGCCGGCAGGCAGGTCTTTGGCTTTGTCTTTTTATTCTGCATTGTTGTTCTTGGCAGCAGGTTATCGGCAACGTCGTTATATTGCAAACAATTTAAAGGTGACTGAAATGAAACTAACATTATTTTTATTAGCATTTTCACTTTTCTTTTTTGCTTGTGAGTCAAGTGTAGATCCTGCAGAAAAACAAAATCAGATTGGTGTAATTCATAAAATCGAAGTATCAACCTGGATGTACGGAACACATACTCTCAATGATGCGGGTGGTAAGCCAATTTATGCTTTAACCAGTTCAACTATTGATTTAAATAATTTTGAAAATAAAGAAGTGAAAATTTCTGGAAATCTTATTGAAGGTTATCCTGTTGATGGTGGTCCTTTATATTTGAATGTTACTATTGTTTCTTTAATCAAATAAATTTCATTTTAATTAATATCAATATAACCCGTGCCTCAAGCTGCCTGCCAATTCGCACCTGTCTGCCGACAGGCAGGCTTGGCAGTTTTTATTTTTTTGGCTTAGTCGTTCCGTAAAAAGTTTGTTGTTAAAAGTCTTATAAAAAAATAATTAACTTGCAAAACGTGCTTGCAAAGAAAGAAAAGTGTTCGGCAACTACCGGAATAAATCATTTGTTTTGTCTTTTTAATCTGCATTGCTGTCCTCGACTTCGTTAAAACTTCGGCGGGCAAGCTGGGCAGGGGTTATCGGCAAGCCGTTAAGCTGTTAAGAAATCATAGAATTGTTTTATAATTTCTAGCGCCGTGCAGGATTCTGTGAATTAAAATCGTTCTTTCTTCGATTGTATAGAAAACGATATAATTTTGAATAATTATATATCTATACCCAAGATTTTTGATGTCTTCATCTCTTGGTATTCTGCCAAGAATTGGATTCTCAGATAGAAGTTCAATGTTCTTTTCAATTTTGTCAGCGATTGCATTTGCCGCAGTCGGATTATCGGATGCAATAAAAGATATTATTTCAGTTAAATCTTCATCAGCAACTCTGAGAAATCGAATTTGATATTTATCTTTTGGCATTAATCGAATTCCGAATATCAGTCATTACTTGTTTTAGTGTTCGTCCCTTATCACCTTCGGCTTTTTGATTCTGTGCAGCGGATAGTTTACTAAGTAAATCGATCTTTAATTGCAGCTTGGAATAATGAGACATTGACATAACTACTAAATCTCCTTCACCATTTTTAGTTATGAATATCGGTTCGTTAGAATTGTTGGCAAGTTCTGATATTTGGTTTGATTTATTTCTCAAATCAGATATTGGTTTTATAATTGGCATAAGTACTCCTTTTGTCTATGTCAAAATTATATCATTATTCTGATAGTTTCAAGAAAAATATTAGAAGCTAGTGTAAAATTACTTTCGCCAGTGAATATTTGGTTTGAAATTGTTTTGCGCACATTCCCTTAAATACATATTCATCAGATTCTGATAAGGGATATCAATTTCTGAAGCCAGTTTTTTGAAATACTCAACAGTTTCTTTTTCGATACGGATTGAAATCTGTTTTTTTAGTTTCTTTGTATAAGGATTCTTAATGGAATCACTGAAGTTATATTCTTTTTTCATTTTATTTCACCTTGTAATAATATATTGTTTCAGTTCTTGTTGCTTTGCGGGCAGAAATTATTCTAATAACATCACCGTCCTCTTTATAGGTATGCACAACAACGAGGAGTCTTAATTTGTTTGTAATTCCTAAAATAATAAATCGTTCTTCCGATATTGAATGTTCCGGATCATGTATAAGTCTGGCATTATCATCAAGAAAAACTGTCTTTGCTTCTTCAAAAGATATTTTATGTTTCTTGATATTAGCGAGGTTCTTATTTTTATCCCAAACAAAACGCATATTTAATATGTCTATTTAATAATTATAATATAATGCTATTAGAAAATATTAAAATAGCAACTAACCAGCAACTCAATCCTACAGTGTTTTCGAGTTTGG
Organism: Ignavibacteriota bacterium; assembly: GCA_013285405.1. Classification (NCBI taxonomy): domain Bacteria; kingdom Pseudomonadati; phylum Ignavibacteriota; species Ignavibacteriota bacterium. The sequence continues at coordinate 133,284 of CP053446.1, read as the reverse complement.
CAGTTCTGGAACTTTTGGAATCGGAGTGAAGTAAAAACTTTTTTTTCTTTAGTAATCTTAGTATAAATTATAGGCAGCGGGTTATCAATAACGCCGTTATATTGCAAATAGTAGAACTTGAAAATTGGAGTGGTTATACGTATCTTGTCATTAGAATATTTACGTATGATAGAAAGGATTTATATGAATACAAAACTAACATTAAAACTCAATAAAAAAGCAATTGATCGTGCTAAAAAATATGCTCAAAGAAATAAACAGAGTCTTTCAATAATGGTAGAAAAATATTTCAATTTAATATCTGATAAAGAAAGCATTACTGAAATTGAAATATCACCAAATGTTCTCGAACTTTCCGGGATTATCAAGTTACCAAAGCATATTAATTTGAAAGAGGCTTATAGAGATCATATAGAAGCAAAATATTCCAAATGATAAAAATATTTGTTGATTCGGATATAATATTGGATTTACTTGCTGAAAGGGAGCCGTACTATATTCACTCAGCTAGATTATTCACGTTGATTAATCAAAATAAAATTATCGCTTACACGTCGCCACTTATTTTCGCAAATCTGCACTACCTTCTAAAGAAACAAACCACAAATTTCGTAGCATTAAAGAGTTTAAGAAAACTAAAAACTCTCATAAATATTTTACCAATTGATGAAAGAGTAATTGAACAATCACTTAATTCCGGATTCAATGATTTTGAAGATGCAATTCAGTATTACACGGCTGTAAATAATGGTATCACACTTATTATTTCCAGAAATAAAATAGATTATAGACGTAGTAAAATAGATATCTTGACAGCAGAAGAGTTTCTAAAAAGTTTAGATACGAAATTAAAATAGCAAAAGCTGTATAACTAGTAATCAACCTGATTGCCTTTTCGCACCTGTCTACTGACAGGCAGGCTTGGCTGTTTCGGAACTTTTAGATTTGCAGCTTAGTAAAAAACTTTTTGTGCTTTAGCAAACTCAGCTTAAATTCTGAAAAGGGAATTGTCAGTATCATCGATATCTGAAAAAAAAGAAAGGAATGGTTATGAATGCGAAAATACTTGCAGCATTTGCAATGATACTTTTTAGTACATCGGTTATAGCACAGGACAATTCCTACCCAAAAGCTAAAGTCAGTTTTGATGACTTTAAAAACCTTGTCTCTGAAGTTGAGCCACATCGCGAAAAACGGTTGGTTGATCTCGACACATTCTTAAAGATGAGTAATCAACCTGGAGTAATTATTCTGGATAGTCGTTCAACTTTTCGTTACGAACGCATTCACGTGAAAGGAGCAAAGCACCTGAGTTTCACAGATTTTACGCAGAACAATCTTGCAGAAGTCATTCCTTCATTCGAGACAACAATACTAATCTACTGCAACAATAATTTCGATGGCAACCAGATTGATTTTGCGTCCAAAGTTGCAATGCCGGTAACTAACTCAGGCAGCATTATTACTGCACAGTTCAACTCACAAGAAAAACCGCTGATGATGGCATTGAATATACCAACTTACATAAACCTTTACGGATATGGTTATCACAATGTCTATGAATTGAATGAACTTGTCGATATAAACGATCCCCGAATCAGCTTTGAAGGATCGATTGTGGATTCTACTGATGCATTGACTCCCTTAATGATCGAGGAAAAATAAAACCGGCAAAATTAATTTTTAATCAGAGACAGTTGTGCTTTATTCTGCATTATTGTTCTGAGCAGCAGGTTAAAAGCAACTGCTTTAGACAATTTGAATTGAAAAGGACTATTTTTAATAGATACAAAATTAATAAATAAAGTATCGAGAGATTCAAGAGGACATCTGTTAAAAACAAGGGAGTAATTATGTTTATTAAAAAATTGTCTGTAATAATTTTTATAGTTGAAATCTCATCAACAATATTTATAGCTAATAATTCTGATTTCTGTTATTCTAAAGGAGATTCAACACAAATGAAACCACAAGAAAGAATAATTGCAAAAGAAAAAGCAATACTAGACCGCTGGATAACAGGCGATACATTCGGATTCATCGAAGCTGCTGCCGAAGAAATAACTTATTTTGATCCCGGTCTGGAAAAACGCTGCACAGGTAAAAATGATTTTCATGATTGGATAGCTGCTTTTAACGGAACATTCAGCTTTCCCGATTATGAATTGCTTGATCCGCAGGTTCAAATGCATGGTGAAATTGGTATTCTTACTTTCAACTTTATTGGATTTATGAAGGAAGGCAGCAAGGAATATTTTAATACAACTGAAGTTTACAAACTGATTGAAGGGGATTGGAAACTGATAAGTTCTCACTGGTCACAAACTAAACCGAAACGATGATATTTATTTTTAAAGTAATCTTTATTTATTTTATAAAGACTTCTGAATAATCAATAATTATCATGTTGAGCGAACTGCCTGCCGGCGAGGCAAGAGTGAAATATCTTGTTTTTAAATTAAAAAATCCGGCAGTTGCCGGATTCAGAGTGACCCATCGATAATAATTCAGAAGTCTCTAAAAATTATTTGGTAGTTATTATGAAACTTAAAGCAACTCTTTCATTACAATTCTTATTCTCAATATTTTGTTTTAGTCAAACTTATGATCCATTCATTGAGCAAGTAATTGATGAAACAAATTTAGATTCATTAGTTTCTTATGTCCGGATTCTTTCAGGAGAAGATTCTGTTGTCATTGGTGATTCAACTGTGTTAATAACGCAAAGAGTAAGTTCAACAGGGAATGATCTGGCTGCTGAATACATTAAAGAAAAATTAACAGGTTATGGTTTAGAAATTTACGACCAGCATTACAGTGCGAGTGGAAGAAATATTTATGCAATTCAACGGGGAACGCTCTACCCTGAAGAATACTATATCTACAGCGCTCATTATGATGCTGTAACCTATTTCTGTGCTGATGATGATGCAAGCGGTTGTGCGGGAGTTGTAGAAGCTGCAAGAATATTATCATCTTATCAGTTTGAGTATTCGATCGTTTATGGATTTTGGGATGAGGAAGAAATTGGTTTGGTTGGAAGCGCTTTTTTTGCTGAACAAGCTGATTCAAATCAATTAAACATTAAAGGTGTAATACAATTTGAAATGTCTGGCTGGGATAGTAATAACGATGGGCTAATGGATATTCACACACGTAATATTTCTAATTCTGTTTTACTTGGTAATTTTATGAAAAACATTGATACATTGTATAACTTGCCGACTGTACCGGTTGTATATAATCCGGGAACAACGGCAAGCGATCACTCATCATTCTGGCAGCACAATTATTCGGCGATTTGTTTTAGTGAAGCTTACTACGGAGGTGATTTCAATCCGTATTATCATAGCAGTCAGGACAGAATTGATAAATTTAATTTAACCTACTTTCATAATGTTTCTAAACTTGGTATCGCAACAATTGCAGCACTCGCTCTTGAAAATTTTGTGGTTTCTGTACCGGATGATGGCATTCTTCCATCAGCATTTTCTATTACAAACTATCCGAATCCGTTTAACAGCTCTACAATAATTCAATATTATTTAACTGATGATGATAACATTTCATTAGATTTGTAAAGCTGTCTTGGTGAAAAGGTAAGTAATATTTTTACAGGATTCAGAAAATCCGGCGATCACAAAATTCATCTGGAAGGAAATTCATTATCTAGCGGCGTATATTTCATTGTATTGAGAACATCGAAAAAAAATTATACGCATAAAATTTTGCTTTTGAAGTGAGGATAGCAAAATTTAGAAAAGCATTTCCGCAGGAGTAATTATTTTCGTTCCGATAATAATATTTATATGCTAATGGTAATACATCATTGATTTGATCGGATAGAATAATATTTGATCTGTATCACGAAATATTTGCTATTCATTGACCGCTTCATTTCTATTTCCTATTTTCCGACAAGTTCTTTCTTTTCTTTTTTTTAAAAAATAAATCACAAATAAAAATGAGGAAAAATTATGAACACCAGAAATATCTTATCAGTTTTTATAATAACTCTTACGCTCTGTTCATTTTCAATAGGTCAGCCGCAGCTTGCAAATAGTCAACCTCTCTCGTCAATATTAAAATCGGTTGAAGCTCAGAAAATTGGAATCATTGCAAATGCCGAACTTGATGAAGGTTTGTGGGAAGTAAAAGTTTGCAATTCGGGTGAATGCCAGAAACTTTATATTGATCCGATTTCTGGTATGGAAAAGTTCAGGAAAGGAACTGACAGAGAAGAATTACCGCCTGCAGATGCTCTGCTAATCTCGACGATCATCGAATCACTTGAATCCAAGGGAACAAAAGATATAAAAGAAGTTGAATTCGAAGATGGCTTGTGGGAAGTTAAATTCCGTAAATCAGCAAATAAACCTAAACTGTATATTGATCCATTAAGTGGCGAAGAAAAAGCATCGTATTAGAAAAATTTATTCAGTCAATTTTTGTAATACAAATATTTTATAGTTCAAGAATTTGTTAAACCTATTCGTGGATATTCGCACGAGTGATTATTATAACAAATTTGAAATCGGTAGAATACTTTTTGAAATGTATCGCGATTATTGAACACTCTTTTTAATCAGCAGTTGGTGGACGGAGATTTTACAGAAATTTTGGAATGGAAAGACTCTTCAGAGATATGCAAGCTGTAGAGTATAATCCACTTCAAGAAAAGTTCAGAAAAAATTTTCTAGTGAATATATTTTGAAGAACGGAATAAAAGTTATAGAAGCGAGCTTCGCTACATAATTGCAGTACTAATATTATTATGTATAGGATGAAACAGGGACACAGCATAAAGTGTCCCTGAACTTTAATCTTTCAATTCATTTTGGTTTAGCTTTCTAAGCTTACTGTGTTTTACACTATAAAGGAAATAGATTGCAAAACCAATTGCCAGCCAAACAAATAATCTCAACCAATTTTCTTCGGGAAGTGAAAACATAAGAATGAGGCAGGTTATAATTCCCATTATAGGAACGAACGGAAACAAAGGCGCTTTAAATGGTCTTTCAGCCTCAGGATGAGTTTTTCTCATTATCAGTACAGCCGCACACACTACAACAAATGCGAACAAGGTACCTATATTCACAAGTTCTGCCAGTATTCTCAGCGGCAAAAATCCACCTAACAGAGCAACAAAAATTCCTGTAAGAATAGTTGATTTCCATGGCGTCCGGAATTTTTCATGAACTGCACCAAAAATATTTTCAGGAAGAAGACCATCACGAGCCATTGCCAGGAAAATTCTTGGTTGACTAAGCATCATAACTAGAAGGACGGATGTTATTCCGGCAATTGCTCCAAGCGAAACGATGAATTGTGCCCACTCCAAACCAACTTGTTTGAATGCATTTGACACGGGTGCGTCAATATCAATTTTGTCGTAAGGCACCATTCCTGTAATTACACCGGAGACCAGAATATAAAGTACTGTACACAAAATCAGAGAAGTAATAATACCAATCGGGACATCACGGTGTGGTCTCTTTGCTTCCTCTGCATGAGTAGAGACAGAATCAAAACCTATGTAAGCAAAAAATATCATCGCAGCACCTGCAAGAACTCCAACCGGAACTCCTCCGGCTCCGGTTTCACCCCAGATTGTATGACCGAAAATACTCAAACCAGCATAACCGAAAGGTGCAAATGGTTCCCAGTTAGCTGAATTTATATACATTGCACCGACAATTATTACAAGTAAAACAACAGCTAACTTTATTATTACCATACTTGTATTAAATCCTGAGCTCTCTTTAATTCCTTTAACAAGTATTATAGTAATAATCAGTGCGATTATTATAGCTGTAATATCAACGACTGAACCTGTTGAGACGAACTGTCCTGTTGCAACATCAAAATCAAACGGTGCTTTTGTTAATTCAGGCGGAAGATGTAACCCGATAATCCCGATAAAATCCTGAAAGTAGTGAGACCATCCGTGTGCAACTGTAGCAGAAGCAACAGCATATTCAAGAATAAGATCCCAACCAATTATCCATGCAAATAATTCACCAAGAGTAGCGTATGCATAAGTATAAGCAGAACCGGCAACGGGAACCATTGAAGCGAATTCAGCATAACATAATGCTGCAAAGATACAGGCAATACCAGCGACCGAAAATGAAAGCACAACTGCTGCGCCTGCTTTATCATGTGCAGCTACGCCGGTCAGGACAAAAATTCCGGTTCCGATTATCGCTCCAACTCCAAGGCTTGTCAATGCAACCGGGCCAAGAATTCTTCTTAATCGATTCTCACCGTGTACTTCTTCCAGCAGGATATGAAGTGGCTTTTTAATAAAGTATTTTTTCATCCGGGATAACTTTTAAATATGTGAGTAGATTTTGGGATAAACTTTTACAAATGAAACTGCAATTACAATTTAGTTTAGATTAATATGTTGTGAAAACTAATTAGTTATTTCAAATTTTCCTAAATTTTTTTTCTTGGAACTCAATTTTTAAGAATAATGAATTTTAATTATGATGATCCAAAATGTTGATTGATTTATACTTCATCTATATCTTTGTTTGCCCATAATGTAATGATTCCATCAATCGAAGGACAGTTAATTGAAAGTGTTTATTCTGTTTTAAGATACTTCTAATTTATTTAGACAAAAAATTAACAATCACCTATGCGCGAACAAATAAAATCATTTATCGAACACAACAGATGGATTACCTTCGTTGAGTTATCACTAGCAATTTTCATTTTACTAGCAATAGAACTTGGCTGGATAACACAGTTTATAATATTAGCTATTGTTCTTTATGCCTGGTTTTCATTATGGTTGAGAGGAAAAGGGTGGAGCGATTTTGGTTTAAAGAAACCAGAAAACTGGAAGAAGACAATATCACTCGCATTGTTAGTCGGAATTATTTTTCAGGGATTAAGCCTTTATGTTATTGAACCTTTCCTCGGAAAGCTAACTGGCGATATTCCTGATGTTAGTTTTTTCAGACCAATGGTGGGAAATGTTCCTCAATTACTTTTTTATTTTGTATTATCATGGACATTTGCTGCATTCATTGAAGAAATGATTTATCGTGGTTACCTGATGCACAGGATTGCAGATTTGTTCAACAGAAATAATACAGGATGGATTGTTGGACTGATACTTTCCAATTTGTTATTTGGCTTCGGTCATCTGTATCAGGGTTTATCCGGGATGATCATCACAGCAATAACAGGTTTCATATTTGCCTGGCTTTACTTCGCAACAAACAGAAATCTCTGGGCAGCAATTTTAGCTCATGGAATTTATGATACTATTGGTTTCCTGATGATTTTTCTTGGCGTATATCCGGGAATTTAAAAATCCTTATCCAGAACTACTTTAAAAGAATCATTTTTTTTGTTTCGGCAAAACCTTGTTCTAAACCTACATCACTGTCAGTCGGGTTTGATTCAGGACCTTCTTGAGTCAACTGGTAAAAGTATATTCCGGATGTGAGGTCTCGGTTTTCGACCGAGTTAATATTGAATTCAACCTCATATTCACCTGCAGCTAAATTTCCATTTACCAAAACAGCAATTTCATTTCCAAGAATATCATAAACTTTCAGACTAACGAATCCGAAATCTGAAATTTGAAAACTAATTCTGGTTGAAGGATTAAATGGGTTAGGATAATTCTGATATAGCACAAAATCTTTTGGCGATTTATTTTCATTACTCAGATTTACTGGGTAATCGGTTACCTGAACTGCAAAATTCTGACCAAAGTTCCACTGATCAAAGTTACTTGGTATGCTGTCCCAATTAACACTGTTTCCGACAGAATAAATCGTATCAGTTAAAATTGAATCGGGTGCGGTATATAAAAAATTCCAAGATACAGTATCATTTATGAATGGATTTGGCTGCGTGTGAGTTAGTTCGCCGAACATTACATGTGTTAAAGTGTCAACAGAGTCGAGTTCCCCAAAATAACTTGCTAAATTAAAACCACCGGCAATTGCCGGACCACCGCTCATAAATAGTTTAAACTGTTGGGTAGAATTTCTTTTTACACTATCCGGTCCTTCAATCCAAACAAAAACAGAATCGTTAGATTCAATATTGTGACAGATACAACCGATTCCTCCATCTCTTAAAGTCATCCCAACAATTCCATGCAGATAATCGATATTTGCATAAGCGATGAAAGAAATAAAAGCTAAAACAAGAATAAAATTTATTTTCATAGGTATCTCCTGAATTAAAAAGTCCCGAAAACCGGGACTTCATAATAAATGAAAAACAAAATTATATCAATGATAATTCTTTAACGCAGCAGCAACATTTTCTTTGTTGATTTGAACACCTGTCCATTCACTCCATTAGCTTCTAACGTATAAATGTAAGCACCACTTGTTAAGTTCTGTGCGTTAAACTCAAAGTTATGGCTCCCGGTTTGAAAACTTCCATCTGCAATCTTAGCAACTTCCTGTCCAAGCATATTAAATAATTTTATTGTTACATACGATTCGACGGGTAATGTGAACGAAATAGTTGTTGAAGGATTAAATGGATTTGGATGATTTTGGTTAAGTACAAAATTATCTGGCATTGGTCCTGTTACTTCAACAGAATTAAAAGTTGTTGATGTTCCGTCAAAATCAATTTGTTTTAATCTATAATACTGAACAACCGCATTGACATCAGGAATGATGAAAGAATATGATTTCATTTCAGTTGTTGTTCCAAATCCCGGTACGAATCCTATTTTATTGAAGTTTTGGTTATCAAAACTTTGTTCAATTTCAAAACCTTGATTGTTTAGCTCAGTTGCCGTTGTCCAGCTAAGTGTTACATCATTACCGGATAATTCAGCGACGAATGAAGCCAATTCAACAGGAATAAAGTATTGAGATTCCAGTTTATAAAATCCGCTGCTTTGAGCAGCAAACTGTGTCATTGAATCAACAATTGAATATTGATAGTTTGATCCGCCAATTGAAATTTGAGTCCAGGTTTGTCCACCATTTTTTGTTCTCCATGAAGCTCCACAGGAATAACAACCAGCAATAACCATATTTCCGTCTGTTGGTTGAACGTGAACTCCCCACATACTCGTTCCGGTAAAACCAGATTGCAAATTCCATGTAGAACCATAATTAGTTGATTTTAATAATCCACCACCACCGCCCCATTTAGTAGCCCAGGCTATTCCCGGTGTTGTATAATTAATAGAGATTGTCGGTATTTCACCTGAAGTACTATATGCTTGTGACCATGTAACACCATAATCTGTACTCCGGAATATTCCGGTTCCGTTATCACCAATTAAAATTATACTAGTATCAGGGAAAACTTCAATATCGCAAGGTGCAGAGTTCGAACCAGTATTAGAGGATAATGTAATCCATGTATCACCAAAATCAGGCGAGCGAAGGAAATTAACTCCGTTCATTGTATATACTGTGTCAGGGTGTGATGGATCTTCTGTTATTGGAATTCCGAAATAAGAAAATGTTACATTATTAAGAGATGTTGTCCAGGTTTGACCGTCGTTGGTAGTTTTCATAATTTTCTCAGGTGAAGATTCAATTGCTACAAGAAAAGTTCCGGGGTTACTATCATCAAGCAATATTGCTTTTATTTCTGAAGAACCAGGTACGTTGGTTCCTGTGGCTGAAAAAGTTTCACCGCGATCAGTGCTTTTGTAAATAGTAGCATTCGAGCCATAGTAAACTATATCAGGATTGAAATTGTGATAATCTATTGGTCCTCCGAGACTGCTTCCTGATCTTTTTAGAACCCATTGATATGCAGGCTGTGCATTACTAACAGTCAGGAACATTGAACAAATAAGTACTGCGGTTGCAAGGTATTTCATTATTACTCCGTTATTATAAAATGGTTTGACCGTAAAAAGAATTACTACAAATTAAACATTAGTTGATAAAAATCAAATATTTCTTAATGGTGAAAAATGTTATTTATAAAACTTATTTTAGAAGGGAAATTAGAACAAAATATATTTTTTGACTGTTCGATCGGTAAAAGTATATTTGGATTATTTCATATCTTCAAAAAGGAAAAAGTTTAAACGATGGAATTAGATATTCTTGTATTTGCAGCTCATCCTGATGACGCAGAACTATCAATGGGCGGAACGATTGCGAAATTTACTTCGAAGGGATTGAAGGTTGGTGTTGCCGATTTGTCTAAAGCCGAACTAAGCACAAGAGGCAACGTAAAATTACGTGCAAAAGAAACGGCTGCTGCTTCAAAAATTCTTAATCTGAAAGCTCACGAAAATCTTGGTATTCCTGATGGCAATATCTTAGCTTCACAAGAAAATCTCAGGAGTGTTGTTGTACTTATTCGGAAATACAAACCAAAGATAGTTTTTGCTCCTTACTCTAACGATCGTCATCCGGACCACATGGATGTGAGCAATTTAGTAAAGAGAGCATTTTTTAGTTCTGGTCTGGAAAAATTCAAAACAAAGTTTGCCGGAAAGTCCCAGATTCAATATAGACCCAAAAAGCTATTTTATTATATGCAAACATATCTGTTTCAACCAACGTTTATCGTGGACATCTCTGAGCATTTCCAAAAGAAAATGGAATCAGTCGGCAAGTATAAAAGCCAGTTTCATAATCCAAGGTCAAAAAAGGAAGACACATTTATCAGTAAACCGGAATTTCTCGATTACGTCAGAACGCGTGCAGAATTTTATGGTTTCCAGATACGAAAAAAATACGGCGAACCATTTTATTGTGAAGAGAATATTGAATATGATTTTTCGGATTTGATGTAACAATTATTTTAAAATATAACTTTCATGAAAACTAAGGAGTAAAAATGATTCTTAAAGATAAAGTAATTAAAGAATTAGAGGCACAGGGAATACGTAATATCCGTGAAGTCTTTTATAATTATGGAACGCCTGCATTATACGAACAGGTGGTTAGGAGAAGAGAAGGATTGCTTGCTCATTTAGGACCGATTGTAGTAAGAACCGGACATCACACCGGAAGAAGTCCGAATGATAAATTTATTGTTAAAGAACCATCAAGCGAAAAAAATATCTGGTGGGGTAAAGCAAATAAATCAATGACTGAAGAAGATTTTAATCGTCTCTTCGCAAAGATGATGGCTTATATACAGGGGAAAGATCTTTATGTTGAAGACTGCTATGTTTGTGCTGACGAAAAATATCGTCTGCCTATCAGGGTTATAACTGAAGCTGCCTGGCATAATCTGTTTGCGAGAAACATGTTCAGAAGATATAATGATTCTTCAGAGCTTGAAAATCATGTTCCTCAGTTTACTGTTATGCAGATGCCAAACTTTCACGCGTATCCGCAGTCTGATAATACCAACTCCGAAGTTTTCATCATAATAAATTTTGGAAAGAAACTTGTACTCATTGGTGGAACCAGCTATGCCGGTGAGATTAAAAAATCAATTTTTACTATTCTCAATTACCTGATGCCTATTGATCATGTTATGTCAATGCACTGCTCTGCTAATCTTGGAGAACACGGAGATGTTGCGTTATTTTTTGGATTATCCGGCACCGGAAAGACTACTCTCTCTGCCGATCCGGGAAGAAAACTAATCGGCGATGATGAACATGGCTGGAGTGAAGATGGAGTATTTAATTATGAAGGAGGATGTTATGCTAAAGTTATCCGCCTTTCTGAAGAAGCAGAACCGGAAATTTATGATACAACCAGAAGATTCGGTACTATACTTGAAAATGTCCAGATTGATGCACAAACCAGAAGAATAGATTTAAACGATGACACTTTCACTGAAAATACACGGGCTGCGTATCCACTTACACATATAGAAAATATTGTTGAAGAAGGAAAAGCTGGTCATCCGAAAAATCTTATTATGCTGACTGCTGATGCATTTGGTGTTTTGCCGCCTATTTCTAAACTTTCAACAGAACAGGCGATGTATCATTTCATCTCCGGATATACTGCAAAAGTAGCAGGAACAGAAAAAGGAGTTACTGAACCGAAAGCTACATTCAGCACTTGCTTCGGGGCTCCGTTTATGGTTTGGCATCCTACTGTTTATGCAAAACTTTTGGGTGAGAAAATTAAAAAGCACAACGTGAAATGCTGGCTTGTCAACACTGGCTGGACTGGTGGTCCTTATGGTGTCGGCTCACGTATGAAAATTCAATATACAAGAGCAATGTTAAATGCAGCTCTCCATGGAAAACTTGAAAATATTGATTATGAGACTGATCCTGTATTTAATTTAAAAGTTCCAAAATCCTGCGAAGGTGTACCTGCTGATGTTTTAAATCCGAGAAATACATGGAAAGATAAAAATGCTTATGATGAAATGGCAAAAAAACTGGCAGTTATGTTTGTGAATAACTTCAGAGAATATGAAGCTGATACAGAGAAAGAAATTATTGCTGCAGGACCAAAGTTAGTATAATCAATTGCTGATAAGTTGATTGAGAATAAAAATACCCGGCTTATCAATTGATAAATTTTTTAAATAATCAGAGAGTTAATTCAAATGAAAAAAATTGTAATTGCATTGGTAGTAATTTTAGTTGGGATCCAATTTGTACCTGTTGAACGAACAAATCCTTCAATCAGTTGGGATATTAATGCACCCGAAAAAGTTGCTTCAATATTGCGCGAATCGTGTTACGATTGTCACTCCAACGAAACAGATTGGCCGTGGTATTCTCACATTGCACCGGTTTCCTTTCTAGTTGCCGGAGATGTGAATGATGGAAGAAAGCATCTTAACTTTTCTGAGTGGGATAAATATGAAGCTGAGAAAAGAGAAAAAATATATGAGGAAATAGTTGAGGAAATTGAAAAAGAAAATATGCCGCTGCCGATTTATACATTTACTCATCCGGGTGCAAAACTTGATGATCATAAGATTAAAACCATTAAAGAGTGGGTGCAGCCCGGTAGCAGTCTGGAAGATAATGTAAGGTATAAATAGTGTAGCTCTTAAATAGTTTAGTTAATGATCCGAGCATAACAAACTGAATGAAACATCTATCTCAATGTAAAAATATTGAGTTTTACTTTCAGCAGATAGCAGAGAATAGAAAAATAAATAACCATTAAATAAATAAATTGATTGCCAGTTAACACTATACGTCAGGACGATATAATAATAATCCTGCAAATGGAGGAAACTAATTATGACAGATAAAAAACTCTCCGGCGATGTTTATTATCCAACCGAAGAAATCATTAAAAATTCTAATGCAAAATGCCAGCAGTTATATCAATCAGCTGACAAAGATTATATCGGTTTTTGGGAAAATGAAGCTAAAAATCTTCACTGGTTTCAAAAGTGGGATAAAGTACTTGATGATTCCAAAAAACCTTTCTTCAAATGGTTTGTAAACGGAAAAACGAATATCGCATATAATTGTCTTGATGTTCATTGCGAAACTTACCGGCGTAATAAAGTTGCATTTGTCTGGGAAGGGGAGAATGGTGATTTCAGATCTTTGTCTTATTTTGCTTTGAAGAGAGAAACATGCCGCTTTGCAAACGTTCTCAGAAGTCTTGGTGTTAAAAAAGGTGATCGTGTGACAATTTATATGGGAAGAATTCCTGAAATTGTAATGGCAATGCTTGCCTGTGCAAGGATTGGTGCAATTCATTCTGTTGTTTATGGTGGCTTTTCGGTTGAAGCATTGCGTGAAAGATTGGAAGATAGTCAGTCTAAAGTTTTAATTGTTGCCGATGGTGCTTACCAGAGAGGAAAAATTGTTGAGTTGAAAAAGATTGCTGACGAAGCACTTCAAAGAGCAGCAACTGTTGAAAGCGTTTTAGTAGTTAAACGAACCGGTCACGAAGTTAATATGGAATTTGGAAGAGATATGTGGTATCACGATTTGATGTCGTTGCCTATCGCAGGAAATTCATGCGATATAGAGATAATGGATGCTGAGGATCCGCTCTATCTTCTATACACTTCCGGAACGACTGGTAAGCCTAAAGCAATCGTACATACTCACGGCGGTTATATGGTTGGTATGTACACAACTCTGAAATATGTTTTCGACATTCACGAAGAAGACCGGTTTTGGTGTGCCGCAGATCCAGGCTGGGTTACAGGACATAGTTATATTGTTTATGGACCTCTTCTAAATGGTGCGACTTCTTTTATGTATGAAGGAGCGCCGACTTATCCTTATCCAAGCAGATGGTGGGGAATGATCGAAAAATATGGAATCAATATTCTTTACACAGCTCCAACTGCAATCAGAGGTTTTATGAGATTCGGTGATGCCTGGGTTAAAAGACACAATCTCTCTTCACTAAGATTACTCGGAAGTGTTGGTGAACCAATAAATCCTGAAGCATGGAGATGGTATCATAAAGTTGTCGGCGGTGAACGCTGTCCAATTATGGATACCTGGTGGCAAACAGAAACAGGAATGTTTATGATTACACCGATGCCATGTACACCATTAAAACCAGGTTCAGGAACCAAACCATTCCCAGGACTAAAAGTGGATGTTGTTGATGAAGAAGGTAAATCAGTTGCAGACAATGAAGAAGGATTTCTAGTAATTAAAACTCCCTGGCCAGCAATGCTCAGAACAATATGGAATGATCCTGAAAGATACGTCCAGCAATACTGGTCAAGATTTCCAGGTGTTTATATGACAGGTGATTCCGCCAGAAGAGATGAAGATGGTTACTATTGGGTGATTGGCAGAGTAGATGACGTAATAAAAGTTTCAGGATATAGACTAGGTACTGCAGAAATAGAAAGTGCTTTTGTAAGTCATCCTGCTGTTGCAGAAGCCGCAGCTATTGGACTGCCTCACGAAATAAAAGGGAATGCAATACACGCGTTTGTAATTTTAAGAACAGGCTATGAAAAATCAGATAAGCTGATTGAAGAGTTAAGACAGCACGTTGGTCACGAAGTCGGTCCAATAGCAAAGCCTGAACGTATCGAAATTGTTGATTCACTTCCCAAAACTAGAAGCGGAAAAATTATGAGAAGAGTTTTAAAAGCAAAAGCTTTGGGAATTGATCCGGGAAATCTATCTACGTTGGAGGAATAATTTATTTAAAACAAAAAAGCGTCCTGTTTAAGAACGCTTTTAAGAAATAAGAAAAATATTTTTATTATAAACTTTTTAAAGCTTCAACAGCTTGCGCATTCTTAGGATCAAGTGCATAAACCTTCTGCCAGTATAATTTCGAGTTTGCATTATCAGTTTTCAAATAATAATAATAGCCGAGGTAGGAGTAAGCTTCAATAAGTTCTTTTTTAAATTTAGTCGTATCCTCTTGTGATATTGTGATGAACTGTTCATAGTAAGGTTTTGCAAGACCTTCAACTGATTCAGGATCGAAATTAGCTTTAACTCTTGCCTGCCAGAAATAAGCAATTGCGAGATCAGGAACTTTTGATGCCAGCGTACTGAAAGCACTATCAGCTTCATTATATTTTTGAGTGAAATAATATGCTTTACCAAGATCAAAATATTCCTGAGCAGTTAAATCCTTTTTTCTATTAAGTGAACTGATAACACCATCCCAATTTTTATTCTTGTAGTAGAGGATAGACATTTTTCCGTAAACATCATTGCGTGAGCTGTCTGCTTGAACTACCTTAGCTAAATATTCTATCGCTAAGGAATCATTCCCGGTTTTACTCAGCAACTCAGCATAATTCTCATAATCACTTGGCAGATATTTATCATCGGACATCGAAAATAATTTTTGGAAGTATGACTTGCTATTTTCGATGTCATCCAATTTGAAGTATGAATATGCAAGAATTCTAACTAAAGACGAATTATCAGGATCTTTACTTACTAATTCTTCAAGAATGTCAATGGCTTTCCGGTAGTCTTTATTAAGGTATAAAATTGAAGCATACCTTTTTAGTTTTTCATTATTTGTTTCTGATTTGTTGATATACTTCAGGTAATACTCAGCAGCTTTAGAATAATTATTAATATTTGAATAAACATCTGAGAGTTCTTTGTATGCCGGTGAATAGGTGGAGTCGCTTGCGATTGCTTCTTCGAGAAGTGAAATTGCTGAATTGTAATTACTTATAAGCGAATAAACTCTGGCTTTTAGTGAAAGAGCTTCAGGGTTCTCCGGTTCAATTCTTAAAGCTTCTTCAAAATTCTTTATTGCTTCTGTGCCGTTGATTTTCCCGAGATATATTTTCCCAATTGTAATAAAAATATCCGCTGTTTTTAGTTTGTTCGCCAATGCTTTATCCATTATCTGCATAGCAGTGTCAAAGTATTTAATGTGCATAAAAGCTTCAGCAATTACAATATAAACTTTTGGATTTTCTTCATCACTTAAGTCGAAAGCTTGGTTTCTGTTCTTAGCAATTTCTGAATCATTTCCATTAAGCACATTTAGTCTAACCATACCGGCATAATTAAGCGCAAAATCTTTATTAGATTCCATTCCTTTTGTATAACAAATCCTCGCTGAATCTACATTCTCTTCGATCATATAAATTTCTCCAAGATAGAAATATGCTTCAGACGCTGACGTTGAAGATAGGAACCCTTTAAAATATTTTTTTGCATCATTATATTTTTCATTTCTGATCAGCTTCACACCAGATGTAATATCCTGGGCGCATAAGCTTATGGGAATGAAAAGAAGTAAGAAAAGTATGTATAGAATATTTTTACGAGACATCGTTTATTCCTGTTTAATGTATAAGTCTTCATTTTCTACTAATTCTACAAGTCTTACAGGCATTGTTGCAGGTACCAAACCAAATTTTAGTACGATGCGTTGACCTCTTTCACTTGCAATAAACGCAGTTAAACCAGTTCCCAAACCTGTGTAAGCTTCTTTACTGATTATATAAACTTCACGCCACAAAGGATAATACTTTTGTGCAATATACGCCTGATAAGGTTTATAAAAATCATCATCTTTTGTCATCGCTATCTCGAGTACCTTAACCGATTTTAAAAAACTCAACCTGGTAGTATCATCTGAATCGCTGATCCAATTTACTCCAACAACACCAATACAATTTTTTTCTGCAGCCACATAATTTAGTACTGCAGTATTGGAGTCAAGTGCAAAACAATTTTTTGATAATTCAGATGCGCCTGTTTTTTCTTTTAAAAACCGAATCGTGCTTGACTTGCTATTATCGAAAATAATTTTCGTATCCTTAAATCCCGGTATATTTTCCCCTTTCAGAAGTTCACCGATTTCTTTTATAGTTAGTGTAGAATCTTTTAGGTCTTTACTTCCGATTAAAGCAACACCATCGTAAGCAATCTTGGTGATCTTGGGAACTATTTCCCATTTCTCAAATACTTCAAGTTCTGTCTTATTAAGTGTTCTCGGAACAATGATCAGCCTGATATCCGTCTCCATCAGATCATAAAATGCGTCAATTTCAGTTTTGTATTTTACTGTAACTTCAGCGTATTCATAAATTTTCTGGAAGGTATCGACTTCAGATTCAATCAGTGGTTTGAAAGTTTCATCAACGGAGATTGCAATTTTTCCGTAAGTAGGTGTATCCGATGGAGAATCAGAACTTTTACAGTTTGATAAGAATAGTGCTGCACAAACAATAAATGAAGTGAATAAATTAACTTTCATTCTCTTCCTCTTTCCCCAATAATTTTTTTATCGAACTATAGGTTCTGAAAGTTCCGTAAGCGATTAGTATTACTCCTAAACCAATTTTCTGAAAATCTGTAAAACTGAAAATATTTTTACCTAAAATAAGAAACATACCTGCTCCAATATAGATGAGAGACATGGCAAGATTGAAGATGCTCATTATGGACAAAGCATAACTTCCTTTGGTCGAATATCAAATTACTGAAGCTTGAATACAATCGGTATGGAGACCTGAACTTTTACAGGCACTCCTCTCTGCTTACCAGGTTTAAATTTGGTTTGTAAGACGGCATCACGTGCAGCTTCATCGCAGCCTGCGCCGATTCCTTTGAGAATCTGCGCTTTGGTAACGTCTCCGTTTTCATTCACAAATGCGAGGATGTAAACCTTTCCTTCAACACCGGCTCTCTTAGCAATTTCAGGATACGAAATTCTTTCCTGAATGGCTTTGATACCGCCAATTGGTTCAGGCATTTCTTCAACTGCTACGAAATAGGTTGGTGCTTCTTCTTTTTCGACTACTTTTTCTTCAACTTCTATTAAACTGTAATCAACGCCTTCAGGATTACCTTCCTGTGTTTCAGTTCCCGGATCAACTTCTTTCAATTCATCAACAGTAGGAATATATTCATCTTTAACTTGTTCATCAGGTTTTACAACAGGTGGAGTAAATTTGATAGTGGACTTTAAAGGCGGCGGAGCTTCAACCTGCTCTATTTCTTTCTGCTCACCAATTGATGGTGGCTGTTCCAACTGAGTTATTTGTACTACTCTCTTTTTAGTAACTTCTACTGTTTCCGGGTTTATCATTCTGTAAACAGCTGGACCTGTAGTAACCATTAGAACAACAAAAATTGCTATCCACATTGCAAGTGCAAGGTATGTCTTATAAGCTTTTCTTAACTTATAAGCTCCATATTCCTTGTTCTTTTTAGCAAAGATAAGCTCTTCAATGTCAGTTTGATTTTTCTTTTCTTCTGTCATAATTACTTACCTTCTTTATAATTTTGAAGTGCTTTAAGATCATCTGGTGTAATATCAACTAATGCATATCGCTTTATATTGGAAATATTCATTTCATCCAGGATATCAACAACGTTTTTATAATTTGCTTCATTTGTTGGCTTTATTAGAACAACCATATCCGGGATTGAACTATTTCGTTCCAATAGTACTTTCCTTATACCATCCGCAGTGTAATTTGTTTCAACCAATGGTTCAACAGCTTCTTGTGGCAATCCGCGATACCAAAAAAGTCTGTTTTCACCATCAATTATAATATTAAAAGCTTTTGATGCTTTCAGTGCATTTTGTTCCTCTTCTTTTACTTCTCCCTTTGGTTTTACAGGTAGATTAATTTCCATCGTTTGGGGTTTACTGAAAGTGGTCGTTAACATAAAAAATGTTACAAGCAGAAATCCAAGATCAACCATTGGAGTTAGGTCAATTCTTGTGGACATTTTTTTGCGACCCTTTTTCTTACCCTTCTTACCACCTTGTTTTTGTTCTAATTCAGCCATTACTTAAATCCCTTTCAATTTGTTAGGATCAGTTTCGAGATCGGTAATAAGGTTAAACTTATTTACGTTTTTATCCTGAAGTGTATCCATTACTTTTTTCATAACTGGCCACGGACAAGCTTGATCACCTTTAATTGTAATACGAACATTTGGATTAGTAAGTCTGCCTTGCATAATCCACATACCGAGTTCGTTATTTGTAGAATCAACAGGTATTCCTGGCTGATTATAAGCTTTTCTTTCAACATCTTCTAAATCTAAATATCCCTTTAACTGTGAAAGGGGAACACCAACATTTCCTGTGAGTTCAAATGCTTTGATTTCTTCAGGAGTAAATTCTAATTCCGGATATTTTTCGCTTATTCTTTGAAGCAGACGTACACGAGTATCGTTTTTATTATCAATATGGAAAAAAACACGTCCATCGTTGGAAACGGTTATGTTGAGAATGTCAGTATCGGGTAGTTTAATTTCTGATATTGATGATGGAGTATCAACTATAACAGATTCATCTGCTTTAAATTGAGTAGTCAACATGAAGAATGTCAACAACAAGAATGCAACATCACACATTGCAGTCATATCGATCAATGTACTTTTACGAGGTACTTTTACTTTTGGCATAATTACAAACCGGTTGAATAATTAATAAATTTTTTAACTATGGTGCGACGAAAAGTTCTGTACTATAGCAACACCAGCTTCATCAATAGCATAAGTCATTTTGTCGATCTTGGTTGTAAAATAATTGTAAAAAATAATTGCTAAAGCAGAAGAACCGATACCAAAGGCAGTATTAATAAGTGCTTCCGAAATACCGGTTGCAAGTGCAATTGCGTCAGGTGCACCAGCAGTTGCAAGCGCAGCAAAAGCCCTGATCATTCCAAGCACTGTTCCGAGCAATCCCATAAGGGTTGCAAGAGGTGCGATAGTCGCAAGAATTACGAGGTTTTGTTCCAGAATTGGCATCTCAAGTGATGTTGCTTCCTCAATTTCTTGTTTAATGGTAACAATTTTTTGATCCTTATTCATTTCCTTTACACCGAATACCTGCTGATATTTTAATAAACCTGCCTTAATTACATTTGCAACCGAACCTCTTTGCCTGTCACATTCCTGTATTGCAGAGTCAATTTCTTTTGGAGATAATTTTTGATAAACGCGAATCACAAAAGCTGAAATACTTCCTTTTCCTTTTGCTTTTGTAATAGTTATCCATCTTTCAATTGAAAAGGTAATAACCATCATTAAAATTCCCATTAGTATCGGAACAATTATCCCACCTTTAAAAATAATCCCAAGATAGTTACCTGGTTTTGGAAGATTATTAACATTATTTCCCTGGAAGTTTTCAGGATTTCCCATAACGTAATAATAAATAATAAAAGCTACTACGATTAATACAGGTATTACTATACCTGCAAATCCTGTGAATACACCTTTAAGACCATTTTTAGATTTCAAGGCTTTTTCTCCTTTGATTAGATTTATAGTTTAAGTTATTTAGTTTCTTGAAATCTTTTAGAACAACTTCCGTTTTTCAACATTTTTTTACAACTGATGACGTATGTTGCAGAACAGTTCAGAAAATTCTAAAAGTTATACATTTATTATAGCAAGAAAGTTCCACCCAAATTTAACTGATTGATATTACCAGGGAATTTTTGTGGAATAAAAAACTGTTAATAATATGATTGTAAAATTAAAGATGTCATTAAATCATTCCAAACCTATGGATTCGAAAAAGTATTGTCAAGAGCGAATTTGGGATTTTTTTGGTATTAAAATTTAGCTTCACCAATGTCGAAATCAGGTTTGCACTATTTAAGGAAACTCTTATCAGAAAATATCAACCTGACAATTGAGAAAATAGTCTCTTTTATTCCATATCAGCAAAAATTAATTAAGTTTCACAAAGCTTGCCGTGAATGATAAATAATGAAATTACAAATACTGGAATAATTTTAAAAACAGAAGAATTTTTTCTGATTTATTTCTCAGAACTCTCAGTCAACAATTTTCTCTTTCGATGCCTGACATATTCTATTATTCCCGGAAGTATTGAGATAAAAATGATGGCTATTATTGTGATAGAAAAATTATCTTTCACCAAAGGAATATTACCAAAAAAATAACCACCCAAAACAAACAATAATACCCAAACCGCACCACCAACAATATTGTAAAGAATAAATTTTGAATAAGTCATTGTCCCGATTCCAGCAACAAAAGGTGCAAATGTTCTGATGATTGGAATAAAACGTGCGATGATTATTGTTTTGCCTCCATGCTTTTCATAAAAGTTATGTGTTTTTTGGAGATATTCTTTTTTGATAAATCTTGATTCCTTTTGAAATATCTTTGGTCCTATACGGTTCCCGATCCAATAATTAACTGTATCACCCAAAATAGCCGCAATAGTTAACAGAATAATTAACAAGCGAATATCAAATGCACCAGTGGCTGCGAAAGTTCCTGCCGCGAATAATAATGAATCACCAGGCAGGAAAGGTGTAAACACAAAACCGGTTTCAGCAAATATTATGATAAATAGAATTATATAAGTATAGATACCGTAGTAAATAATCAGTTCGTGAAGATGAGCGTCAAGATTAAGGAACAGATCGACTAATTTAAGGAACAGTTCGAATAAATGATTAATGAAATCCAATAATTCTTCTTTCTATATTTTTTCCAGATAATTTAAATCTTTACCAAAAGTTTCTTCAAGTTTATTTAATGCATAGTAAGCTATTACTAAACAAAATAAACCTACTATAAGGGCTGCATAAATCATCCCTGTATATTCTCTTAAGAGTTCAAATGAAAGCGTGATGGGCACAACAGTTCCTCTGATAAAGTTCGGAACGGTTGTAGTAACAGTTGAACGTAAATTCGTTCCAAAAATTTCGGATGCTGTGGTTACAAAAACAGCCCAGTAGCCAATTGATATGCCAAGCAACGTACAAAGGAAATAAAATTGAAATAGTGATAGTCCATAAACAAATAAATAAATCAGAATAAAGATAGCCGTCATGGTTAAAAAAATAAGAAATACTTTTTTCCGGCTTTTTAGATACTGGCTAAGAAAACCGCTTACCAAATCTCCAAAAATAAGACCTAAGTAAGTAAACAGAATTGATTTTCCTGCTGTGACTGTTTCACTTACGCCCAGAACTTTACCAAACTCAGGTGAAAAAGTAATTAATACTCCTACAACAAACCATATAGGCATACCTATTAAAATACAATTCATATATCTGAAAAATCTGTCTTTAGATGTAAAGAGAGAGAAGAATTTTCCTTTACCAACATTAATTTCCTTAAGATTTTTATAAAGACCGGATTCAAACATTTTGATTCGCATAATTAATAAAAGAAAACCAAGTACACCACCGATTATATAAGCAGTTTTCCAGTTGAATAATTCACCTACAACTGCTGCTGCGATTGCACCACTTACACCAATCGAAGCAACTATTGCCGTTCCATAGCCTCTTGTTTCTTTTGGCATAACTTCGCTTACAAGTGTTATAGCAGCACCAAGTTCACCAGCTAATCCAACGCCGGCGAAAAATCTTAAAACTGCGTACATTTCAGTTGAACTGACAAAAGCATTCAGAAAATTTGCAATTGAGTAAAGGAATATTGAACCAAATAAAACGGATATTCTTCCTTTTTTATCTCCAAGTATTCCCCAGATAATACCGCCAATAAGCATTCCACCCATTTGCATATTCAGGAGTAAAACACCTGTCGTTATTAAACCATCGCCTTTAATTCCCAGATCTACTAAACTAGGTATTCTTACAATACCGAATAAGATCAAATCATAAATATCAACAAAGTAGCCGAGTGCAGAAACCAGAACTGTTGTGTTAAACAGATTTTTTGAAAAGATTGATTGATTATTTATCATCGAGTGATATTGCCAGAAAAAAATATTTTATTAAAGTTTTAATGAGGATAAATAAAACGAAAATATATTAAATTGGAGGCAAATTTATCTAATAATTTTCATTAAATCATCACATTATTTAAGTCAGAAATGAAACTTCATTCTAAAATACTGCTTGGGCTTCTTATTGGATTAATCCTCGGATTGGGCTGCAATCTTTTTGTCACTGATAAAGACTTGTTAAAATGGATTGTAGAAAATATTTCGTACCCGATTGGGCAAATTTTTATCAGGATGATTTTTATGATAGTCATCCCTTTGATATTTACTGCTATTGTTCTTGGTTTGGCAGATTTCAGAGATATACATAAAATCGGTGTTGTAGGATTAAAAACTCTTATGTTCACGATTGTTATTACAGCAGTCTCTGTAATTATCGGATTAGTAATTGTAAATCTGGTTCAGCCAGGTACGGGCATTTCGCCTGAAAGCAGAACAGAGTTAATGAATTCACTAACTTCAAATCAATCCGTATCCTCTATTATTAAAACTGCAGAGGAGTCAAAAAGTTTTGTGCAAATTATTTTAGATCTGATCCCTCGAAATCCTTTTGTCGATATTGTATATGCATTCGACCCAAATTACCGCGGAGGTGGTTTGCTGGCGCTTATGTTTTTTTCATTGATATTTGGAATTGCTATGGCGATGAGTCCACAAGAAAAAATCCAGGGATTGACTTTCACGTTGCAAGGAATTTATGATGTACTTATGAAAATAATTGGTTACGCGATGAAGTTAGCACCAATCGGTGTTGCCGGATTAATTTTTTCTACAACTTCTCAGCTTGGATTTAAAATTGTATCAATCCTCTCTTTATATGTTTTAGCGGTTCTTGCTGCTCTTGCAATCCATTTCTTAGTTACTTATGGTGTGATAATCAAATATGCACTTAAGAAAAATCCTGTCGAATTCTTCAAACAAATTTCCGAAGTGATGATAACAGCATTTTCAACAAGTTCATCTAATGCAACATTACCAACAACAATCAGAAACTCAATTGATAATCTGAAGATCGATAAAGACATCGCAAATTTTGTTTTAACAGTTGGCTCCACAGCAAATCAAAACGGCACTGCACTTTATGAAGGAATGACAGTCTTGTTTCTTGCACAATTCTATGGAATTGAACTAACACTTGTTCAACAGCTTCTTGTTGTGTTTTTATCTATCTTAGCCGGAATCGGAACTGCTGGTGTTCCCGGTGGTTCACTTCCATTAGTAATTATGGTATTGATTACAGTTGGTATTCCTGCAGAAGGAATAGGAATTATTCTTGGTGTTGATAGAATTCTTGATATGTCCCGAACAGTTGTGAATGTAACTGGTGATGTTGTTCTGGCAGGATGGATAGATACTACCGAAAGAAATAAGCGAAATGAATTTTCATAATTTTTATTTGTTGATGAATCAGACATTGAAATATCTTAATACATTTCTAATCTTCTAATTCAAACTTTAATATTACCGTTCATCACAACAATTTAAAAATAATACAATCTTTATTTGCTGAGGAACTGCAAATCGATATATTTCCAAAGAAATTTTTATCTGCTGCTACCTGAATGTCATTTAACAAAAAAAATTGGTAAGAAAATGGAAACGAAGACTGCCGATTTGTCTTCCTTAAAAATAGATCGTTCAACCAAAAGTGATAAGCCATCAAACAAAGGTAAGTACATTGTCACAATTATAGTCGCGCTTGCAATAATTGCAGCAATTATAATTTTATATCCAATCGTTTTCTCAAAAACAATTGAAGTTAAACTAACTTCTGTGATGCTGCAATCAACCGCACAGACGAGTGCAGTATTAACTGCCAGCGGTTATGTTGTTGCACAACGGCAGGCTTCAGTCAGTTCAAAAGGTACCGGTGTTATGGTTTATTTGGGAGTAGTCGAAGGCGACAAAGTAAAAAAAGGACAAATAATTGCCAGGCTTGACGACAGGGATATTCAAGCTCAACTCGACGAAGCAAAGTCAGGTCTCCAGCTTTATCAAGCGCAATTGAATGAAGTTCAAAATAGTTACAATCGTGAAAAAGAACTTTTCTCACGAGGACTTTCTTCACAACAAAATCTTGATCAGGCAGAAACAACTTACAATATGCTGCTGGCAAATATAGAAATTGCTAAAGCCAGAATTCAGGAAGCAGAAGTTTCTCTGGAGAATATGATAATCCGTGCCCCGTTCGATGGAACTGTTCTTACAAAAAACGCTGAAGTTGGCGAAATCGTGGCTCCGTTTGGTGCAAGTACTACTTCACGTGCTGCTGTGGTTACTATTGCTGATATGAATTCACTGATGATTGAAGCTGATGTTTCTGAATCAAATATTGATCGGATAAAAACATATCAGGATTGTGAAATTGTTCTGGATGCTTACCCACAAAAAAGTTATCCCGGATATGTTTTTAAAATCGTTCCGACTGCTGATCGTTCAAAAGCTACTGTTATGGTTAAAGTTGGATTTAAAGAATACGACTCCAGAGTTTTACCTGAAATGAGTGCAAAAGTTTCATTTTTATCTCAACCGATTGATGCTAAAATGTTAAGTGAAGAAAAATATTTAGTTGTTCAAACATCTACTATCAGACAGGAAAATGGTTCATCGGTAGTTTATAAAGTTGATAACGATACAGCGGTACCAGTCGAGATTAAAACCGGCAGAAGTATTGGAAATTATACTGAGGTTATTTCCGGACTTGAAGCAGGTGATTCTGTAATTGGAAAAATTACTGATGAAATAAAAGCGGGAACTAAAGTAAAGATAGTGCAATAAAAAATTATTGGAGAAATAATGTCAGCGATAATTCAGGTTCAAAATGTTTCTAAATCATATTGGAGAGATAGTTTTGAAGTTCCGGTTCTTAACAATCTTTCGATAAATGTTGAGCAAGGAGAATTTCTTGCATTGATGGGTCCTTCCGGTTCAGGAAAAACTACATTACTTAATTTGATTGCAGGTATAGATCAACCTTCAAATGGAAGCATAATAGTAGATGGAACAGATATTTCAACTTTGGGTGAATCAGCATTAGCAAAATGGCGATCAGCAAAGATTGGTTTCGTATTTCAGTTCTGTAATCTAATACCGGTTCTTTCCGCATACGAGAATGTTGAACTTCCTCTACTACTCACTCATCTTTCAAAAGCGGAACGTAAACAACACGTTGAAACTGCACTGGGAATTGTTGGACTTGGAGATCGGATGCATCATTCACCTAAACAACTTTCAGGTGGGCAGGAACAGCGAGTTGCAATTGCTCGTGCAATCGTTACCGATCCGGTTATAATAGTTGCTGATGAACCGACTGGTGATCTAGATAAAAATTCTGCCGAAGAAATTTTAACTCTTATGGAAAGATTAAATAAAGAATTTCATAAAACGATTGTGATTGTTACTCATGATCCGCATGCTGCAGCCAGAGCAAGGATAATCCGTCATCTCGAAAAAGGTGATTTAATTCCTGCTTAACAATTTTGAAATGGAGATATTATGAAAATTTTAAAATTAATTTTAAAAAATCCTCTCAGGCATAAACTAAGAACAGTACTTACTATTCTCGGAATAGCTATTGCAGTGATTGCATTCGGACTTCTGCGAACAGTTGTAACAGCCTGGTATGTAGGAGTTGAAGGAGCTTCCGCAAACCGTTTAATAACCCGTCAGGCAGTATCTTTTATATTTCCTCTCCCTTATTCATACAGAGATAAAATTGCTCAGGTTGATGGTATAGAGATAGTAACATTTGCAAACTGGTTCGGCGGAGTGTATATAGATAAGAACCAGTTCTTCGCAAGAATAGCTGCTGATGCTCAAACTATTTTTGATGTTTATTCGGAATTCTTAATCAGCAAAGAAGAACTTGAAACATTTAAGAAGGAAAGAAATGCCTGTGTACTCGGTGAAGCAATTGCTAAACAGTATAATCTGAAAATCGGTGATGTAATGACACTCGAAGGAGATATTTATCCGGGCACTTGGGATTTTGTGGTTCGTGGAATATACAGACCAAGAGATAAAACTACCGATGCTTCACAGATGATCTTTCATTGGGATTACGTAAATGAAAGAATGAAAGAAGAAATGCCCACAAGAGCCGGAGATGTAGGCTGGTATATTGAAAAAATTAATGACCCTTCTAAATCAGCAATGATTTCTGAAAAGATTGATGCGTTGTTTAAAAATTCTCCGGCTGAAACTATAACTGAAACTGAAAGAGCATTCCAGCAAGGATTTCTTTCATCAACAAGTGCTATTATAACTTCAATGAATATTATGTCCTTTGTTATCATCGGAATAATAATGCTGGTTCTTGGAAACACTATGATTATGTCTGCGCGTGAACGAACAAGAGAGTATGCTGTATTTAAAGCGCTTGGTTTTTCTGGTAAACATCTTACAGGATTGATTATGGGTGAATCTCTTTTTATCTCTGCACTTGGTGGAGGATTAGGATTGTTTTTAACATTTCCTATTGTTGCAATATTCGAGCAGTTCATTCCAAAAGGAATGTTCCCGGTATTTCAGATTGAACCAATTACTATAATACTTGCTGTTACTTCCGCAATAGTAATTGGAATCGCTGCTGCAATTTTCCCGATTCAGCGTGCATTAACTACAAAAATAATTGATGGCTTCAGGTTTGTTGGATAAATGTCTGAGATTTTAATTCTCTTTGCTTGAAGGGATTAAGGTGTGGGTTAAAATTATTGAAATAATTTACTGATGGTATAAAATGAAAATTCCATTAAAATATATTGTGAGAAATTTTAAAACCAGAAAACTCACTACAATTATTACAATTGCTGGTATTGCATTAGTAGTTCTTGTTTTTACGGCAGTCTTGATGATGGCGTATGGAGTTCAGAAAACACTGGTTGCTACCGGATCATCTGACAATGTGAAGATAGTTAGAAAATCTGCTGTCGGTGAAATCATGAGCATAATTGATGGCGAAACTCAAAATGTAATCCGTACGCTTCCTCATATTGCAAAGTCTTCTGATGGCAGTGATATTATTTCCGCTGAACCGGTGGTAGTAATTACACTCGATATTCTTTCCGGTGGAATGAGCAATATTACTGTTCGCGGTGTTTCACCTGAAGTTTATCAATTGCGTCCTCAAATAAAAATTATTGAGGGCAGAACTTTTAGTTTCGGTACGCGTGAATTAATTGTTGGCGAATCTATTCCAAAGAAATTTAAAGGTGCAGAAGTTGGTGAATCAATTAAAATTGCCGGCGATTATTGGAAGATAGTTGGAAAATTTACTACAGACGGCAGTGGTTTCGATTCAGAATTGTGGTGCGATGCTTTACAGCTTTTAAGCGCATTTAACCGGGGAAGCAGTGTTTCTTCTATCACTATAAAACTTGACGATGCGAATAATTTTCAGGCATTTAAAAAAGCCTTTGAATCAGATAAACGGCTGGAACAATTTGAAGTTAAAACAGAAAAGAAATTTTATGAAGAACAGTCTGAACTGCTTGCAGGTTTTATAAGAATTCTTGGAATTTTTATAACGATAATTTTTAGTTTCGGTGCCGTTATCGGAGCAATGATTACAATGTATGCAGCGGTTGCAAACCGGACAGTCGAAATCGGGACACTGAGAGCATTAGGATTCAAACGCAGAAGTATTCTCGCTGCATTTTTAATGGAGTCATTAATTATTGCGTTGATTGGCGGCGGTATTGGAATTCTTCTTTCATCATTCCTGTCATTTTTCTCAATATCAACTTTAAACTGGGGTTCCTGGTCTGAACTTGAATTTGGATTTGCGCTTTCTCCTGTTATCATTATCGCTGCAATTATTTTTGCAATTCTTATGGGGATAGTCGGTGGATTTTTGCCATCAGTCAGAGCATCAAGATTGAAAATTGTTGATGCATTGAGGGCCGGATAAATCTATAGAGACTTCTGAAAAATTCTAATTTGTCATATTGAACGACCTGCCTGCCGGCAAGGCAGGAGTGAAATATCTGGTTTTTAAATTAAAAAATCCGGCAGTTGCCGGATTCAGAGTGACATATTCATAATAATTCAGAAGTCTCCTATAATTAGTATAATTCAAGTGTATAAACAAAAATAAGTTTACTATATATTTGAAACCGTAATTTTAACTTTCAATATTCAGGACTAATGCGGGTTCAAGGGTTTTCTTATCTCTTTATTCTTATTGTAATTCTGACTCTGATTCCAACCAGATTAATTCTTCCACAGCAAACCGGAAATCTACGCGGTTTTGTGACTGATTCAACTAATGGCGAAGCTCTTGTTTTCTGTAATGTTTTCCTTAAGGAAATAAACTTAGGAGCTTCAACTAATGAAAGAGGAATGTATCTGATCAAATCAATTCCTTCCGGTAAAGAATATGAAGTTACAGTTTCTTATGTTGGATATAAAACCAGACTTGTCAAAATATTTGTTGAGCCAACAGATGTCACCCAACTAGATGTAAAACTTCAGCCATTAAGTGTTGAACTGCAGACAATAGAAAAGGTTGGTGAAAAAGTTATCCGCGAAAACTCAACCGATATTAGTCTTGAAAGAATTTCAGTAAAAGAAATTGAAATCCAGCCCAAAGGAGTTGAAACAGATATTTTCAGATCGCTCCAATATATTCCCGGAGTCAGCACAACAGGTGATGTTACAGCAAAGTTTTATGTTCGTGGCGGAAGTGGAGATCAAAACCAGATTTTACTTAACGGAGTTGAGATTTATAATCCATTTCACTCACTTGGATTGTTCAGCGTTATTGATCCTGATATGATAAACAGTATTGAGTTTTATAAAGGTGGTTTTACTTCTCAATACAGCGGAAGAGTTTCATCTGTGATGGATGTTGTTTCAAAAGACGGAAATAAAAACAGACTCGGATTTAAAGGTGGTCTTAGTTTTCTAACTGCCAAAGGTTTGTTGGAGGGTCCGATTCCAAATGGTTCTTTTATGATTACTGGAAGAATGAGTTATGATAACGATGTGCTTAAAAAATTTTTTAATGAAGAGACCGTCCCGATTGATTTTTACGATCTTTCATTCAAATTAAACTATAGCAGCGAAGATATTTTTGAGAATGCAAAATTTGCTGTTTTCGGATTTTTGTCCAATGATAATGTTGATTACCAGGATCCGTTCAGAGAACAATTCAAATGGAATAATAATGTGTTCGGATTTGAGTGGCTTCAGATTTATGATGTACCATTATTCTCAAGACTTGGTATTTCACTCAGTTCATTTGAAGGTGAAGTGATACCAAACCTCAGCAGTCTTAAACCACGATACAATGAAGTAAAGGATTTTACTATCACTTTTGACATGAATGCTGTTTATGATAACCGTGATGAAATTGGATTGGGACTTAAACTAAAAACGATTGATACAAAATTCCAGCAAACAAACTTTGTTGGTATTCAAAGTAATCTTGAAAAGTTTGCCGGTAATCTTAGCCTTTATGGTAAATATAAATTCCTGCAGTGGAAAAATTTCGGGCTAGATGCAGGAACGAGATTTAATGTTACAGGTTTAAGCAGTAAGGGCGGTGGAGTTTTCGAACCGCGCGTCAGTTTAACTTACAGATTCCATCCTTTAATCGGATTTAAAGCGGCATGGGGAATTTATCAACAGGAAATGTTAACAGTCTCTGACGAAAGCGAAATTATATCCATATTCGATCCATGGATTATTACACCGGACTATTTGAATCCTGCAAGATCAATTCATTATATCGCCGGATTGGATTTTGATTTAATAAGGGGAATACATTTTTCTGTTGAAGGCTATTATAAGATTACACATTACATCCCTATAGTCAACGATAAGAAATTTACTGTTGCAGATCCTGATTTGTTATCCGGTACAGGCGAAGCTTACGGTTCAGAGTTTTCACTGAATTATAGTCTTGATCCATTAAATGTAACTGCATCTTATTCATTAAGCTGGGCGTACAAAGAAGTTAATGATTGGCTTTATTATCCTAAATATGATGCAAGACATTCAGGCAATATTATAGTTGAATTAAATTTTGGTGATGGCTGGATTGCAAGTTCAATCTGGAATTTTAGTTCCGGTTATCCATTTACCGAGATGATTGGTTTTTATGATAAATATTTTTTAACTAATCTTTATGGCAGCGGACAATTTAGCGGAGAGTTTAATCCATATTCCTATTTAGGCGATAAGAATCTTGGAAGATTACCTGCATATCATCGTCTTGATCTCAGCTTGATAAAAAGACTTACTCTTTTTTATGTTAATATTGAACTTGGTGCCAGCGCAATAAATGTTTACGATCGAAATAATATTTTTTACTTCGACAGGGACACAGGTGAAATAGTTAATATGCTGCCTTTCATGATAACTGCTACTCTGAAGGTTGAGATATGAAACGATTAAACTCACTACTGCTTGTAATAATTATTTCGTTCTTATTTATTTCCTGCGAAGAAGACTTCAATCCTTATGGTGATTATGTTGAACGATTTGCTTTTACTTGCATTCTGAAAAATGATCAACAATATCAGTCCGCAACTCTTTTCCGAAGTTACCGACCTGATGGATTTGATCCGTCAACTTATACGGAAGATCCTTTTGTGGCTGGTGCTGATATTCGTGTCTGGTATAATGATTCGGTATTTGTTTTCAGAGATACATCTGTTGCAAGAATAGATACATCGCGTTATAAAACTCCGTTCAGGTATTATTACAATGATAAATTTTCTGTTGGAAGCAAAAAATCTGTCGAGCTTGAAGTATTACTTCCAAATGGCAAAAGACTTCGATCATCTACAGTCTCTCCCGGTCAAGTTAATTTTGATGATGATAGTGATGTTATTATTCCTTCCGGTACTAAACCGTTCGTACAATTTTTCTGGAATGAACTTCAGGAGGGAAATTCTTTTTTACCAAAAATGACGATAAGATATAAGCAGAATGTTAACGGACAGATTTTTGATAAATTGAAAAATGTGCCAATTAAGTATGTGACTAATGGAAACGGTCTTACAGCAGTTTATCCGGCAGCATCTGCATCAATCACGATTGTATATGACCTCTCAGCTATTACTAAAGCTCTTGAAGAAATTTCAGAAGGAGATCCGAACAAGAATAACTATTCGATTCACCAGAAAATACTTTTTAATGTAGCAGCGCTTGATTTACCGACTTCAAAGTATATTTCTTCAACAAGCGGAAATATTGATGACCTGACAGTTAGCGTTGATGTTTCAGATTACTCAAATATTGAAGGCGGATTCGGATTATTTGGTTCATATTCAAGTAAGGCTTATACAAAGTTAAGGTTTGTGCAAAACTATATTGAATCATTCGGCTATAATTTTATTGATGAAAATTAATTGATAACTTTTATTCATAAAATCAAAATAAATTTTTTAAAAACAACCGTATCGGTATTCCTGGTATCATTAATTGTCCTGCCTGGATGTGATAAGGAAGTTTCGCGTTCGCCTGTTGAGTCGGAAGCACCAAATGGTTTTATTTATATAAATTCCACTCCGGTTGGATTTACAATATTCCAGAATGGTCGGAATACCGGCAGATTAACACCTGATAGTATTTCATACATAGAAGCAGGTGATTATGAACTAACATTCAAAAAAAAATATTTTAAAGATACTTTAATTGTTGTAAGTCTTGGTGAGGATGAGAAAATTAATTTATTTGTTGATATTGCATCTAATTCCTCAATGCTTGGAAATTTATTCCTGAACACTTCGCCTAGTGGAGCTGAAATTCTTATTAATGATTCTGCGACTGGTTTGGTTACACCTGCAACTTTTTCAAATTTACTTCCGGGAGAATATTCTGTTAAATTCAAACTACCGAACCACAGAGACAAAGAAATAAATGCAATAGTGCAAAGCAGCAAAACCAGCAATTATGTCGAAGCACTCAGAGATACTTCGGTCTGGGTGGATTATCAGTTTTTTAATTCAGGGATTCCTACTAATTTCTTAACTGCAGTTTTAGTTGATAACAATAACGTAAAATGGATAGGGTCGCTTGATAAAGGTTTAATAAGATATGATGAAATAAATTTTACAAACTACGATCGTACAAATTCTGCAATTCCTGCTAACAAAATAAATTGTATTCAAGCTGATAATCAGAATCGGATTTGGGTCGGGACCGATTTTGGAATTGGAATTCTTGACGGCAGCAGCTGGTTTACTTATAACAGATCAAACTCCGGTCTATCTTCAGAAATAATAAATTCTATAAAATTTGATAACGCAGGAAATGTATGGATAGGAACTTCGGCTGACCTGGTAAAATTCAACGGTGTTAATTGGACTTCATACAACGAACCAAACAGTCTTGATTGGATAAATGATATTTATGTTGAAACTGAATCGAGATTGTGGTTAGGAACAAAAACTGGTGGCATTTTCGTTTTTGAGGATGAAATATTTAAATCGGTTTCAAAATATAATTATAACTATCCATCTCTTACTATCAGTTCGATAGATCGAGATTTATTTAATAATTTTTGGTTTTGCTTTTTACCGGATACTTCGGGCAGAGCTGGTGTTTCTTATTACAATATGAGCAATTTTACAAATTATTTTCCTGGCACATCACAAAACACATTCAACAATATTTTTGTTGATGATGAAAATAATAAATGGATAGCTGCTTCAGAAGGTTTGATTAAGTATGATGCACAAAATAATTTTTCAGCATTCACAACAAGTAATTCTTTAATCACTTCGAATATAATAAAAGCTTCTTCACGCGATGAAAACGGAATCGTCTGGATTACCACATCAGTTGGTGGATTGAACAAATACAAACCTCCCCGATAAATTATTTCTCCACTTGAAAAACAGAATCAAGTACAGTTCCATCAACCCATTTTATAATTGCTACAACTTTTTCTTTGTTTACTTTTGGCTTTGCCGGGGCGCCACCGCAGATTTCATCAATTTGTTTTTTTAATTCTTTGATATTCAGAATTGGAATTGTAGAACCTTTCATTGCTTTCAATAAATCTTTTCTTTTGGGATTAATGCAAAGTCCTCGTTCAGTTGCAATAACATCTATCAACTCACCGGGTCCGCAAAGTGTTGTTATTTCATCAACTATTACAGGAATGCGATCTCTGAAAGATGGGATAGCAAGTATTGTACATTTTGAATAAAGACAATTCTGCCATCCGCCGATTCCGTGAAGCAAATATCCATCACTGTGAGTAACAACGTTTGCGTTAAACTTTACGTCAACTTCTGTGGCACCCAAGTACAGCAGCATCAACTATTGATGCAAAATTTCCTTTGCCATGAAAGTTGTAGCTTGTGAATGGTGAAGTATTAACGTGTCCGTAATTTTCTCTCATACTTCTTACACCTTCAAGATCAAAAGTCTGTCCATCAAGAATATAATCAGTCAATCCTTCTTCGAGCATTTGAACTAAATATTTTGTTGAACCACCGCGAATAAATCTTGCTTTAACATTTTTCTTTTTCATTCTTTCTTTCAGATAGACAGCAAATGCAAGTGTTGTTCCACCAGCACCTGCCTGAAATGAAAATCCATCTTTCATTATTCCTGCTTCATCAAGAAATTGTGCAACATACTCAGCAATTAGTAAACGATCAGGAGATTTTGTTACTTCGGTTGTTCCGCTTACAATTTTTTTTGGATCACCGAGTGATTCAACTTCAACAACATAGTCAACATTGTTACCTTGAATCTGCCATGGAACACAAGGGAATGGAACAAGATTATCGGTTACAATAATTGTTCTGTCTGCATATTCAGAATCGCCAAGAGCAAATCCAATTAATCCGCAGGCAGATTTTCCGCGATCACCGGTTGCATTTCCAAATGGATCAGCGGTTGGTGCTGCAATAACTGCAATATCAATATGAACTTCTCCATCCTGAATTGATTGATATCTTCCTCCGTGTGAACGAAGAACTCCAACTCCTTTCATCTTTCCTTCAGAAGTGAATTTTCCAAGTGGTCCGTTCATACTTCCTTCGATGTGATGAATTGTTCCATCCTCCAAATATTTTATCAAGTGAGAATGAACCGGAAAACTTGCAGAAGGGAACCAGCGAATATTTTTTATTCCCATCTCTTTAATTGTATCGAAAAGAATATTTGTAACAGCATCGCCGTTGCGAAGATGATGATGTGTTGAAATTGTCATTCCATCTTTCAATCCTGCTTTTTTCAAAGCTGTCTTCAAATCATTTACAACTTTATTTCCATCGGATGGATAATCAATACAAGATTTTATTTTTGGTTTCGCTTTAACTCCAGTTGGTTTGTATTTATCGACACCCTTGAATGGAATTTGTTGTTGGCTATTTACTTCTGTAGGGACAAATCTGCCTGCTGCGTTTTTTGTTAATTTCATTGTTGTATTCTTTTATTGTTTTTTTCAATTGCTAATTTTAAAATTATGAAAGTATCGTCATACTTTCTTGCCTGCAATTAATCTATGCCTGGCAATTTCTATTGCTTTATGAAGTTTTTGTTTTAAAAGTTTTTTATCAGGTAGTATTGTTATATACTCAGCAACTTTAATATTGCTTTTTTCTAATCGAAGCAATTCGACGTGCTCTTCGTTTTTGCCTGCGCAGAGTATGAGTCCAATAGGAGAATTTTCTCCTTCCAAAGATTCATTTTTTTCGAGATAACGCAGATAGAGTTCCATTTGACCTTTATAACCGGCTTCGAACTCTCCAATTTTTAGATCTATGGCAATAAGGCATTTTAATCTCCTGTGATAAAAGAGAAGATCAATTTTGTAGTCGCGGTTATCTATAGTAATTCTTTTTTGTCGTGCAAGGAAAGCAAAATCATTTCCAAGTTCAATAATGAATCTTTGTAATTCAACAATAATGGCTGTTTCTAAATCAGTCTCAGAAAATGTATCGCTCAATCCAAGAAAGTCAAGAATATATGGATCTCGAAATATTATGTCAGGTGTAATTTGCTGCTGCTCTTTAAGATGCTGAAGTTCCTGACGAATAGTTTTATCGGATCTTTTGCTGATTGCAGTTCTTTCATATAACATTGATTGGATACGTTCATCCAACTGGCGTGTACTCCACTTCTCAATCTTGCTTAACTCAATGTAAAAGTTGCGTTTTAATTCGTCTTCAATGGGAATAAGTGATCTGATATGAGTCCAGCTCAATTGTGTACGCAGTGCGTGCACAATTTGTTCATGGGGGAAAGCTTCTGTAAAACGTAAACAGTTGTGCAAATGTCTCTTGCTCCAACCCCTGCCGTACTGATTAGTCAATCGTTCAGATAATGATTCAACAATTCTCTGTCCGTAATCAGCTCTGTTATTTTTTAATATATCTTCTCTAATATACTTGCCTATATTCCAATACAATAAAGTAATCTCAGAATTTATTTCCAAAGCCGTTCTTGAACGGCTTTCTTCAATTAGTTTGATAACGCTCTTAAATAATGAATCTGATTTAATCTTTATAGTTTTCACTCTATTTAGCTCTGTCTGGGTGAAATTGATTTATTCATATTACTGTATTGTTTAAGTGCTAAATTGTTTTTAATGAATGTAAGCTGTATAAACTTCAGTATTAAAGAGAACAAAAATTATATAACCAACTTTTTTATCTTCATAGCTAGCACTGTAAAAATATGAAAAAACATTAGGTTCGATGTGATGAATTGTTCCATCTTCAAGATATTTAATTAAGTGTGAATGAACCGGAAAAGAAGCAGAAGGGAACCAGCGGATATTTTTAATTCCCATTTCTTTAACTGTATCAAACAAAATATTTGTAACAGCATCGCCGTTGCGAATATGATGATGTGTTGAAATTGTCATTCCATCTTTCAATCCTGCTTTTTTCAAAGCTGTCTTCAAATCATTTACAACTTTATTTCCATCGGATGGATAATCAATACAAGTTTTTATTTTTGGTTTCGCTTTAACTCCAGTTGGTTTGTATTTATCGACACCCTTGAATGGAATTTGTTGTTGGCTATTTACTTCTGTAGGGACAAATCTGCCTGCTGCGTTTTTTGTTAGTTTCATAATTTATCTTGTGTTTAGTAATTGAGTTTAATTCCGAATCCAATTTGTCTTGGAGGACCGTAAAATGTTTGTTGTTCATCCTGAGGATTATATTGATTCATAAGCTGGTGTAAAATTGCATATTGTTCTCCGTATGTTTCTATCATTGCACTAATGGCAAGTCCATCATCATCGGCTGAACCGGTTCGTGGAAAAACATCATATACATTTTTTGCATCGAACAAATTTATTACATATATATAAAAACCTAGCTTAAGAATCTCAGTTATTGCGATTCTTTTTTCCAGTTTTAGGTCAAATTGATAGACATTAGGTGTTGTACCAGAATAAGGAATATCGGGGTATCGCAAACCAGTATAATAATATGGATGCCCACTGTTAAAAGTAAATTGAGTACTCAGATTTAATTCTCTAAAAATTCCTGAAAGCTTTAGGAAGTGTATAAAGTCATAATTCATAAATGCATTTATAATAATTTTATTAGATCTGTCTCCTATTATTTCCACATCAGTATTTTGATAACAAATATTTGAAATAAATTTCAATCCTTTGGTATAATAATCTATTATATACTCTATACCCCAAATATCAAATGTTTGATCGGCATTTAGATAATAATAACTAGAAAAAGCCGAACTTGGATTCACTTCTTGTAAATCAATTGACAAATGGTTTTTAGAATTCTTATTAAAATACTTCAATCCAGTTCTAAGATTATTTAAGGGTAAAAATTTAATACCAAACTCAAATTCACTTGTTTCAATTGGTTTTGTATCTCCCGTTAGAATGTAAGCCTGATTAAAAGGTCCCGTGTTTAATATATATAGTGTTGAGTTAATTCCCTGGTACAGATCAGAAAACGGATGGCTCTGGACTTTTTCTGAATACGTGGATATAAATGACAGGTTATTTATCACCAGAAATTCAAGAGCAATTCTGGGAGAAAAAAATGAATAATCGTCAGTATCAATCAAACCATTTTCAATAATCTCACCAGTAGATCGGTTAACTGTTTTATCAGGATTTGTGGGGTCCACCATCTTTTTGAAATTGAAATTAAAATGATCATATCGCAAACCCAAATAAGCAGATAAGTTATTTACAATATTTATTCTGTCATCAATATAGATAGAATAAAATTCAGGTTCAGGAGATTTATAAATATCATCATTTAAATCTCCTCCTGATAAACTATAACCGAAATTATTAGCACCACGATAAAATGCTATAAACTCCTTTAATTCTTCATCGCTATAATCATCAAAGTTCGGTTGAGATCTGAAGTCAACAAATATATAAGCAAGTGCATTTTGATTAGCTAATTCCCACTGCATTAAGTTGTGGTAGGAGTACTCTCCGCCGATCCTTATCAATTGTCCGTACATATTTAAGCTCAATTTGCCAGCTAATGAAACCCTTTCCTGATTTAACTTCTTATGATCAACGCCAGGATAATTTTCATTAGTAAAATTGTAATTGAATACACCTCTGAAAGAAGGCAAAACATACCTTCCGACCCTACCACTGTTTATGTCTTTTACTGATCTTTCCCATATAATCCCTGCTTCAGCATTTGCGACACTATCTCCATAAGTCCAGTAATTATTTCCAAGATATGGGTCTGCGGTTACTTCACTCTTGTTATAATAATTTCCATTTATTGAATACGATAAGACATTATTAACATCTTGCTGCAGATTTAAGTTTATGATTCCGCCTGAATTATTAATCAAACCTGTTCTTGGATTCAGGTAATCAATTAAATGATGTCGTTCTGAAAGTTCATTTTCATTAAAGTATATTCCATAAACTTTTATTTTTATTTCTTCAGCATCATAAAAAATAGTTGACAATAAGTTGAATGATTCAAATGAGTTTAATGGAACTATACCGGCAGGGAGATTTATTGTAATTGAATCCATAGATACGCTATCATTGAAAAATAGATTATCTGCACCAGGATATCTCTGAGGATTTTTATCTCTCTGGAAAAGATAATTTGTGTTTATAAAAAATTTCAAATTATTCAATATTAGTGGACCACCAATGTTCAGGTTAGTTTCATTGTAACCATAAAAATAAGTGCCTAATCGTTTATTTCCTGAAAATGCATCATTTGTAAAAGTAATATTATCTGTAAGGTACTCAGCATTAAATTGCAACTTATCACCTCCGGTTCTCAAATTGTAATTAAACAAACCGCTTGATGTATTTCCAATATCTGAAGTGATAAAACCATTGTAAAAATCAATAGACTTGTATGTGCTTGGATTAAGAAAAAATGAATTATTTCCTGTAAACAGATCATTGAATTTTACTCCATCAATGAAATAACCAGTTTCGTAATTTTCACCGTCTCGGATGTAAAAATCCTGGAAATAAGAAACAACACCAGGGTAAAATCTGTTTAAGTAGTTCAAGCTTTGAAACGGAAATAATTTCAAAACAGAATCAGGCATTGAATAGGTAGCAAGATTTCCCAATTCGATTTGCCGTAATGAATCTGAATTTATTGACTGCACTTGTTGTGAATACAAGTAGTTAAAACTACTCTCTGAAAATATTAATACTGTTATCAAAAAGAAAAATAGTTTCATTTTAATCCTTTAAGAAAAGGAACACTTATTTTTATGATGATTTATATTCAGTGCTGATCATAACTAATCAGTGTTATCCGTGTCCTATTGTTTCTTCCAGTTTTTATCTAATAAATTATTTAAGATAGCTAACTCAATAGTTCTCTGTGCACGCTTCACAACCGGCGGATCAATCATCTTACTTCCGAGAGAGACAACGCCCAACCCTTTTTTCTCTGCTTCTTCAAAAGCGAGAACTATCTTCTTTGCTTTTTCTATTTCTTCTGTTGTTGGAGCAAAAGCATCGTGTACAACTTTTATCTGTCGTGGATGTATGCAGCCTTTTCCTTCAAAGCCAAGTGATTTAGCTTCAAGAACGCTTTGTCGTAACGCTTCCATATCAGAAACATCAGAAAAGACAGTATCAATCGCTTGTATTCCTGCAGCTTTGGCAGCATTAACCAGTGTTTGTCTTGCGTAAATACTTTCACGACCTTCGTTGGTTCTCTGCGTTCCGATATCAGCGGTGTAATCTTCAAGTCCTATTGCAAGAGCACAATTATTTTTTGATGCAGTTGCAATTTCATAAGCTTTAATTACTCCAAGTGCACTTTCAATAATCGGCATAAAGTAGATTGCATTATTAACCTTTTGTTGTTTCTTTAATTTATCCACTTCTTTTTCAAGCTGCTTAATTTGTTCTGCTGATTCGCATTTAGGAACAAGGATAACATTAACATTATGCTGAATGATATATTTTAAATCATCTAATCCTTTTGGCAATTGATTTATCCGAACCATTCTTTCAGCGTTATAGAAATCAACAGAGCGTAATACATTACGAACAAGAAGTTGAGCAGCATCTTTTTCAGTCGGTGCAACGCTGTCTTCCAAATCCAGAATTATTCCGTCAGGTGAATGAAGTCCTGCATTCATAAAAAACTTAGGTTCATTCCCCGGCAGATAAAGTCTGCTTCTTCTTAACTGATCTTTCTTTGTTGAATATTGATTCTGTTTAATAAAAGGAAGCAGATATTCTTTTTTATTTTCAGGGAATAATCTTTTTATCGCAAGTTCAAATCTTGCAGCCATAACAAATGGCAGTGCGCCGTAATCTTCGCAAAGGATTTTTGCATCTTTAATTCCGAAAAACTTTGACATTTCGAGAATCATCTCTTTAATTGATTCTCCATACATTGACTGCACTTTACTTTTGATGTCGAGTTTAATTCCACCAGAATTTTTCAACTCAATTTCAAAATAGCAATCAGAGCGGATGTTATCGCCTTGTTTGCCTGCGGATGTTTTCTTAATCGTTTTTATCATTTTATTTTTCAATTATTTATTTGAATTATTATGCATATTATTTTTTTGTCATTTATGGTTATTTGTTTCTTGTCAATAGTAGTCATTTATTGTCATTTACTTTGTGTCATTTATGGTCATTCGTTGTTTAGTGTTTTGCCAATTGTTTTAATATAGTTATTTAATTTAACACCAATCGTTTCCAGTTCGCTAAATATTTCCAAATATGTTTTTTCATCAATTAATTTTCTATCACTGGCTTTTTTAATCCAGGTTTTAGTTTCAAGAAGAGAGCCTCTTGAGTAATAGCAAAATTGTTTATTCTCTTTATAAAAATATCTTCCAAATCCTTCACTTAAATTTGCAGCTACCGAGTCTGCAGATTTCATCAATTGTTTACCAATAACATCTTTCGCAAAATAATCCCATCGGATAACAATATTCCATATCTTTTCAGCAATCGCCATTGATAACTGATAAACCTGTTATTCTTCAAGTTTCATTCTGCCTCCAATTAAAATAAATAACTATCAATGACCTAATGACCACAAATGACTATCAATGACTTTAAGTTAAAGAATCATCTTCTTCATAAACTCTCTTGCAGTCATCAATTCAGCTTTGAAGATAGCCTCCTTGATTTCTTTTCTTCTTCCTGAAACAAACAACTGTGATGACAAACCATCAAATTTATTTTCAAGGTCTTCCATCGTCATTGGTTCTCTTGGATCGCCTTTTGGATATTCGAGATATTCAGAAAATTCTCTGCCGTCTTTTGTTTTTACCACAACTTTACTTGGCTGCTTTGCCGGAAACATCTTTTCAAATTCAATTGAAGGTTCGCCTTTAACACGATCAATAACTTCCCAGATTCTTGGGTCTTTCAATTTTTCATCACTGAAAGATTGTGTTGTAATTTTATGATCAACTAAAGCTGCTGCAATGCAATAGGGGAGTGAATGATCAGCAGTTTCTCGTGATTCCGGACGATACTTGTGCGGATCGAAAAGAATATCATAAGCTTGAGCTAAAGTTGTGAGAGTAACAGATTCTATCTGATCATAACTGATGTTATTTTTTACAACAGCATTTAATGTTGCAGAAAGATGAGTGTGAGTTAATGCTTCTGTCGGAAAAGCTTTCATACTGCATTCCAAAATTTTATAACTCTCACCCAGTCCGCCGATAAGTTTTTCGATATTCCATTTCCATTCAGAAACACCATCGCGCCCTTTCATACTAACCGGTTCAACTTTTTGTTCTTTAGCATTCCATCCGAGGAAAGTATCCATAAAACCTTCTTTACCTTCAAACACAGCTTCTGTTCCTGAGTAACCACGCTGAGCCATTAAAGCAGCGAAAACACCAGATTGTGTTGCCATTGGGTCAACAGTGTTTTTCATCATTGTTAATTTACCTGCAGTTGGACAGCCGATTGTATGATTATGACTTCCGCTGATACCAATTGCATTAACCATCTGATCAACATTTAGTCCTAACATTTTTCCGGCAACAATTGGTGAAACAAATTGAGTTAAAGTTGCGTGATGCCATTTGCGTTCACGGATTCCCGGAGATGCAAACAAACATAATCTTTGTTCAAATTCATAAGCAAGCACTATTGCTGTAATCACTTCTTCCATAGATGCGCCTACTAATTCTGCTGTTGCAAGTGCCGCAGGAATTATGTCTGATGGATGCGAAGGATCTTCTTTCCAGTAGATGTCATTAAAATCTAATGCACGAATCATAAGCGAGTTTACAAGTGTTGCATTAACAGCAGGGATTTTATCTCCAAATCCTATTACTGTTGCTTCTTCAGTTCCCCCCATATCGTGGTAAATGTTACGAATAATTCTAACATCTTTTGTATGATATCCGCCAAATGCACATCCCATTGAGTCATATAGATAGCGTTTTACTTCGTGGATTACTTCCTTTGGTAAATCCTTGTACTGCAAGTTAACTGCGAACTCAGAGATTGTTCTTGATATTGATTTGTTCATTTGTTCACCTTTTCAGATTTATTGCAATCCAGATTAATCGGGATTACTGTTTTATTGAGATTGAATTGTTTATAGTGTTGTATTATTTAATTGTTTAGTTATTGTTATTAGTGATTTTGTCCTTGATTACTGAATGATTACCCATCAGTCACTACTGTTATTTAATAAATGTTTAATAAGTTTTATAATAAGTTCTTTTTCTTTTGGATTGCTTTCGGCAATCATGATAGTGAGTGCAACAAGAGTTTCATTGCTTATTCTCTGGTTTCCTTTTTCAGTAAGAAGGAAATTATTTTTATTTAAAAAATAGATGAATAAAAAAGCGCCGATTCTTTTGTTGCCATCAATGAAGGAATGATTCTTTACAGTAAAGTAAAGGAGATTTGCTGCTTTATCTTCGAGTGAAGGATAAAATTCTTTACCACCGAAAGTTTGATAGATTGAAGTAAGTGTGCTGTCGAATGATTTGTCCTTTGGTCTTGCAAACAAGTCAGATGCTCTGGTTTCCTTTTTAAATTTTGAAATAGCACTAAGAGCTTCATCCAATTCTATTTTGTGTAAAGTTTTTCGCTTTCCTTTGATATCTTCAATTCTTTGATGATCATATTTATCAAGCAGATCAAGTGCAAAAGCATAATCACTGATTAAATTAAGAAATGCAAGATTTTCATCAGTAGTTAGTTTTTGTTGCTTAACAATCTTGCCGAGAAGTTTAAGGTTTTCGGTTACTTCGTTAAGTTTTTCTTTTGTTTCTGTAAGACGTTTTTTATTTAACGCATATCCTTTTACAAGATAATCTTTTAATATTTTATTTGCCCAGATGCGGAACTGTGTGCCGCGTTTTGATTTTACGCGATAACCGACAGAGATTATAACATCCAGATTGTAATAGTCAACTTGATACAATTTCCCATCTGCGGCAGTTGTTGCAAAATTTGCAACAACTGAATTTTTCTCTAACTCTTTCTCTCTGAAAATATTAGATAAATGTCTTGAAACTACAGATTTGTCTCTTCCGAAAAGTAAGCACATCTGGTTCAGACTAAGCCAAACGGTTTCTTCCTCAAGTTTAACCTCAAGATTTACATCTCTCCCGGATTTATAAATTTTTATTTCGCCTTTACTCTTCATAAAAAAATCAGATTACATATAGAGGTAAATCTTTGTATTTGAGATTTATTGGGATCCTGACAAAAGTCGGGACTGATATTGTTCTAGAGATTGAATTTTGCATATAAATTCCTTCTTGAAAAATGGAACACTGATTATTATGAAGGATTACGATCTGCGCTGTTCTTAATCAATCTGTGTCATCTGTGTTCTATTGTGTTTCAAAGATTCTTCTTCACCCACTCCTCTAATCCGCCGGCAATAATTAATTCC
The DNA here is from genome assembly GCA_013285405.1 of Ignavibacteriota bacterium. Taxonomy (NCBI): domain Bacteria; kingdom Pseudomonadati; phylum Ignavibacteriota; species Ignavibacteriota bacterium. The sequence goes on along the minus strand of CP053446.1, from coordinate 88,892 downwards.
TGTGCAGCTTCGCCAACAGGATCAATTGAATAATTTTTCTCATCAAAAGTGATTGAAGAGTTTTTAAAATCTATTTTAACTTTTTTATTTGTCTGGATAGTAAACTTTTCCTTCCCGTATTTGGATTTCAAATCGTTTACAAGTTCTGAACATTCAATTACCAAAAAACCATTGTTAATTGCATTACGTGAATACGTTTCGCTGAATGTTCCGGCAATTACACAAGCAATTCCTTTATACTTAAAGGCAGTTGCTGCCTGTTCACGTGAACTTCCGGTTCCGAAATTAAATCCACCAGCGACAACGTCACCTTTCTTTGCGATCTTTCCAAATTCAGGATCATAGTTTTCCATCACAACTCCAGCTTGCTGTTCAGGAGTGAAGTCATCAATGTATGTGTACTTCCCGGGATAAATTCCATCTGTATTTAAATTATCCTGATGGCAGAAAAGTAAATCGCCTTCAATCACTGACGGAAACTTCGGTAGAATTTTCATAGTAGGTTTAGCATCAGAAGATTTTTTATTGATTTTAATCTCACCAATAATTTTCTTATCTCCGTTACTGAAGTTGTAGTCAATCTTTCCTGCAATTGCAGAAGAAGCAACTACGGCAGGTGAAGCGAGATATGCAAATGCACTTGGCGAACCCATTCTTCCTTTAAAGTTTCTGTTAGTTGCAGAAATTCCAACTTCACCATCTTCAAGCAAACCTGTTCCAAGTCCTATACACGGACCGCAGCCGGGCGGCAGTGGTTTTGCGCCAGCATCAATCAATATTTGCCAGTATCCTGCAAGTTCACTTTCTTTTTGTACTTCGCTCGATGCAGCAGCTATATAAAATTCAACTCCCTCTGCAACTTTTTTATCTTTTACAACCGATGCTGCTTCTTTAATATCATCAAGGCGACTGTTAACACACGAGACAAGATATGCTTTATTGATTTTTACATTTTTCTTTTTGAGTTCTGAAACTGAGTTCATCACTTTAACAGAATTAGGACCGGATACAAAAGGTTCAATTGTCGAGAGATCAATCTTTAATTCTTTTGCATAGAAGGCATCTTTGTCAGCACTGATAATAATTTTTTCTAATTCAGAAATTCTTTGTTTATTGATTCGTGGATGTTTTCCATTTCCACCTGCCTTGCCGTCAGGCACGTCAGCATCGGAAGGGACTCCTTCCAAACCGCGAGACAGAATAAATTCTGCTCTACGTTTTAACCATTGAATTGTTTTTTCATCAATAGGGAATAAACCAACAAGTGCGCCCCATTCAGTAGTCATATTTGCGATTGTTAATCTTTCATCAATTGTTAGATGCTTTACTCCATCACCAACAAATTCAATAGCGTGATTTAGAACTTCATCATTGTTGAAATATCCGCAGAGAGCGATAATGACATCTTTTCCTGTTACACCTTTTTGAAGTTTTTCTGTAAGTTCAACTTTTGCAATCGGAGGGACTTTCCACCAGGTTCTTCCGGTTGCCCAGATTGCAGCAGCGTCAGTTCGTACGATTGGAGTTCCAAGACAACCAAGTCCGCCATACATATTTGAATGTGAATCAGACGCAACAGCCATTGTACCCGGGAAAGCATAACCTTCTTCGCACATAATCTGATGTCCGATTCCTCTTCCGGCTGGATAAAAGTCAGCACCCATTGATTTGGCAAAGTCTTCTATCTTTTTGTACTTCTCTAAATTTTTTTCAGATGTATCCTGAACATTGTGATCAAGTGTGTTTACAACTTGTCGTGGATTAAAAAGTTTTTTTGCACCGATAGATTTAAATTTTGGAATGACAGCACCTGTATTATCGTGTGTCATTACATAAGCCGGCTGTATCATTAAATAATCACCAGCGTGAACTTCGTGGTTTTTATCTAAACCAACAGCATATTTTTGTGCGATTTTTTCTGTTAATGTTTGACTCATTTTTACTCCGTAATCTTGTTCTCAGCTAGAGGTGAGAAGCAAGAGGTTTTTATTTAATTTTCTTTTTTAATGAAGTAATCATTGCAAATAAACTGTTTAATAATTTTTCAATTTCAACTAAATTATTTTTATTACAAAGATTTAACTTAGTTGCAATTTCTAATTGAGTATCTATTTCGACAAGCGATGATCTTGAAATTTCTAGAAATCTTGCTTTTTCAAGTTTGGATGTTCTGGACAATCCCTCAGCAATATTTGAACTCACTGAGACAGATGCTCTTCTTAATTGACTCGTTAATCCGAATAATTCTTCTTTTGGAAAATTTGAAGTTAAAGAGTAAATCTTTACAACTAACTCCAAACTGAATTTCCAGATATCTAACCTTTTATGACTTAAATCCAGCATAAAACTTCTTACCTCTTGCCTCTAACTTCTCACGCTTTAAACGGATCAAACGAAACAAAATCCGCATGATGAACAATTATTGCTTCAACATTTCGTTTTGCTAAATCTCCTTCTTTTGCGTGATATGCAATTATATGCTGAACTTCGTAAGGTAATCCAAATCTGTCCGCAATTGATACTCCGCTGAAAGGATGGCGAAGCAAATGTCCGGCTTTACTTGTAACAAGTTTGCCATCAACTTTGTCGTATTCAATCAGTTTCCCGATATCAATTAGAATTGCACCGGCAATTAAAAAATCCATATCAATTTTAATTTCATCTTTAAAGTTCTCTTTCATTCGTTTTGCAATATCAACAGAAAGCTGAACTGCAGTACGTTTGTGATTCATAAAAGATATTTTGCAATCTTTAATGAGAAGTGAAAACGGAATTACTTCTAAATCTTCGGGAGTGAGAACAGAATTTTCAATTGCATAAACCCAGCAGTATAAAACTTTTTCTCTGAGCTCTTTGTTTTCGATCCAGTTAATTTCTGGCCATATTTTTAAGACTTTATCTTTCATTTGTACTCCGTTAAACGCGAGAAGCAAGACGCAAGATGATCATTCACTTCTCTTGTCATTTTTTATTTTTTGAATAAATTTTGATAACATAGCAAATGTATGATTCATCATTTCAGAAATATCACGTGTATCAGAACTATTTAAATAATTTAATTTGATTGCTATTTCAATCTGAGTATCTAATTCTACTAATGAAGCTCTGGCAATTTCTAAAAATCTTAGTCTTTCCTGTTTCGAAATTCTCGCATTTCCTTCTGAAATATTTGAAGGTACAGAAATAGCGGAACGTCTTATTTGTGAAGTTAAACCATACTTTTCTTGTATCGGAAATTTAATTGTTAGCTTATAGATTTCAGTTACAAGCTCCATACTTTTTATCCACACATCCAATTTTTTATGACTCAGTTCTAACATTTCAATTCTCGTCTTGCTTCTTGCGTTTTGCTTCTCACATTTTAGCAATTATCTCATCAGTCATCTGCTGAGTTGTGCAGGCTCCGTTTTTAAATACATCAGGTCCTCCGCGAAGTTTCATCATATCATAAGTTTTTACTTTTCCTTCTTCAATAACTTTTGCAATTGCTTTTCTAATCTTATTAGCTTTTTCAGTTTCACCAATGTGATCGAGCATCATACAGGCACTCATAATCATTGCAATCGGATTAACGATTGATGGACTTAATTCCTGATATTTTGGAGCACTGCCGTGTGTTGGTTCAAAGACTGAAACTTCTTCACCAAGATTTGCGCTACAAGCAAAACCAAGTCCGCCAACTAATCCGGCAAATCCGTCAGAAATAATATCACCGAACATATTTTCAGCAACAACAACTCCGTAATCTTCAGGATTTTTTGTAAGCCACATCATTTGTGCATCAATATTTGTATCCCATAATGAAATTCCCGGAAATTCTTTTGCAAGTTCTTTTCCAATCTTCAGCATCATACCGGAAGTTTCGCGAAGTACATTTGGCTTTTCACAAACTGTTACATTTTTGTATCCATATTTTTTTGCGTACTCAAAAGCAGCACGAATAATTCTCGTTGCCGCATTCTTTGTAATTATCCTGCTTGATATTGCTAAATCTTCATTCGGAACATCTTTAAATGCTTTCCACTTCGGATGAGATTCAAAAGCTGCACGAACATTTGCGGGAGGATTTGTCCATTCAATTCCTGCATAAAGTCCTTCTGTATTTTGTCTGAATATAACAGAGTTTACTATCGGTTCTTCGTAATGACCTTTGCTATCCTTTCTAATAAAATTAAGCGGGTTGCCTTTAAATGAAATACAAGGACGGATACAAATATCAAGATTAAAGTGTTGTCGCATTGAAACAATTGGAGAAAAGTAAGTGAAACCTTTTCCTTTTAATTTTGGATCAAGTTCTTTATCAGCAGCATCTTTTGGTTTGGAAGTGATTGCACCAAACAAACCAATTTTGTGTTTTTGAAGTAATTCAATTGTACGCTGTGGAAGTGCATTTCCTTCGCTGCACCAAAAATCCCAGCCGATATCTCCGTGAACGTAATCTGCTTCAAATTTGACTGCGTTTAAAACTTTTATTGCTTCGGGTAGTACTGTTTTACCAATGCCGTCACCGGGCATTGAAACGATGGTTCTTTTCATAAAAATTATCCTGAAAAAAGTGAGAAAATTGATATCTAAAATTAGATATTTGGCTGTCGGTAAACAAGATTGAACGCAATCGTTACTTTTAAAATTCCTATTTTTACATTAACAAAAACAGTTTAACTAAGAAACAGATATGCAAAGTGTAAATCCAACAAAAGAACTATTACATTGAATAAAAATCCTAAAATATTAAAATTGATTGATGAAGAACGGATTGTTTCAAACTTCAATGTTGATGGGAATGTGGATAAAGAATTTGTTGGTGAAATTTTAAATGTTTATGTGACTGATATACCAATAATGATTAAAGAATTGGAAACAGCTTTTGAAAATAAAGATGCAGCGATTTTAAAATTTTATGCTCATAAACTTTCAGGCAACTTATTGAATTTAGGCTGTGAAAGTCTTGTTGAATTGTGCCGGAGCATTGAGACTTCAATCAAGAAGAATGATTTTAATCCTGAAGTTTCTCTATTGATTTTCGAACTGAAAAAAAGTATCACACGATTAGTCAATGAATTATTTGAATTAAAAGAGAAGTACCCTGTTTCTCGTAACAATCAATAACTAATTTATTCATGATTTGATGACGAAGAAATTACCTGCTAAGTTTAACCGATCTACCAGGCTTACTGAATGGGAGATTGAAAACTATTCTCAATCCGTTATTACACTGAACGAAAAACAGACGATTAATTCAGTTACTGACAAAGTTATTAACCAGGATATATTTGAAGCAGTTGAATACTTACCAGATAATTTTGTTGATCTGCTTTTTATTGATCCTCCATACAACCTCACTAAAAAATTTAATGATATATCATTCAAAGAAATGAAGGATGCTGAGTATGAATCCTGGTTAGATTCTTGGTTAAGCAGAATGAAAATATTATTAAAAGAAAATTCATCGATCTATATTTGCGGTGATTGGAAGTCGTCAGCCTCAATTTTTAACATCGGTTCAAAATATTTTAAAGTCAGAAACAGAATTACCTGGGAAAGAGAAAAGGGTAGAGGTGCAAAAACAAACTGGAAAAATTGCTGCGAGGATATCTGGTTTTTTACTAATTCAAATCAATTTACTTTTAACGTAAACGATGTAAAACTCAGACGAAAAGTTTTGGCTCCATATAAAGATGAAAATAGAAACCCGAAAGACTGGAATCAGAATTTTTCAGGAAATTTCAGAGATACATTTCCATCAAATATCTGGAATGATATTACAGTTCCTTTCTGGTCAATGCAGGAAAATACAGATCATCCAACTCAGAAACCCGAAAAGCTTCTCGCAAAAATAATTCTTGCAAGCACAAACAAAGGTGATATTGTGTTCGATCCATTTCTTGGTTCAGGAACAACTGCAGTCGTTTCTAAAAAACTTAACAGAAAGTTTTTAGGGATAGAAATTGATAAATATTATTGTGCACTTACATTAAAGCGATTAGATATGGCTGAAACTGATACGAAGATACAAGGTTATCAGGATGGAGTTTTTTGGGAAAGAAATACTTTGACTGAGCAAGCCAAAAGTCAAAAGTCCAAATTCAAAAAAAAATAGTTCATACTTTCGTATCTTTCATTATACATTTTCAATTCTAAATTATAAATTGTTTTCGGGTGCCAGTTAACAGGTGAATGCCCAACTCCATCAGGTCCGGAAGGAAGCAGTGGTAAGCAAAAGCTTGTGTAGCTGGTTACCCTTTTTTGTTTATTGGTGGAAAAAGAAATTCAAGCACACCTTTCCCTTTCCCGGGGTTTGCTGCGAAATGTACTTTTGCAATTGATGCAGGTAGTATTCTAAAATTAGAATCAACAGTTCCTATCATTGAGCCAATATGAATTCCAATATCAGGCTGATGACCAACCATTGCGATATCATTCAGATTCATCGCGCTGGCAATTGAAATCAAGTCTTCAGTCAAGCCTCCGTTGAGTAAACAAATTTCTTCAATTACCTCAAATTCTGATTTAAACATACTATTAATTATTTGTGCAGTTTGTTTGGCGCGTTTTAATGGTGAAGTCAGAATGATATCAAAATTGTCAATGAAATATTTCCAGAAAATCATCGAGGTTTTAATAATTTCAATACCGTTTGCCGTCAGCATTCTATCTTCGTGAGGTTTATTTTCAGAAGTAGGTTCGGATTCACCGTGTCTTATTAAGTAAATATTCATTTTAAAATGTTCCTAAATTCCGGATTAAACTTTCTAATTTACTTTATGTGATGAAACGGCAGCAGTATCCAGAAATTCTGCAGGGATCTCTGGTTTTAAGAGAGTCCAGTTAAAGTCATTAATCTGCTGTCTTACATATTTAGTAAACAGGTTAGATTTGCTTAAATATTTTTTTAAATCAGAATTAAAATAAAAAGTATCTACCTGATCATTTATCCTTTTATCATTTGTATCACTAACTTTGGTTAAAATAAAATCGTCTGTAATTCTTCCAACTGTGTTGTAAGAGATATGATTTTCTTTAACAAACCTGCTAAGTGATCTGTAAACCAGATCCGCTGAATTGGTTGATACTTGGTAAATAGAAAGGCGATCAAGAGACAATACATCTTTGGTCAGAAATCTTTCCTGCACAAATACAAAATTCCTATTCCCAATATCATTCCATTCTGCATTAAGGTATCCATTTAGTGATTTATCGAGCACATACAAGTTAAGCTGATCATCATAAATTGCAAAAAGATTTAATATCGGATCATTATATTCCAGCAGTACTGAATAGAATAATTTATTATTAATACTCATACTTTTAATTGCCAGACTATTATAATCTGTTTTACCAATATGTTTGTTTGAAAAAATTCCGTGCAGTCGTAAATTCGCTTCTGAATTGCCTGCGATAGCATCTGTAAAAAGGTTGTGAAGTTCATCCTCACTAATATTATTATCATCAGAACTGCAGTTAAATATTGATAGAGCAGTTATAGTTAAGATTATAAAAATAAATTTATACATTATTTGTCCTCTCTGTTACAGGTAAAAATAATAATTATTTTGGACTCGTGCTATTGGTGGGAATTCGTAAAGGTTTGATTTATCGATCCTCTAAAAAGAATAACGGTTACTTAAGTAAAATCATTTTTTTCGTTTCGATAGAATTGTCAGCTTTAAGTTTATAAAAATATATTCCACTTGGTAGTCCAGTTCCATTGAATTCTACTTCATAAGTGCCGGGTTGTTTTTGTTCGTTGACAAGTGTTGCGACAGCGTTCCCTAAAATATCGAAAACTTGTAATTGCACTAAAGTCCCTCCTTTGGAGGGATTTAGGGAGGCAGGAATTGTATATTTTATTTTTGTTGTTGAATTAAATGGGTTAGGAAAATTTTGTTCCAAAGAAAATTCAATCGGTGCATCTATTGTAACTTCAATAATGTTTGAATATTCAAATGTTCCATCAAAATCAACTTGCTTTAATCTGTATTGATAATTTCCGGATTGGAGTGATTCATCAACAAAAGAATAATGATGAACTTCTGTTGTTGTTCCGAATCCGGGAACAAAACCAATAGATTCCCACTCCTTGTCATTCTGAGTCCCACTTTTTGCGGGATAAACTCCGCGAAGAATCTCAAAACCCGAGTTATTCGTTTCTGTTGCAGTTGACCAGAACAATTTAACATCGTTACCTGTAACTTTGGATGTGAAACTAAGCATCTCAACAGGAATAATATTCTCTGTCTTTATCAACCACACATCGTGAATACCTGAACCAAATGATAAAGTGTGACCGGTCATAATTAATCCACCGTCATTTGTCTGTCGCATAAAAAATCCAACATCGGAAGCAGAACCACCATAAGTTTTAAACCATTCTTCATTACCGTTTGCATCTGTTTTGACAAGATAGAAATCATCACCTCCGGCACCAAAAGATAAAGTATAACCAAGAACGATAAATCCTCCATCACTTGTCTGCTGAACTGAATTACCGTAATCTCTTCCGGTTCCGCCAAATGTTTTTGTCCAACCAGCATATCCTAAAGAATCTGTTTTTATTAAGAGCATATCATAAAGTCCTGCTCCAAAAGAATCTGTGTAACCGGTTAGAATATATCCACCATCAGTTGTTTGTTGAACAGCATATCCGCGATCAACATCATCACCGCCAAAAAATTTATTCCATTGTTGATTACCAAGTGAATCTGTTTTTACGAGCCAGGCATTTCCCAAAGCACCTGGACCATAAGACAATGTCCATCCTGTTAAAATAAAACCACCATCAGTTGTTTGCGCTACATACCATGCACCATCCGAACTCATTCCACCATGAGTTTTTTGCCATATTAAATTTCCTGATGGATCAGTTTTAATCATCCACATATCTCTGCTACCTGCTCCGGATGATGAGGTGACACCACCGACAAGGTAATCTCCATCATTAGTTTCAAGAACAGAATAACCTTCATCATCCTGAACACCACCAAAAGTTTTTGACCAAACCTGGTTTCCTGATGGATCTGCTTTAATAAGAAAAACATCCATTAAACCAGCACCGAATGATTTTGTATAACCACTGATAATGTATCCGCCGTCAATAGTTTGTTGAACAGAATAACCTTCATCATCAGCGTTCCCACCAAAAGTATTATTCCATTGTTGATTTCCGTTTTTATCTGTTTTAACCAGCCAAACATTTCTTCCGCTGATTGTTCCGTACGAACGAGTGTAACCGGCTATAATGTATCCACTGTCAGCAGTCTGCTGAACGCAGTGTCCAATATCAATATTGGATCCACCAAAAGTTTTTGTCCACACTGTATCAGGTGCTTGCGGAAACGTCTGATTGGATAAAAAGAATATTACTGATATAAGCTGAGGTAGATATTTAATTGTGTTTTTCATTATCGTCTCTCTGATCAAAATTCATATCACAAACTAAGGCAAAATATTTGTGGAAGGCAAGCAGGGGCTCAATATATTTAACTTGTGCAACGAATAATGGTTATTTCATTAGTATCATCTTTTTAGTGTTCGTATAATTTCCGGCTTGTATCTTATAGAAATATACTCCGCTTGTCAATGTCCTGGCATCAAACTTAACCTCATAATTTCCTGCTGTTTTATATTCGGCAACCAGTGTCACAACCTCGTTCCCGAGTATATCATATACTTTTAAGCTTATATCACTGCTCACCGGTAACTGATAACGGATTATCGTTGTCGGATTGAATGGATTTGGAAAATTCTGAGAAAGATTGAATTCTGAAATAACACTTAAAGGCTCACTCTGAAAATCACTACTATTGAATATCCATTCAAGAGCTTCTTTTACAACTGTATCATCACCATTTCGAACATCCTCTATAGTAAATGAAACTTCATAATCAACTTGCAGTTCAAGATGAGTGAGGAATTGATCAGGGTCCTCCGCACTAAATCCATTCTTGTAAGCATAATCAAAAACATATGGTCCCATTTGAACCCGTTCTGAAGATGCAAAAGCTGTAGAAGATGTTTTTCCGAAAACTTTTACGTTTGGATGCGACAGAAGTCTTTTAATAAGAAAATCCCCCGCACTAATACAAAATGGCCCTGACAATACTGCAATCGGTTTATTAAATGAGGTGTTAGTGTCTGGATTTAAATTATATATATTCGAAGTGATCATTGAATAATGATTATATGGATCGTCTCTTCTAGCCAAACCAAGATCTGGGACATCGTTTTCAAATAACAAATTCATTCCCGCATTTGTCCTTTCAAAATAGCCCCCAGAATTAACACGTAAATCGATAATTAATCCGTCAACATTGTAGACATTTATTAATGAATCTAGTGCATTATAAAATCTCACAGATATATCGTTTGCAATCCACCTGTAGTTATAAATATAACCAACGTTTGTTCCTTCAACTATTCCCCAACTCATCTGATAATGTGCAGTATCCATAGGCACTCCGGGTACAGGTAGCTGTTCAGTGTAATTAAAATAATTTTGAGTGACATTTAATAAACTTGTGGGTAAATGAACCACTTCACCCGAATATTTTTTAACATCTATCGTATCAAAAAGATGCCAATTCATACCTGCTCCGCTTAGCCAAATATGTGTGAAAGCTTCATCGTTCGAACCGCAGCGGGATTGATATTGAATAGGGAATTCACGTGTTAATAACTCTTTATAAAGAAATTTCCAGGGATACCCATCGTATCCCAAAATAATATCACCTGGTTCTAATCCAATCGGATGATTTTGTGGAGCTGAATAAACAAGCAATGTACTATCGGGAAGTGGAATTAAACCAGCAACGAAATGATTATCTCCTCCCCAACCACCTGCTCGTATCAGTGGTGTGCCAGGAATTAGAGGAGTAGCTACATTAACTTCTACATCAGTAAACCAGGTGTGTGCTTCATTTAACTTTAGACACATATAATTAAGAATCGCTGCAAATCTACCCCTGCTAACTCCACTTTCAATTTCAGGTCTATACAAGTCTCTTACTGCATTCCAATCTAGATCCAGATTTTGAAAGCAAGCATATTTATGATCAATCACCGTCCAAATTGAATCGAAAATCTCTAACTTCTCTGAAGATGGTAAACCTGGTCCCCAAGTTGTATCAATGATAGTTTCCCAATCTTTTTCAAAGAATCCTTGACTAAAACTAGTGCTAGAGAAGATTAGAATATAAAGCAAATATTTTATTTTCATTTTATTCTCCAATAAAAATTTACTTTATTAATATCATTTTCTTTGTTTGAACAAATGTGCCAGCTTGAAGTTTATAAAAATATATTCCACTTGGTAGACCTTGCCTACCGGCAGGCAGGTTTCGGACTTCGCCGGAATGACTTGCCGTGTTAAATTCTACTTCATAAGTGCCGGGTTGTTTTTGTTCGTTGACGAGTGTTGCGACAGCGTTCCCTAAAATATCGAAAACTTGTAATTGCACTAAAGTCCCTCCTTTGGAGGGATTTAGGGAGGCAGGTATTGTATATTTTATCTTTGTTGTTGGATTGAACGGGTTTGGAAAATTTTGCTCCAAAGAAAATTCAATCGGTGCATCTATTGTAACTTCAATAATGTTTGAATATTCAAATGTTCCATCAAAGTCAATTTGCTTTAATCTGTATTGATAATTTCCTGCTTGAAGTCTTTCATCAACAAATAAATAATGATGAACTTCTGTTGTTGTTCCGAAACCGTGAACAAAACCAATCGTTTTCCAGGCCTCACCCAAACCCTCTCCAAAGGAGAGGGCTTTTTTTTCAACATCAAAACCGGAGTTGTTTGTTTCTGTTGCTGTTGACCATAGAAGATTAACATCACTGCCAATTATCTCTGCAGTAAAACTTTGTAATTCTACCGGAACAATGTTTTGCACATAGGCAGTAGCTTCATTACTGAAGCCATTAGGAAAAGGACCATTATTAATCTGGTAAGTATATATGTTATTAATTATTACAGCAGTATCTGAAAAAGTAGTCATGGTAAATGGAACCATTCCAACAAAAGAATAATTCGTTGGATCGGTCGGTAATCCAAGTTTCCTGAATATGTAAAAATAAGGTTGATAGAAAGGTCCAAGTCTTTCCCAACTTAAATCAACTCTTGCTGATTGTTGTGCAATCGTATTTAGTTTAAGATTATGTGGAGGATAATATTGTGTAAGTGGACAATCCTGAATTAATTTTACATTATCTATTGCCCACCACCAGTCCCAGCCCGGTTGAATTACTCTAAATCGAAGAAGGATGTCTCCTCCCTGTGTTATGTAAACAGTTTCATGAGTCATCCTTAAATCTTCCCCAATTCGTGACCAAATTATTTCCCAGGTTTGACCGCCATTCGTACTTACTTCGACATAAGCTTCATCTGCGGAATCTAAAACATTCCAATCATTATCAAACTCTAAACTTTTGTAGTCATACCCGCCACCGAAAGATTCATTCAAAGTAATTGTCGTTATGACAGAAGTGCCATTACCACATTCATCTGAATCCGCTGAAATTAAACCGCCACTTGAAGTCCATGGCATTTGATAAGCATTAGGATAGGGCGGAAAGAAAACTTCCCAGACGCAATTACCGCCATCGTTTGTAACTGTCCAATTGCTTACTCCGCTTTCAAAATCATCCTGGAATTCTTCGTATTCACAAATCGGATTTGGCATTGTTCTGAAATTCCATACTGGTCCTTCGATCAAATTAGACTGATAATATTCAACCACTTTCCAATAATATTTTGTATTCCAACTAAGTGGTTCAACGGAATCTAAGTAAATAGTATCATAAGTTACGTTCGGTGATCCATTGTAAAGTACCACTGAATTATTCATTTGAGCGACGAGAATAGAATCATCGCTAAAATAAATAATGTTAAAAATTGTACTATCTGGATTTTTCCATAAAAGTCTATGTCCTGTAGAATGAATATTCTTTGCATCATTAGCAGTTTCAGGATTGTATGGTTCACCAGGTCCTTGTGCAAAGGTTGGAATTGAGAGAAAAACGAACAGAGATAAACAAAGAGAAAATATTTTCTTTTTCATTTTTATTCTCCAATAAAAATTTTGTTGACCTAAAACAAAGCAAATTTTGGGATTAATGCAAGGATAGTTTGAAAAAGGTTTAGTTTTAATTTGAAATGAAGTATGGACAAGTCGCGACTTGTCCCCATAGGACTAAAGAGAATAGGGTCAACTAAAATCCTAAATTTCTTGAATCCAGAGAAGGATTAAGAGCTACATCAGGTTTTTGTTTTACTGAGAATTTCCAAATGATAAGTTAAGTAACTAAATCACAAAGCAATATTTTGGAAGCATATTTTTGCCTGAAAGCAAAAATATTAGCGTTTTTTTTTGCTCTAAGATGAAAATAACAGTAGTTTTAGACCAAAAAGATTGAAAAAATGCAAAAAGAAAGATATTTAGAAAGCGACATTATCAATGATCTCAAAAAGAAGATGGTCTTTTTAGGTGGTGCAAGACAGGTGGGTTAAACCACCCTTGCCAAAGAAATTATTGCAAGAACTTTTACGAATTACACTTACTTTAATTGGGATTATCAACCAGACAGAAAAAAAATTATTGCAAGTGAAATGCCTGCCGAATCAGGATTATTGATTTTTGATGAAGTACATAAATATAAAAAGTGGAAAAATTTGATCAAGGGAATTTATGATACTTATAAAGACAAATTTCAGCTTTTAGTTACAGGTTCAGCCAGACTGAATATTTATAGGAGAAGCGGAGATTCACTTCAGGGGCGATATCATTATTATACTTTACATCCATTTTCATTAGCAGAAATTGAATCTTTCTCAAATAATTATCAACCTTTACAGGAGCTTCAATTTAAAACCCAAAATTATCAATCGACACTTGAATCGTTATTTAAATTTGGCGGCTTCCCTGAAGCATTTATCGCACAGGATGAAAGAGTATTAAGAAGATGGCACAATGAAAAATTGGAACGTCTTTTTAGAGAAGATATAAGAGACGTCGAGAACATAAGAGATTTAGGTAGTATGAAATTATTGAGCGATCTACTTCCATTAAAAGCAGCTAGTGGTCTCTCAATTAATAATTTAAGAGAAGATCTGGAAATAAGTCACCGTGCAATTACAAGCTGGTTAAATATACTTGAGTCGTTCTATTACCAATTCAGAATTTATCCGTACTCATCAAAACTAATCAGATCTATTAAGAAGGAACCTAAATTATATTTAACTGATTGGTCTGAAGTTGAAAATGAGGGGGCAAAATTTGAAAATCTGGTTGCTTCACATTTATTAAAGTTTACTAATTATCTCTTTGAAAAGGATGGTTATAAAACAGGATTATTTTATTTAAGAAATGTTGATAAAAAAGAAGTTGATTTTCTGATAACTGTCGATAACAAACCTTGGTTCGCGGTGGAAGTAAAACTTTCTGAAACATCTCCGGCAAAGAATTTATCATACTTCAAAGAAAGACTTAATATCCCATTTAATTTTCAAGTTGTCAAACAGGATGGAATAGATTTCATTAAAGATAATATTAGAGTGATTTCAGCGAGTAAATTTTTAACAGGACTTGTTTAAAGAATAATAATATTAACGTATCAGGATAAACATAAAAAGTAATATTACTCGATTAGAATTGAGCAAGTCCTAATTCCTCGAATCCAAAAATGGATTAAGTGTAAAATCAGATTTTTCTTTTCCTGAAAAAATTTCTACTAATCTTTCTTCTTCAGATTTATTCTTGTCAACCCAGAGATATGAAGGTTTGAGATTTTGTTTGGATGGAAGTAAATCTGAGTTACCAATTGGTAATCCGGAAGAGTAAATATTTTTTTCATCAACTAATATATTTTCGTTGAAAGAAATCAAATAGTCTCCATCATAAATCAATTGAAATCTTTCTTTCAGTAATTTGTAAGTTTCTTTGTACGAATACTGATTATAGCTTTCACCCTCACTTGTGAAAGCTATTTTAATTGCGCTGTTTCCTTTATGAACAAGTACTGGAGTTCCTTTTACAACTTTTTCAAAAACGATTTCTGCATCTTCTCGTGAAAGTCTTACACAACCGTGAGAAACATTTTTCTTACCAAGATATTTATAATAACTTTTTCCGAGCAATGCATGAAAACCAATTCCATTATTGAATCCCATCCAGTTCAGCATAACTGTACTGTCAAACTGAACTGAATATTGTTTCTTTGCTTTCCATTGAATTGCAAATAAACCGGTATTCGTTTCCATTCCCTTTTCAACTCGTTTTGTTCCTGATGAAATTGGAAAATGAAATTCGGATCCATCTCTTGAGTAGAGAGTTGCATACTGAGTTAATAAGTTTACTTCTATGTAATGATCTTTATCAGTATAAAGAGTATCACGTAGTTGTTTGAAATCGTAATTCACTAAAGGATTAATTGAAAAATTAAATTCTTTCACTGAAGTAGATTTATTATTCAGGTAGGCACTGTTGAAGAGGAGAATTGTTATGACAACTAAAGCTGCTAAAAAAATTTTATTCGTTCTTTTCATTTTCAAAATACTTTCTGACAAGCTGGGCTTTCTTATTTCCAATAATTTTTGATAAAGATTCAGTGTTGGAATTTTTAATTTTTTCAACACTGCCCAACTCCGAAAGCAACTGATATGCCGTCTCTTTTCCAATTCCTTTTATCTCTGTCAGTTCTGTCGTTATAGTTCTTTTAGATCTTCTTTGCCTGTGAAAAGTAATTGCAAATCGATGTGCTTCATCACGAATTTGCTGTAATAACTTTAAACCTGATGAAGTTTTTGGAATCGATTCCGGTTCTGAATTTTCAGGAAAGAAAACTTCTTCAAGTCTCTTTGCGAGACCAATTATATTGTATTGTTTTATTCCGAGACTGTCCAATATTTCAACCGCACTTGATAATTGTCCTTTACCACCATCGACCATAATTAATTCAGGAAATGATTCTTTGTCATCAAGCAAGCGAGTGTATCTTCTTCTGATCACTTCCTGCATACTTGCAAAGTCATCAGGTCCATCAACTTCTTTTATTATAAATTTTTTGTATTCACTCTTCTTTGGTTTTCCGTCAACGAAAACAACCATACTTGCAACTGAATCTGATCCTTGTATGTTGGAAATATCAAAGCACTCAATTCTTTTTGGTAAAATTTTCAGTCGAAGATCTCTCTGTAAAGCAGTAAGTGCAAAAGGAACATTTCCTTCCTTCTTCATTTTTTGCAGTTGAATTTCTTTCAGTTGTAGATTTGCATTTTCTTTGCACATCATTACAAGGGCTTTCAATTCACCACGCTGAGGAACAAATATTTTTACTTTTCTTTCAGCCTTTTGGTTCAGCCATTCTTCGAGCAGATTTTTTTCCATTGGTTCAGCTTCAATAAGAATTTCCCTTGGAATTTCAACATGATCGCCGTAATAAAATTTTATTGCTGAGTTGTAGATTTCCTCAATCCCTTCGTTACCATTCAAACTTAAGTGAAGCTGTTTCTTCCCGACAAGCTTTCCTGATCGAATATTAAAAACTGAACACGCAGAATCTTTATCTTCGAAAGCAATAGAAATTACATCTCTGTCTTCAAAGTCATTACTAACAACTTTTTGTTTTGATGAAATGATTTTCAACTGTTCAATCTTATCGCGAATCTCGGCAGCTTTTTCAAATTCCATATTAACTGAAGAAGATTTCATCTTTTCATTCAACTCTTTTATCAGATCATCTGTTCGTCCACGGATAACTTTTACAACTTCATCCACCATTTCGTTATAATCTTTTTGACTTACGAGACCTTCACACGGTCCATCACATTTTTTTATATGATAATCAAGGCACACTTTAAATTTTTTCTTTGCGATTGATTCGGCAGTAATGTCAAGCTTACAGCTTCTGATCTTAAAGACCTGATTGATCATCCTCAAAGCTGATTTCATATTTTTTACACTTGTGTACGGTCCAAAATATTTTGAACCATCACGAATTACTCTTCTTGTAGAAAAAATTCTTGGAAAAGGTTCATTTGTAACTTTAATGAATGGGAAGGATTTGTCATCTTTTAAATTGACATTGTATCTCGGTTTTAATTCTTTGATGAGATTATTTTCGAGGACGAGCGCTTCAACTTCTGAATCTGTAACAAACAGTTCGAGGTCAGAAATCTTTCTAACTAACGCTTCAGTTTTTGCATTTTGATTTTTCGAATGGAAATAACTTTTTACTCTGCTCCGTAGATTACTTGCTTTACCAACGTAGATCACTTTCTTCTTGTCATTAAAGAACTGGTAAACGCCGGGTTTACCGGGAAGGTTGGACAATTTATTTTGAAGTTCAGGATTCATCAATACAAATTAAATTTTTTCTTGCGATGAATCTTGAAAAAATTAGTGACTATTTCAATCGAAAAAAATATGATGACAAAATATTTGCTTAAAGTTATTTCTTCGGCAAAATCTCATTTTTACCAATAACAACAATACCACTTTCAGTTACTGTGAATTTTTTCTTATCAGATTCCAGATCGAATCCTATTTCATATCCTTCGGGAACATTTACATTTTTATCTATGATTGCTCTTCTGATTCTTGCATGTCTTCCAATGTTGCAATTATCCATTATTATTGAATCAGTAACGTACGAGAAACTGTTTACTTTAACATTTGGTCCAAGTATCGAACGTTCGACAAGACCGCCGGAAATTATACAGCCATCACATAAAAGTGAATTGAGACTTCGCCCAACACGTTCGCCTTCGTGCGATACAGTTTTTGCAGGTGGAAATTGATATCGAAATCCTCTTATTGGCCAATTCGCATCGTACATATTGAAGTCCGGATTGACACTTAGTAAATTCATGCTTGCAGAAAAGTAGCTATCAATCGTTCCGATATCTTTCCAGTAAGGCCGCGATTTTTTATTCTCATCAACAAACTTATAGGCATAAACATTTCTTCCGGTCATTACCATGTAAGGGATTACATCCTGTCCAAAATCATTTGATGGAATATGTTTTTCTTCCATCTCTTTAAATATTTCTCTCAACGTATTGGCATCAAAAACATATATACCCATGTTCACAAAAGCAAAATCAGGATTGTCAGGAATACCAGGAGGATTTTTCGGTTTCTCGATAAAAGAATCAACTTTGTATTCAGCGTTAACGCTCACAATTCCAAATCTGGTTGCTTCATCCTTGGGAACTTCAATACATGCCATTGATAGATGAGCTTTATTATCTACATGATATTGAAGCAATTTCAGGTAATCCATTTTGTAAATGTGATCTCCACTGAGAATCAAAACCTGCTTTGCTTTTCTTTCTGATGAAAAGAGATTCATATTCTGGTAAATAGCATTTGCAGTTCCAAGATACCAGTCATTGTTAAGTTTTCTTTGAGGTGGAATTGAATAAACAAATTCACCAAGTTCAGGATTAAAAATGCTCCAGGTTTCAAAGAGATGTTGATTTAAAGAATCAGATTTGTATTGTGTGAGAACATAAATTCTTCTTAACTCTGAGTTCAGACAATTTGAAAGTGCGAAATCAATTATCCTGTATCTTCCGCTGAAGATTACTGCAGGTTTGCTTCTCACTTTTGTCAACGGATAAAGTCTTTCACCCTGACCTCCCGCTAAAAGCATTGTTATTGTATCTCTTAATAATGACGAACCATGAATGGCCATTTTCTCTCCTTTAATTTCTTCGTAAAAATATATAAATATGGTCTGATTGACAATTTAAGATAAGAGAGACTTCCGAATTATTATCGATGTGTCACTCTGAGTCCGGCAGCTGCCAGATGAAGAGTCTCTTTTCAATTTAAAAACGAGATATTTCACTCCTGCCTTGCCGGCAGACTGGTCTTTTAATATAACAAATTAGAATTTTGCAGAAGTCTCTAATAGTTAATACATAAAAGTTGTAAATTCAGATTGGTCATTATTTCATTTTAACGCAGATGGGACGGATTATTGTATAAGTGAAAACGAAAAGAGTAATACTGATAATATTTCTGATAACTCTTATTCTAATTTTACCGGGAGCTGTTTATTATAAAATACAATTCTATAAACTAACCTATATCTATACCTACTTTCAGAAAATCGACGAAGATTATATAACCCCGAACCAACGAAAAATCGATATTACAAAATATGACCTTTCATTTGATCTATATCCTGAAAATAAAATGTTCATTGCACAAGCTGTTTTATCAGGAAAAGTACTTGATCAAACAATACCAACCATAGATTTAAATTTTTATGATAATTTCCGGATTAATAAAATTACTCTAAATGATAAGTC
This sequence comes from Ignavibacteriota bacterium, assembly GCA_013285405.1. Lineage (NCBI taxonomy): Bacteria > Pseudomonadati > Ignavibacteriota > Ignavibacteriota bacterium. The sequence goes on along the minus strand of CP053446.1, from coordinate 69,580 downwards.
TGTTGAATATGAAAATGAAGGAACAAGATTATCAATTAAATATGATTCTACTTTTCAAAATGAATTTGAAATTGTAGTTGATTATGAAGGAACACCTGAGAAAGCTGGTCTGGATGGTTTTGTTTTCGGAGTGAGAAATGGAACATCAGTTGTTTACAATCTGAGCGAGCCTACTTTTGCATCTTCATGGTTTCCGTGCAACGATACTCCTTACGATAAAACAAATCTCGAAATAAAAATTACAAATGATTCGGGAATGGTGTCTGTTTCAAATGGTGTACTGGTTGATGTAAAAACAACAGGAAGCAGAAAAACATATCATTGGAAAACAGAATATCCGATCTCAACATACCTTGTTGCAATTTATTCTTCAAATTATGAACATTTCTCTGACAAGTACATTTCTCATGATGGTAATGACACAATGAATGTAGATTACTATGTTCTTCCGGATAAACTTGATAATGCCAAAGCAGATTTTTCAAATCAAGTGAAAATGCTAGAAGTTTTTTCAAAATTATTTGGCGAATATCCATTCATAAAAGAAAAATATGGAGTCGCAGAATTTCTTTGGTATGCTGGCGCAATGGAACATCAGACAATCACCGGCGTCTCATCAAACATGATCAGTGGGAAAAAATTTTTTGAAGATACTTTTGTTCACGAACTTGCGCATCAGTGGTGGGGCAATGCAGTCGGTCCGAAAAGCTGGAAAGATATCTGGCTTAATGAAGGTTTTGCATCATATTGTGAAGCTCTTTATTATGAAGAAGTATCTGGCGAAGAAGCACTGCGTTCTACAATGTTGAGCAAGTATAGTAATAATTTCTCAGGTTCGTTAGCACAACCCGGACCTTTTTTATTTACACGGACTATGTATGATAAAGGTGCCTGGGTTCTTCACATGCTTCGCTGGGAAGTTGGTGATTCCACCTTCTTCAAGATTTTAAGAAATTATTACGAATCTTTTAAATATTCAAATGCTTCAACTAATGACTTTAAACAAGTATGTGAAAATGTAACTGGTAAAAATCTGAACAAATTTTTTGATCAGTGGGTTTATGGCGAAGGACAGATTGAACTGAAGTACAAAACAGAAAACAGTAATACAGGAAATGATTATTTAGTCAGGATTCAACTCGAACAGAATCAGGAAGATTATGAGGTATTTCACTTTCCACTGGAAATAAAATTGAGCTATACTGATTCAACGTTTAATAAATTTAGATATAATATTACCACAAAGGATACTCTTCTGGAAATACCTGTAAAGGAATTTCCTGTATCCGTTGACCTTGATCCTGACAATTGGCTTCTGGCTCAGATTAGCCCGGAACATAAATGAGTGAGTTTTATTTCCATTCGTATATAATTACTTTTGTTCAGAATAATATTAATTAGTTGAACCTGTGGAAAAAACTTACTTCTTTATTTCTGATATTCATCTAGGACTACAAAGCAAATCCGAAGAGGAGAAAAAAGAAAAAAAACTTGTCAGCTTTCTGAAATATGCAGAAACTCATTGTGATGAATTGTTTATAGTTGGCGATCTATTTGATTACTGGTTTGAATACAAAAGGGTTTATCAAAAAGGATTTTACAGAACGCTTTCAGCTTTAAAGGATCTGAGCGAGAAGAATATCAAACTTCATTATTTTATTGGTAATCATGATTTCCTTCATCGTGATTTTTTTGAGAAGGAATTTAACGCAACTATGTATGATGATCCATTATCAATTGAATTGAATGATAAAAAATTTTTTATCGCACACGGTGATGGTTTAGTCAGTAATGATACCGGTTATAATATTCTCAAGTGGATTTTAAGAAATAAATTTTTTCAGTGGCTTTATTCATTACTTCATCCTGATTTAGGAATAAGTATTGCAAGCAGGACGAGTAAATCAAGCCGTGCATATACCGATAAAAAAGATTACGGTGAAGTTGATGGATTATACGAAGCTGCAAAGAAAAAAATTGATCAGGGATATGACTTCGTGTTATTCGGGCATTTACACAAGCACATTTGGCAAAAGTATAAACACGGTAATTATATCAACCTGGGTTCGTGGATTGATAAACCGTGTTACGGTGTATTTAAAAATAAAAATTTTGAGATAGTAATTTTGTAGAATTTATTTTTAATTGATTGGGGTTATGGGTGAGATAAATTTCGAAAAGTATTTTAACGATTCAGCTTATAGAAATAAGAAGATGAAATCAACCAATAATAAAAAGAAAACGTGGCTAATAGCTGGTGCTGTTATTCTCGTTCTTCTCGGGAGCCTTATTGCTTTTATTTTTAGCGGTCTCCCATCGCTTGAAGAACTCGAAAATCCAAAACCACAACTCGCCAGTAAAGTGTTCACCGCCGATGGTGAACTGTTGGGGCAGTTTTTTATTGAGAATCGTATTGAAACTCACATAAATAAACTTCCGGACTATTTGATAAAAGCCTTGGTTGCTACTGAAGACAGAAAATTCTATGACCATTGGGGAGTAGATGTTACAAGATTCATCAAAGCAATGATAAAAAATATATTCTCACTTTCACTTGCGGAAGGTGCGAGTACTATAACTCAACAGCTTGCAAGGAATCTGTATGATCTTAAAGTTACCCATGAATCACAATTCGATAAAGCAATAAGAAAAGTCCGCGAATGGCTGACTGCGGTTCAGATTGAAAAAAATTTTACTAAGAATGAAATAATAGAACTGTATCTGAATGTTTCATATTTCGGAAGAAGTGCGTACGGAATTGAGGCAGCAAGTCGCGTTTATTTTGGTAAAAGTGCAAGTGAATTAACATTACCTGAAGCAGCTTTATTCGTAGCATTGCTTAAATCACCCAGAGATTTTGATCCTGTCAATCGTTATGATAATGCTTTACAAAGAAGAAATCTTGTAATGTATAATATGGTTTCGGTGGGATTTCTTGATAAAAATGAATACGATAAATTAAAGGAAGAACCGATTACACTTGCCTCTGAAAAACCCAGTGTTATGAGAACGATCGCCCCTCACTACCTGGAATACATTCGCATTCAGATGTCGGAAATTGCAGATAAACATGGTTTCGATTTATACAGAGATGGATTGAATATTTACACTTCAATTGATTCTCGGATGCAAAAAATTGCCAACGAGGTTGCTGCAAAACATATTCAGGACTATCAAAAGATATTTGACAAAAACTGGAACTGGAACCGAAATAAGGATTTGTTATCTGAACTTGTTGACAATGCAATTAAAAAAACAAATGAATATAAAAATGCAGGTACATCGAAAGACAAAGCAGCAATATATAACAGATTAAAAAAGGATGAGGGTTTTATTGATTCTGTAAAATCTGTCGCAACTAAAATTGAAGTTGGTTTTGTTGTTATTGATCCATTTACCGGTCAGATAAAAGCAATGGTTGGAGGAACAAACCAGGATTTCGGAAGAGGGCTAAATCATGTTACCGGAATAAAAAGACAACCAGGTTCTTCATTTAAACCGATGGTTTATGCAACAGCAATTGAGAACGGATATTTCCCGGCTTATACAATTCTTAATCAAAAATTTGATTACAATGGCTGGAGTCCGTCAAATTCTGATAACGAATATACTGCGTACGAAACAATGAGATATTCTCTAGCATTATCTCTCAATGTAGTAACCGGTAGAATGACAATAAGCGATATAGCTCCACCAAAACAAGTTGTTCAAATTGCTAAACGAATGGGAATAGAATCTAAAATTGATCCTTATCCTGCAATTGCGCTTGGGACTTCTGAAGTTACTCCGCTGGAAATGACTTCTGCATTTGGAACATTTGTTAATGAAGGTATTCATGTTCAACCAATCTCAATCATAAAAGTTGAAGACAAAAATGGAATTTTAGTCGAGCAATTTGTTCCTGAATATGTTCAGGCGATTTCTCCGCAGACAGCATCAATCATGCAGAGTATGATGTCGGATGTGGTTTCATACGGTACCGGAGCCGGAGTACGAAGATTCTATCAATATCCTGCAGCCGGTAAAACCGGTACTACACAAAATTTTTCAGATGCATGGTTTGTTGGTTATACTCCTGAACTCGTTGCAGGATGCTGGGTTGGTTTTGATGATCACAGAGTCAAGTTTACTGATTGGTACGGACAGGGTGCAAGAGCTGCTTTACCTATTTGGGCAATGTTTATGGAAGCTGCTTACAAAGATATTAAAATACCCGTTGGTTATTTTAATTCTGTTGAAGGAATTGATACAATTGCATTTTGTAAGAAAACAATGGAACTTGGTGATACAAGAGTGGCTAATCAATATTGTCCTGAATTAGTTTACGATATTGTAAACAGCAAAAATGTTCCTATGACCTGCGAAATTCACACAGATAAAAATGTGATTATAAAAGAAGAACGAACAGGTGAAACCGGATGGTGAGTCCAATCTATAATTTACGATGTATAATGTATAATTATTTCTTTAAAATCTAAAATTCAAAATTGAATGGTTTAATTCATAATTTTACATTATAAATTATACATTCCTTTGCCCGGATGGTGAAATTGGAATACCTGTCTGCCGACAGGCAGGCACGCTAGCTTATGTATAAAGTATATGCAATAAAAAGTAAGATAAGAAAATATATCTATGTAGGTATGACATCGAATATAGAGGAAAGAATTGAGAGACATAATAAGGGATACGAAAAAACAACAAGAGCATATAGACCGTTTGAATTAATATATACAGAAGATCAGGCGACAAGAGAAGAGGCAAGAAAAAGAGAAAAATATTTTAAGTCAGGAATTGGAAAAGAGTTCTTAAAAAAATTATAATCAAAAAGCCCGGATGGTGAAATTGGAATACCTGTCTGCCGACAGGCAGGCACGCTAGCTTATGTATAAAGTATATGCAATAAAAAGTAAGATAAGAAAATATATCTATGTAGGTATGACATCGAATATAGAGGAAAGAATTGAGAGACATAATAGGGGATACGAAAAAACAACAAGAGCATATAGACCGTTTGAATTAATATATACAGAAGATCAGGCAACGAGAGAAGAAGCGAGGAAAAGAGAAAAATATTTTAAGTCAGGAGTTGGAAAAGAGTTCTTAAAAAAAATGTAATCAAATTGCCCGGATGGTGAGTCCAATCTATAATTTACGATGTATAATGTATAATTATTTCTTTAAAATCTAAAATTCAAAATTGAATGGTTTAATTCATAATTTTACATTATAAGGGAGTGTAAATAATTCTGTGTAAATGGTTAAAGTAAGAAATTAGCTAAGTGCTGCGAAGCGTAGCGAAGCAGCACTTAGCTTGGCGAAAATCCTTCGGGGTTTTCATTTCACAAAAAACTAATTACTTTTAACCATTATCCGAACTACCTTTTGGTAGTCAGGAAGGAGATTTACAGAATGGAACTTACTCCAGAGATGATCGAGCAGTTAAAAGCCGATCTTAAAAAAGCTAAAACATATCAAGACTTGATGGGAGAAGGAGGAGCCATCAAGAAGATCATCAAAGCCTCTTTAGAGGGAATGCTGGATGCTGAACTTACCGAACACCTGGGTTATGAAAAATACTCACCTGCTGGTAAAAACACAGGTAACAGTCGTAACGGTAAAACCCACAAGACGCTGAAGAATGATAACGGAGAAATTGAGCTAACAGTACCCAGAGATCGCAACGGTTCATTTGATCCTATTGTAGTAAAAAAGTATGAGCGAACCCTGGGACCGATTGAAGATAAAATTATCTCAATGTATGCAAAGGGAATGACCACAAGAGATATACAATCACACGTTCAGGAGTTCTATGGATTGGATATAAGTGCATCGCTGGTTTCACAGATAACCGATAAGATCATTGACCTTGCCAAAGAATGGCACAACCGTCCACTTGAATCGGTTTACCCAATAGTATTTTTCGATGCAATCCATTACAAAGTAACCAGCGAAGGAAAGGTAACTAATAAAGCAGCTTACACTTGTCTGGCGCTTGATATTACGGGTAAAAAGGATCTTCTGGGCTTATGGGTAAGCGAAGCTGAAGGCTCAAACTTCTGGCTTGGTGTTTTAACTGAATTAAAGAATCGTGGTCTCCAGGATATCCTTATTGCTTGTGTTGATGGACTGAAAGGTTTTCCTGAAGCAATCAATACAGTTTTTCCGGGAACAGAAATCCAGCTCTGTATCATTCACCTAATCAGAAACACTCTGAGATATATTGCAAGCAAAGATCAGAAATCATTTATGGAAGGAACTTCGATTAGTTTACTCAGCACCAACAGAAGAAGCAGCTCTGATTGCTCTTGACAATCTGGAAGAAAACTGGGGCAAGAAATATTCTCTATCAATCAGAACCTGGAGACAGAACTGGGTTCACGCTTCTACGTTTTTCAAGTATCCGGATGAAATCAGAAGAATCATTTACACTACCAATGCTGTTGAAGCTGTGCATCGTCAGTTTAGAAAGGTAACAAAACAGAGAAGCATTTTTCCCAATGATGAAGCACTGAAAAAAATGCTTTACTTAGCTTACAGAGATATATCAAAAAAGTGGACTGTTATGCCCGTGCAGAACTGGGCTGTTGCTTTATCTCATTTATCTATTATTTTTGACCAGAGATTAAAAAATGTTCTTTAATACTAATTCCCATTTACACAAATTATTTTACAGACTCCATTATAAATTATACATTCCTTTGCCCGGATGGTGAAATTGGTATACACGCTAGCTTCAGGAGCTAGTCCACGCAAGTGGGTGGGGGTTCAAGTCCCCCTTCGGGCACAAAAAATTCTTCCCAACTAGCAACTTGCAGGTTCTTCCGAAGGAATCCCTTCGGGAAAGTCCTGTTCCGGGCATCATTCTTAATTCACTTTTTCTATTTTAACTTTTGCGGGTAATTAAAAGCTTTTGATTGCTTCATCAAGTGATTTATAAGTATCAAAAACCTGGAGAGTTGAAGTTTTTTCTCTTAATGCTTTAAATACTGATGGTGGCTCGACAATTTTCAAATCGCCGCCAATCTTAATTGCAGATCTTTTAGCATAAACAAGCGTTCCCAGGAAAGTGGAATCCAGGAATTCACATTGACTGATATCTACCACCAGCTTTCTGAATTTTTTCTCTAAATTGTCATCCAGAATTTTTTTAAATTCAATAGCTTCCTTCAACGTTGCACGTGTCAGATTCACAACTTCTACAACAACGTCGTTTTCTATTTTCTTTTCGAAATCATCCATTAAGGCTCCATTTTTATTGAACACTATTCCTTAACATTAAGATTCAATATTTACTTAATCCAAAATAATTGTCACTTACCAAACAAATTGGATCAAAATATTCAGACAAAAAATAAATAATTGATGCTCATTTTACTATAAATGGCGATTCATCTTGTTCAAAAATAAACTCCTTTTTTGCTAAATGAAAATATTTCTTAGGTTAAAGCAACAAATTTTTTTGAATATAAAGTTCTTTAGAGGTTATTATAAATTTATCTGACTCCATTGCTGCTGGTTATTCAGAGTCAATCAGACTTGCAAAGAAACATTACGAAAATTTTCCTGTCATTTCTTTATTAATTCCTAAAGAATACAGAAGAGATATTTCAATCATTTATTGGTTTGCCAGATCTGCTGATGATATTGCTGATGAAGGAAATTTAACAACGCAAGAACGACTTCGGAAACTTTCAGATTTTGAGAACCGATTAATTTCTGTACTTAAAAATTCTTCTGGTAATAATTTAGAACTGGCACTTCGAAATTCAATTATAGAAAGAAAATTAACTCAAGATAATTTTTTTAATCTTTTAAAAGCATTCAAACAAGATGTGACGAAAAGCCGGTATAATAATTTTAATGAGGTATTGAATTACTGTTCAAATTCTGCTAATCCTGTTGGAAGGATATTATTGGAACTTTTCAATATAACTGAAAGTGATGCGATATATTATTCGGATAGAATTTGTACAGCACTTCAAATTACTAATTTTATTCAGGATACTAAGACTGATTTTCAAAAGGGTAGAATTTACTATCCGCTTGATGAAATGTTAAAATTTAATGTCAATGAAAAAATGTTTGAGATGAAAAAAATTAATGATAACTTGAAGTCGCTTATAGAATTCACTGTGAACAGAACACAGACGATGTTTGATGAAGGCAAAGCTTTGCTAAAATTACTTACCGGTAGATTTAGGTATGAAATAGCCTGGACAATAAAAGGCGGCGAAGAAATTCTTGCTAAAATCCGCGGCGCTGATTTTGATATAATTTCAAAAAGACCAATTTTAAAGAAGTCGGATTATCTGAAATTATTATTAAAAACGTTTTTAATATGAACGATATCGCAAAAGAAATAGCAAAAAAAAGTAAAAGCAGTTTCTATTATGCATTTAATCTTTTACCTGCTGAAAAGCGCGATGCAATGAATACTGTTTATGCTTTCTGTCGTGAAACCGATGATATTGTTGATGAAGGTTCAGTTGATGATAATCTTAAATTTGAAAAACTCCGTAAATGGAGAATTGAACTGGAGAAATCTCTCAATGGTCATTCCGATTATCAGTTGATTAATAAACTATCCAGAACAATTCAGAAATTTAAAATCCCACTTGAGCCATTTTTTGATCTGCTTAAAGGAATGGAAATGGATCTTCGGCAGAAACGATATCTGACATTTAATGATTTACAAAATTACTGCTACAATGTTGCATCAACTGTCGGATTAATGTGTATAGAAATATTTGGATATCGTCATCCATCTGCAAAAGATTTTGCTGTTAATCTGGGAATAGCACTTCAGCTTACAAATATTTTACGTGATGTAAAAAAGGATGCCGAAAGAGGAAGGATATATCTTCCAAATGAGGATCTCCTGAAATTCAATTATCATGAATCAGATATTTTGAATTGTAATTATAATGATGATTTTCAGCGGATGATGAAATTCCAGGTTGAACGTGCAAGAGGTTATTTTAACGTTGCCACAAGTTATCTCGATCGTGAAGACAAAAAAACAATGTTTGCAGCCAGAGCCATGCAGCATATTTATTACAGGATGCTGAATAAAATTGCAGAGGCAGATTACGATGTTTATAATAAAGAAATAAAAATTTCTACTGTGAAAAAAGTTGGAATATCACTTGGAGTCTGGGCAAAATATAGTCTTGTCTATTGATTTAAAATTATTCTGATTGATGCAGAAAAAAGTTATCGTGATCGGGGGTGGTTTTGCAGGGCTTTCCGCAGCAGCATATCTCTCAAATAATAATTTCAGAGTTACACTTCTTGAAGCTTCACCAAAATTAGGCGGCAGAGCATATTCTTTCAAAGATAAAGAAACAAATTCCATAATTGATAATGGTCAGCACATTTTGATGGGCTGTTATAATGAAACACTCAATTTTCTTTCACTTATAGGTGCGACCGATAATTTTTACTTTCAAAAAAAACTGGAAGTGAAATTTGTGAAGGAAGGATTTGAACTATCTGAAATAAAAAGTATTTCAAATTTTTATCCTTTTAATTTGATGCTCGGTTTATTGAATTACAAAGCTTTGAGTATAAATGAAAGAATCAGTTTATTAAAATTATTTCTAAAACTTCCGTTCTTATCATCGGATAAATTCAGCACAATAACTATTCGCGAATGGCTTGAGTCAGAACGTCAGTCAAATAATATTCAAGATTCATTCTGGAAAATACTCGCTGTGGGTGCATTGAATACAAGTATTGAGAAAGCATCTGCAAAAATTTTTGTTGACGTTCTCAAACAAATATTTTTACGAGGGAATAAATCAGCAACTATTATATTACCGAAGTATGGTTTGAGTGAATCTTATTGCAATAATGCTGAAGAGTTTATTCATAAAAATGGGGGAGTTATAAAAACATCGGAAGCAGTTGAAAAGATAATTATCTCTGAAAATAAAGTCATCGGATTGGAATCAATAAAAAATAATTATTCAGATTTTGATTTTGTTGTCTCAGCTATCCCTCCTTTTTCACTTGCAAGAACTATTGGAATTGAAGACATAAGCCAGATTCCTGATTTTAAATATTCTTCCATTCTTAACATTCATCTTTGGCTGGACAGCAATAATCTTCCCGAAGGATTTTTTGGATTTATCAATTCACCGTTGCATTGGATATTCAACAAAGGAAGTCATTTAAACATTGTTATCAGTGATGCAGATGAGCTTGTTAATAAACAGGATGACGAATTATTTGAGATAGTAAAAAATGAAATGAAAAAATTTTTTAATCTGAACCAGGAATCAATCACCAGGTATAAAATCATAAAAGAAAAACGTGCGACATTTATTCCATCAATTGATGTGATAGCTGACAGACCCTCACAAAAAAATACAATTAAAAATTTAATATTAGCCGGTGATTGGGTTGATACAGGTCTGCCATCAACTATTGAAAGCGCAGTTAAAAGCGGGAGAATTGCAGCTGATCTTATCTCCTGAACTTGTTTCAGAATATTATGCATTTAGTAATTAGATACTGAAATAAATTCAGCATATTATTCCAATCCTTCTTCACTAAGTAAGTAAGCCATTATCGCAATTGCAGCAGCGCCAAGTTCAAACTCACGCGGATGAACGGCATCAAAAACATCGTTAGCTGAGTGATGATAATCCATATATCGCTGATCATCCGGAACGTAACCAAGGTGCAGTTTTGCATTTTTTATTTTCTGAACATCAACACCACTTCCGCCTTTTCGTATCCATTCAATGTTGGCTTTTTCTAAAACGGGAATCCAGGTCTGGAATCTGTTGATGATTTCAGTTGAATCAGTCTCAACATAAAATCCTATAGGAGTAAATGCACCACGGTCTGATTCAAGAACTGCCAGATGAAGATCAGAAGAAGTATCGGCAAAATTTGCATATTCAATCGCACCGCGGGTTCCATTCTCTTCATTGATAAATAAAACACATCTGATTGTCCGCTTTGTTTTTATACCAAGCCGATTGATCAGATCGAGTGCTTCCAAAGTTTGAATACATCCTGCACCATTATCGTGAGCACCACATCCAACATCCCAGCTATCAAAATGACCACCAACTAAAACAATTTCATCAGGCAATTCAGTTCCCTTAATTTCTCCGATCACATTAAATGATTCCACATCAGGTAAAGTTTTGCAATCCAGCTTGAGATTTATTTTTAAGCCGGGATTTTTATTTAATTCATCGCTTAAAAAATCTGCATCAAGATAACCCAATGCAGCAGCAGGAATTTTTGGGATTGAATCATTGTAATCCATCACACCCGTATGAGGAACGTTGTCATGCTTGGTAGTTATTGATCTGATCAGAACTGCAACAGCTCCGTATTTTGAAGCTTCAATAGCACCTTTAACTCTTTGATCAACTGCGCCACCATAACCTGCAAAAGTATTTATCTTGCTTTCATCAAGAGCGCGACTGAAGAAAACAATTTTTCCATTTACTTCCGCTTTTCGCTGAACAAGTTCACCAAAAGATTTTAACTCAATTACACCAGCGGTTATTCCATCAACCGGAGTTGCAACGCTTCCACCCAAAGCAAGTAATTCGAGTTCTTTATTTTGATCCAGAATTGTACAGTTTTGAATATTACCTCGTTCCCAATGAGGAACCATAACAGGCTGCAACCAAACTTTATCGAATCCAAGCGATTTCATTTTGTCATACGCCCAATTGATTGCAATTAAAGAATTTTCTGAGCCGCTCAGTCTTGGTCCTAATTCACAAAGTTCGCGAAGATATTTATAACCCTTTCGATCCTTCAGCGCAGTTTCAACAATAAGTTGTGCGTTAGAATTATGTTGTTTAATTATTGTTACTGTTTCTACTGTTGTCTGCGGCATAATTGATTCTACATTGATAAATAAGTGAAACGTTAATAATGGAATAAACAGATATTTTTTCAATTTAATCCTCAAATCAAAATATTGATTATATTTCTATTATTCTGATTCCAATTTCGTACACAGAATTTTTATATTTCGATACGTAATTCATTCATATTAAGAATTATTATCTATTACTGTAATTTAAAGAAGCGAATAAAATGAAACTAACTTTCGCAGCAATATTTCTAATAATATCTTCTCAGAATTTTTATACTCAAGACTTACCTCACTGGATGACTTCAGAAGAATCAATACTCTGGCAAAAATATAATTATCCGGTTAACCCGCTTTTTTCTGATCCACCTCCTTCACCTGTACGTGGAATGGCAGAATGGGAAGAACTTCAGGGAATTATAATTACATGGGCTTCATTCCAGAGTATCTTGCGTCAGATTGTAGATTATGCACAGGAAGAAGGTTTTGTATTCATAATCTGCAGCGATTCAAACTCAGTAAAAACATATTTGCTGGCTGGAGGAGTACCACTACACAACATTAAATATCTAATAACTTCTTATAATTCAATTTGGGTTAGAGACTACGGACCATGGACAGCATATACAAACGATATTGATACTCTGAATATTATTGATTGGATTTATAACCGACCGCGACCATTAGATGATGTAACTCCGGTTTTCTTTGCTAACTATATTAATTCACCAATTTATCAGACAACAACTTCACCATATAATCTTACTCATGCAGGTGGCAACCTGATGATTGATGGACATGGAACTGCTTTCTCATCAAAATTAATTTTAAATGAAAATCCCACAAAATCAGAAGAACAAATAAATGAGATAATGAACAAGTTTCTGGGAATTGATCGTTACATAAAAATGGAAAACTTACCTTATGATGGTATTCATCACATTGACATGCACATGAAACTTTTAGATGAAGAAACGATTTTAGTCGGTCAATATCCTTTAGGTGTAGCTGATGGACCGCAAATAGAAGCTAATCTCCAGTATATCTTGAATAATTTTCAAACTTGTTTCGGGAGACCGTATAAAATTGTAAGAATTCCAATGCCACCGGAAGGCGGGCAATATCCTCCGTCAGGTGATTATCGAACTTATACTAATTCGATGATAATTAATAAAACCGTAATAATCCCAACATACGAATATCAGTTCGACACAACTGCATTCAGAATTTATCGGGAAGCGATGCCTGGTTATAATATTGTAGGAATTAATAGTAATTCAATTATTCCTTCACTTGGTGCAATTCATTGTATTGTAAAAGAGGTTGGTACATTTAATCCAATCTGGATATCACATCCGAAAATGGAAGAAGTAATTGAAACTGCGGATTCCATTCCGGTTGCTGCAGTAATAAAATCCAAATCCGGAATTACCGAAGCAGCAATATTCTGGACATCAGATACATCGCAAGGTTTCATTTCTTCACCAATGTTTTTTAATTCTGGTGATACTGCTGTTGGCTACATTCCTTCACAACCTGACAGTACTGAAATATTTTACTACATATCTGCAACTTCGGATATGGGTAAAACGATTACCAAACCATTAGTAGCTCCTGACGGATTTTATAATTTTTTAGTTGAGAATTCAGTAACAGATATTGCTGAAAACTCACAACCATTGGAATTTTATGTATCACAGAATTATCCAAACCCATTCAACCCAAGTACAGTAATCAGTTATCGGTTACCAGTAGCCAGTGATGTGACATTAAAAGTTTATGATGTTCTGGGAAATGAAATTTCAACGCTTGTAAATGAAGAAAAACCTGCGGGTGAATATGAAGTTGAATTCAACGCAGCGAGTCATTCCGGCAACGTCTGGAATCTACCAAGTGGAATTTATTTTTATCAATTGCTTGTCTCGTCTTTGCAAAGCAAAGACGGAAAAGCAGGATCATTTATTGAAACCAGGAAGATGGTGCTGCTTCGATAAAGGATAATACTGATGATTTTGGATACGAAATTTTGGATAGACATAAATTGATTTAATTCCTATACTTTTCATAAGAATTATAAAATAAGGGAGAAATTTTATGAAATACATTATTTTGCTACTTTCGATTTTTTTCTTTTCAAATCTTTCAAACTCACAAATACCTAATCCAGTACATTATCAAAATCAAAATATTGAGACTTCAAATAAGGAATCATTTTTACTTGGATTACCGGATAATAGTTTGTTAATGATTTGGTTTTCAAGATCTTCGACATTTCTAGGGACTTTAAATTCTGCAAGAAGTACCGATAGTGGTATTACTTGGTCATATACAAATCCGATTATTGAATTTGGAGTGTTAGATCCTGTGGATATAAACGCAGTAATTCTAAACTCAGGTAGAATATTGCTGACTTTTAAATCAGTTGACAACGGTATTAACAGATATAGATATATGTATTCCGATGATAACGGGGAAAATTGGTTAGGTTATTCTGATCTACCAACAATTAACCCTTCTTTTTTAAGAAGATATGTTGGATTTACAAGTATGTCAAAACTATCTGATGGTTCTGTGATGTTTGTTTTTAGTTTTTCGCAGTCAAACGCTCCTCATCAAGGAATATTTTATATTCGTTCAAATGATGGTATTTATTGGAACAGCAATCAGATTATTGATTCAACGGGAAGCAATGGCTATATTATCAGTGCCGGACCAGACAGGGAATTACTGGTTTATGAAACGACAGAAACTGAAGTAAAAAATATTGTATATCGTACAAGCTCAGACGGAGGTTCAAATTGGTCTGATGAGCAAATTCTAATTAGTGATGATTACGATAAATTCAAGCCGAGAATAATTAAGGATAACACAAACAAGCTCTGGCTGCTTTATTACAGAAATGATCCTTCAGTTTTCCAAAATTATTTTCAAAGTGAAATTTATTACTCAACAAGTGCCGATGAAGGATTAAGCTGGTCGCAGCCAGAAAAATTTACTAATTATTCAGGTGAGGATAACTTACTCAGTTTATCATCCTGGGATGGGGCACCGATTGTTTCTTTTGCCTCAACTAGAAATTATGAAATAGAGCGACCCTACTACCAAATTTATTTTGGCATTCCAGGTATTAGTATTGATGTTTCAACACCACCATTTCTCTATGCGCAATCAATAATACCTGAATATCCTGGAGCCATTGAGCAAATCACTTTCAGAATATTTGCAGATGACGAAAACTTGTTAAGTAGTGCGAAAAAACAATTCACCATTAATGGAATTTCCGAATTAATTAATATGTACGATGATGGCATGCATGGTGATTCACTTTCCGGTGACAATATATTCGGATATATACTGGAGGACGGCTTAACCGGAGAAATTTTGAACTACGATTTTATTTTAACAGATGTTGATAATAATTCTGCTGGATTTGTTGGTAGTACTCTTCCTAATTTCACAATCAATGATAAATATCTTGTCGATATTAATAAACTTAAACTGACATTTACTCGAAAGGGAATTCTTGCAGATGTTATAGTCGATAGTATATATGGTTTACAATTTGAAGAATCATCAGTTCTTTTTTCTGGTGGTTTTATGTTAAGTGGCTACAACCAGAACCAATTGTGGACAAACGGTGTTCTCTCTTCTGGTCTTGTTGAAGATTATTTGCCCGGTCACGTAGGTATTCCTCCTACGGATCCCAGAAATTCAATTTATGTTATCAAGGCATCAGACCCGCCCTTCAGTCAATCCTGGTTAAATTATGCCTATGCTGTTCACCAGGGAGCGGATTATTATGATGGTGACGAAAATGGTAGTTATAATCCAGTTGATCTGAATGGAAATGGTCTTTGGGATTGGGATGAAGACCGCCCGGATATTCTTGGAGACGTAACAGCCTGGTGTGTTTACAACGATGGTTTACCAGCAATTCAAAGAAGATGGAACATGGTGAGTCCGATGGGAATAGAAATCCACCAAACATTGTTTGCAATCGGTGATGAAACGAACGCTGTTGATAATATGATTTTCATTCGTTACAGGATAAAAAATTCAGGAACTGTTTCTACGCAATTTGATTCAGTAATCTTTGGTATTTGGGATGACCCTGATATTGGATTTGAATCGTCTGCTCCTATAGATGATCTTTCTGCAAGCGATTTAAATACAAATCTCGGATACTCCTATAATGATGGTGAAGATGCAGCTTATGGTAACAACCCGCCTGCATTTGGTACTAAATTACTTGCTGGTCCCGTTGTTTACATCCCAGGTGAAACTTTTATTGACATAAACGGAAACGGTGTTTATGATGATGGTATTGATACGCCGCTAGATACAGCAATAGTAAACAGAGGCGATATTCTTGGAACGAAGTATTATCCCGGTGCAAAGAATAATAATATTTCAGCTTTTGTACATTTTTTAAATGGCGTTGCGTTAATGGGAGATCCTAACGACCATCTTGAAGCAAGAAACTTTTTGTTAGGAAAAAACAGATTTGGCGAAATAATTGATCCCTGTTCCTATCAGTACGGTCAGGTTTTTGGTATCCCTTGTAATCAGGTCAATCCCAAATTTTTATTCTCAGGTGATCCGGTAACTAATAATGGCTGGATAAATACTTCACCAGATGATCAGAGAATTCTGACAAGTACCGGTCCTTTTACTCTTAACGTCAATGAAGATATTGATATCTGGGTAACATATATTGTTGGTCGTGGAAGTTCAGCATTAGAATCGGTAACAAAACTAAAACAATACTCTTCGGCTGCATCACGCTTTTATGAAAGTAATTTTACTGAGTTACCGAGTAGAATCCGTGAAGATCAAATCCTATCACTGCAAGATTTTATCCTCTTTCAGAATTATCCAAACCCATTCAACCCAAGTACAGTAATCAGTTATCAGTTACCTGTAACCGGTTTTGTAACACTAAAAGTTTTTGACATTTTAGGAAAAGAAGTTGCAGTTTTAGTCAACGAAGAAAAACCCGCAGGTAATTATGAAGTTGAATTTTCCGCCAAAGGCGGATCCGTCTTCGGCGGAAATGCTATCCAATTATCAAGCGGAGTTTATTTTTATCAGTTGCTTGTCTCGTCTTTGCAAAGCAAAGACGGAAAAGCAGGATCATTTATTGAAACCAGGAAGATGGTGCTGCTGAAATAATTCCGATGCACTTAAAAGCAAAACAGTATATAGAGCAGCTTCATCTAAAAAAACATCCTGAAGGCGGTTATTATAAAGAAGTATATCGTTCCGGTGAAATAATTTTACCTGAGCATCTGCCGGCAAGATATAAATCATCAAGAAACTTTTCGACTTCAATTTATTTTCTGCTTGATGGAAAACAATTCTCCGCATTTCATCTTCTTCAATCCGATGAGCTCTGGCATTTTTATGATGGATGTACTGTAATCATTTATATAATTAATCAGAAGGGAGAGCTCGATATTAAAAGATTGGGAAAGAACAAAGATTGTGAGCTTCAAGTTGCATTAGAAAAACAAAACTGGTTTGCGGCTGAGCTTGAAGACAAAAAATCATTTGCACTTTTTGGATGCACTGTTTCACCGGGATTTGAATTTGATGATTTTCAGATTGGAAGCAGAAAACTTTTAACCGAAAAATTTCCAAAGCATGAAAAGCTCATACGCACGTTCACCAACCCGGATTGACTTAAATCGTTAAAGACTGCATACACAAGTTTGATACTCAAATTCTGACCAATATTAAACATATATAGGATATATATTTTCATTGCAAATTAGTTTGTTTCACGTAAATTTTGCGTTAGAAAAAACTTGTTTTTAAAAGAACCACTGCGAAGTAACAAAAGGATATCTTATAGAATAATTTCTACAATTGGTTACTAATTAAATTCGGATATATCCTTAAGGGAAAGTTCATTAAACACAGGATCCTAAATCTGGCTAAAGAGATTCTTCGCATTTGTCTGTTTGCACTTGCGATTTTCTTCGCAGGAATCAATCTTGGATTCCAATCGCCGCAAAAGCCCAATCTGAATCATCCATTGTGGTTCAATGCTATTTTTAAATCCGTGCAGGCTGAATACAATCAAACTCTTCAGCAGGAACACTTAACAGAACCAACCTTCAATTCACTACAGCCTGATAATCAGACTTCATCATTAAACCTGATGGATTATTTACTTCCTCCTGAGAATCCGGATGGAATGGAATTCGATTTTGAAATACCAGATTCAGATTCCGGAGAACAAAAAACCGGTGAAGAAAAAATAGAACTCGATCCGAAAGAAATGCTAAAAGATTCCACAGAAGTTTTACCTGATTCCCTGCTTGCAAAAGAAGATTCACTAAAAGTTGATACGGTAAAAATTGATTGGAGAACTTTAGACTCTACTGCCAGACTTGAACAATTCAGATTTCAGCGCGAAGAAAAACCCTATATTGAAGCAGGAGAGAAGAAGCAGTCAAAATTTTTTGCACAGCCTACCACAAATTTAAAACAGCGATCTGTAAAGATTGATTCAACAGGACAATATGTTGAAGTTCGTGAGAAGATAGGAACGCACGAGCCTAAGCTTGTACTCAGAATGCCTCTTGAAGATTATATTAATTTGAAACTTGGTTTAAAGGAAAGAGAGGACTGGGAAAAACTTGCTTATGCCTATGAATTAAAAAGTGGGACCGTCGGGCTTGGTGAATTGATTACAAGTTTTACTGATTTTGAAATTCCATTACCAAGTGTAGGAGTACTCAGCATTTTTGGAGAACCAAAAATCAGTTTAAAAATTGGCGGCTCCGTTCAAATTCATGGTGCGTGGAGAAACGAAACTACTGAAGGTGTAACTGCAAACCGGCTTGGTAATACAAGAAATGAACCTGATTTTAAGCAGCAGGTGCAAATAAATGTTAGCGGAACGATTGGTGATAAACTGAATATTAATGCTGACTGGAATACTGAAAGAACATTTGAGTATGAGAATCAGCTAAAAATAAAATACACTGGATACGAGGATGAAATTATCCAGAGTATTGAAGCCGGAAACGTTTCAATGCAAACTCCTTCTTTGATTGGTGGTGCCGAAGCACTCTTCGGTGTGAAAGCTTTATTTCAAATGGGTCCTTTCAAACTAACAACTCTCGCAAGCCAGAAGAAAGGTGAAACAAAAGAAGTTGCAGTTTCCGGCGGTTCAACCTCACAGGAATATTCCGTCAGAGCGTATGATTATTCTGAGAATCACTATTTTATTGATAAAGTTTATTCTGACCGGAATCTAAAAATATTCGAAAATTATTATGCCAACATTCCTTCTCAATACAATCCTGAATATAACGTCAATGAAATTGAAGTCTGGAAATCTATCAATCAGGTTGTAGCGGATCAATCAAAAATAAGATATGCAAACTGTTTTATTGATTTACCAACATTAAATGATGTTGGAGGAACATATCCGCCTTCATACAAACAGCCGCTTGAAAATCCGATTGCCGGGCAGCAGGAAACCGGAAGGTTTTTAAAACTTGAGGAAGGAACTGATTATATATTACATCCGGAAACGGGGTATTTATCTTTTAAGACTGCTTTGAACGAACAGGATATTATCGCAGTTGCTTTTAAACAAGGTCCAAACAATGTTAATACGTACGGACAATTTTTAAATACGATTACACAAACTGATACTCTGATTGTTCTTAAACTTGTAAAGCCAAGAAACCTTCAGCCATCTTATCGGGAAGCCTGGAGTCTGAGATTAAAAAATATTTATCCAACCGGTGCAAGAAACATTAAGCAGGAAGGATTCGAGTTTAAAATTAAATATGAGATTGTTGGTCAGGAACCTTCAGAGGAACTTCAAACTACTAATGGAAATAATGTAAGATTAATTCAGGCATTCGGATTTGATCAGCAGGGATCAGGTGGAAGCCCTGTTCCCGATAACATATTTGACTGGCGCCCTGGTTTAACGATTTTCCCTGAAACCGGAGAAGTTATTTTCCCAACTCTTGAACCGTTTGGCAAAGATATTCCGGCTGGTCTTGAAGATAAAGTTTATCAATCAATTTATGACACAACAAAAACTTATGCACGGCAGGATAAAGGACCGGATAAATGGATATTCAACGGTAAAAATACCGGCACAAGTTCAGCAACCTATCAGCTTGGATTTAACATTGTAGAAAATTCTGTAAAAGTCCGGCTGAATGGAAGAGAATTGAAAGAAGGAACTGACTATACAGTTGATTATAATATTGGTCAGTTAACAATTCGAAATGAAGCTGCACTTGTTCCCGGTGCAGATCTGAAAATAACGTATGAACAGAATGATCTGTTTCAGCTCGCATCAAAAACTCTTCTCGGTGCAAGAGGTATTTACGATTTTTCTGATAAAACTCAACTTGGTTTTACTGTGATGAATCTGAACCAGGAAACATTGAGCGACAAAGTAAGAATAGGTGAAGAACCACTCAGTAATACTATCTATGGGCTCGATTTCAAAACAAGCGCTGACCTTCCATTTATAACTAATGCACTTGATTTTTTGATTTCAACAAAAGATATGTCAACTTTTACCTTTAATGGTGAATTCGCTCATATGTCTCCTGATCCAAATACTAAGAAAAGTACAATACCTGCTGATGCCGGTAAGAGCATTGCTTATGTTGATGATTTTGAAGGTGCGAAAAGAGTTGTACCAATCGGTGTTAATTATACAGGATGGAAGGACTTGAGTGTTCCCGAAGGACTGAACATTATTGGAGGATTATCCCGGTTAGAAAGAATGGATTTTAAAGCAAAAAGCATTTGGTTTACTGTTACTCCTTCAGATGTTGTGGTAGATAGTATTTATGGCGGCAGAAAGCAAGTTGCGCGTTCTGATCAGCAGATAACCGTACTTGATTATGTTTTTCTTCCGGATACACCCGGAACTTATAACTGGAATCCTGATCTTGTTCAGAAACAAAATAACTGGGGCGGAATGCAGCGGCTGCTTTCGTCAACTGCAAACAATCTGGTTGAACAAAATATTGAGTTTCTTGAATTCTGGATGCAGATTAAAAATGCACCCGCTGGTGCTTCTTTGAATATTGACCTTGGTGTGATTAGTGAAGATGTAATTCCGAATAACAGACTTGATTCTGAAGATAAAAATTTTAATGATGCTATTGATGAGGGAGAAGATACAGGTTTAGATGGAGAATTTGATGCACAGGAAAGAGTTACACATTCGAGCACAAAATCAGATCCGAGCGGCGATGATTTTACATTTTCCGGAGAAATATTATCTATCTTTGATTATTTCAATATCAATGGCACGGAAGGAAATGCTGTACTTACAGACGTTGGATTATTACCCGATACAGAAGATTTGAACCGTAATGGTTCTGTCGATCTGGCAAATAATTATTATCGCTATACTGTACCCTTGACAATCGATACTGCTTCAAATCCATTTATTGCCGGAGGAGGTTGGACTTCTTCTAACTGGTTTTTATACAGAATACCTTTGAAGGATACTTCATCTGTTCAAGGCAGCCCAAGTTTTTCAAATGTTGAAACTATAAGAATGTTTGTTCAAGGCGTTGACTCTTTAGTGTGGGTGAGGATAACAGAGTTTAACCTTGTGGGAAATCAATGGCAGAAATTAGTTGTCAATGATTCCGTATTGGCTGTTTCAACGGTTAGCTATGAGGAAAACCAGAGATACACAAGTCCTCCGGGAGTATTCAGAGAAAGAGACAGAACCAGACCTGATGAAGAAATTTATAATAATGAACAAGCGCTCAGTTTAGTTTATACTGATTTACCCGAGGGTGAATCACGTGAGGCAGTTAAATATCTTTTCAGACCTCTGGACGTTTTTAGTTACAAAGAAATGAAATTATATATTCATGGTGACCTCGATAAAAAAGTTGGCGGTCTTTCATACAATGATCCTCTCACGGGCAAATATTCAGCAGAAGCATTTTTCAGATTCGGTACCGATACGGCAAATTACTACGAATATCGTCAACCGGTAGATTCTGGCTGGACAAGCGTTTCAATAAATTTCGCGGACCTTACTGCAATTAAAGTTGCTGCCGCAGTTGTAGATTCTACAGGTAGAATTAGTGTTCCCGTTCCGGGGTCACCAGGACATTATTACATTCTGAAAGGTAATCCAACTTTAACAGCAATTAAATTTTTATCTGTCGGTGTTTTAAATCTGAATGATCCGACATTTAATCCAGGACCATTATCCGGTGAGGTATGGATAAATGAAATAAGAGTTGTTGGTGCAGACGACACTCCGGGATCAGCGTTTACTTTTAGTACTTCACTGAAGCTGGCAGATTTGATGACGGTTAATTTTAATGCAAGTCATAACGACCCATATTTTCATAGATTGTCCGAGAGGTTCGGTTCGAGAGTGGAAAATCAAAACTGGTCTGTATCTACTGATCTCGACGTTCTGAAAATTTTTCCTTTTAATATGAGAGAAAGTAATCTTAAAGTTAATTACTCACACACAGAATCTCTTGGAAAACCATTATACATTCCGGGCACTGATGTAAAAGTAGATGAAGCTGCCGATCAATTGGTAAATGTTGAACCTGATTCTCTCGGTAATAAAAAAACACCGGAACAGCTTTACATTGAAACTCAAACGCTCTCTGTCACGAATTCTATTTCATCTTCAAACATCAAATTAAAAATCCCAACAGACTTATGGTACATAAGAGACACATGGAACTCATTAAGTTTTGGCTTCAATTATAGTAACAGGTTTAACCGAAGTCCAACCGTACTTGAATCAACAAGCTGGTTATGGAATGCATCTACTAATTATGCTTTTAATTTCAGCCCTGATCTTTATATCAAATTATCTGATCTGCCGGTTGTTGGAATTGTGTTCTCACTATTTAAAGATTATAAAGATTTGAAAATTTATTTTGCGCCTCAGAATTTCAGTGCAAACTTTACGGCTAACCGTAACAGGAACAGTAATCAAACCAGACCAAGACCCGGAGTTCCAACCGATGCGATTGTATCGCAGGATTTTACTACCGGAAGAGGTTTCAATTTTAACTGGAAACTGACTGAAGGTGGACTGTTAAATTTAAATCTAAACTACAACGTTAACATGAATTCTACACTTGCCAATTTACTTCTTGACTCAACGGGTGCAGAGAGAACTGAAGGTGATATTTGGAATGATATTATAAATGGAGCTGGATTCGGACAGGATTATCGTTATCAGCAATCTTTTGATTTAAGAACATCTCCAAAACTTCCTTCACTTTGGGATATAAATAGGTTCTTCACATTAAATGCAGGATATTCCGTTGGATACAGATGGGATTATGATCTACGTCAGGAAGATATCGGACGAAGTGCAGGTAATACTCAAAAATTTACAGCAGGAATGGTTCTGCGCTGGAAATCTCTTACTGAACCATTATTCGGCAGTGAGGATTCAAAAGAAAAAACCGAAACTAAAACTGGTACTAATCCTGTCGTGACAGATGATACTTCAAAAGTTGTTATCTCTGATAAACCATCTTCAATCGGCAGAGCATTTCAATTTTTAGTTTCAGCTATTAAATACGTCTTCTTCGATTGGGAAAACTTTACATTTAATTACGGTCACGATTACAGCGTATCCAAATCAGGAATTAAAGGTACCGGTACCGGCTTTTACAATTTTTGGGGAATTACACAAAGCGATGATAATGGACCTTCACGTGCTTTCCAGCTTGGATTGAGCAGCGATGTCGGACCGCGTTCATTTGTACCAAATGCTAACACTAATCTTAGTGATATATTCACTGAAAAGAACAGTATTGACTTTAAAACTGCAAGACCGTTGTGGGAAGGAGCAAAGATTGATATAAACTGGAACGTCAACTGGTCTGAAAATAAAAATGTATCACTTAATGCTGATGGGCTTGGCAACATAACAATTACCAATACAACTGCAACCGGAAGTTTAACAAGATCATTTCTTTCACTGCCGCCAAGCTTACCTTTAGTTGAATCAGGAATTAAAAAAGTTTTTGCATTGTATAATCCAAATTCTGCTGATCCGCGCAAAAGTCTTTCCGATGCATTTGTTGAAGGGTTTGAAACTTTACCGATACTTTCCAATTTACCGATGTTTAGTGATGTTAACGAATACATCCCGAGGGCTAACTGGAGAATAACCTGGGATGGTCTTGAAAAAATTCTATTCTTCAAATCTCTGGCTGAACGTATCTCTCTTGAACATTCTTATAGTTCCACTTACACTGAAGGCTGGAAACTTTCAGCCGAAGGTAATCAGGAAATTCAAACTCAGCGTGTTGAATATGGATTCACACCTTTCGTTGGCTTAAACATTACTTTCGGTCAGGTTTGGGGCGGAAACCTAAATGGCACTGTTAAATTTTCTTCGAGAACAACCTATGATCTCAGCGCAAGCACTACAAATATCAATGAAACACTATCGAGAGATATTGGGTTTACTGCAAGCTTTTCAAAATCCGGATTTGAAATCCCATTGTTTGGAGTTTCATTGAAAAATGATGTTGAATTTTTAATTTCCTATACAAGTACGAAAAATTCGGTTGTCAGATATGAAATGAATAATTTTACTGAAGATGGTATCCCGCAGGATGGAACAACGAGAACCACAATTGAACCAAGGATTAAATACACAATCAGTTCGAAAGTTTCATTATCGATTTACTACAAAAGATCTACGGTTGAGCCCGAAGGTGCAGCAAGAATACCTCCCACAACCACAAATGAAGCCGGACTGGATGTAAATATTGTGATACAATAAACCACTGATATTATTTAATTCGGCTTTTTTATAATATTATTGAATAGATAACTAAACGAATAGTAGAAAGAGATTGTAATGACTAAAAAAAAATTGCTTTGGGTAGATGATGAAATAGATTTACTCAGATCTCACATAATTTTCCTATCTGAAAAAGGATATGAAGTTGATACAGCGATGAATGGTGCTGATGCGATTGAATCAGTTAAAGAAAAAAATTATGATTTGATTTTTCTTGATGAGATGATGGCTGGAATGGGCGGACTTGAAACTCTCGCTCAGATTAAAGATATAAATCAGAATATTCCGGTTGTGATGATAACAAAAAGTGAAGAAGAAAGTCTGATGAACGATGCTATCGGTGGAAGAATATCAGATTATCTTACAAAACCTGTTAATCCCAGTCAGGTATTGCTTGTATGTAAAAAAATTCTTGAAGGTAAAAAAATCTCCGGGCAGTATGCAGCCAAAGATTATTTACAAGACTTCAACCAGATTTCTCAATCATTAGTAAGTAATCCTGATTTTGCAGAATGGATTGAGATTTATCTTAAACTCGTTAACTGGGAAGTTGAACTTGATGTTCATCCGGAAATTGGATTGCAGCAGACATTAAATGATCAAAAGCGTGAAGCAAATAAAGAGTTTTCAAAATTTGTCGAAAAGAATTACAAAAACTGGATTAATTCGATTGGAAATATTGATACACCAACACTCACACCTGAAATTACTGAGAAATACGTTCTCAACCATATAAAGCCCGGCGGACCATCTGTATTTTATTTTGTACTTGATTGTTTAAGAATGGACCAATGGTTGATAATCGAAAAGCATCTGCACGATTTATTCAAAATTGAAAAAGATTATTACTATGCAATTCTCCCGACCTCTACACCCTATGCCAGGAATTCTTTATTCAGTGGGTTATTTCCTTCAGAAATAGAAAAATACTATCCTGATTTATGGTCAGGAAATGATGATGATGAAAACAGTATGAACAAGTACGAAAAAGAATTGCTGCAATTGTTGTTAAACAGGAAGCGAATCAATCTTAAAAATGATCTGAAGTACATTAAAATTATTGATCCAGAAGTAGGACGGAATTTTGAACAGAATATTCTTTCATATAAGAACAACCAATTCACTGCTGTTGTTGTCAACTTTCTCGATATGATTGCTCACGGAAGATCTGATTCCGATATATTAAAAGAAATTGCACCCGATGAACCCGCATATCGCTCACTAACAAACAGTTGGTTTACTCATTCATCTTTGTTCGGTACTTTTAAAGCTATTGCGAGAATGGACAACGTGAAAGTTGTGATTACAACCGATCACGGAAGTATCAGATCGCTTCGTGGTGCAAAAGTACTTGGAGATAGAGAAGCATCAACCAATCTGAGATTTAAATATGGACGAAATCTGAAGGTTGATGATAAACATGCTATTTATATTAAAAATGCACAGGACTATAAATTGCCGAAACGCGGCGTTACAATTAATTATATCATAGCTAAAGAAGATTTCTATTTTGTTTATCCAACTGATTATCATAAATATCTTAGCTACTACAAAGATACATTCCAGCACGGTGGTATTTCGCTTGAAGAAATGATTTTACCTGTGATAACTATGGAGCCTAAATAATTTGGATCACTTTCCGTTCAGGATAAATACCCGCAGCGAAGAAGAATCTGCCATACTTGCCGCAGATTTTATAAAGTTATGTACTCAAGGTGAAAGAATTGTGTTGAATGGTGATCTGGGTGCAGGAAAAACTTTTTTCATAAAAGCTGCATTGGCTTCAATTGGAATTACAAATGTGAATAGTCCATCGTTCGCTATTGTTAACGAGTACCATAACAGTAGTCAAATTTATCATTTTGATTTTTACCGGTTAAAAAATTATGTAGAACTTCTTGATATTGGCTGGCAGGATTATCTGAATGATGAGGAATCTATTATCTTTATTGAATGGGGTAATCGTTTCAATTCAATCTTACCCTCAAAAAGAATTGAGATTAATATTTTGACCTTAACCGGTTCGGAAAGAGAATTCAGCTTTGAAAAAATTAGCTGAGTTAAAACCAATGCTCGCAATTGAAACTTCAGGAAGTGTTTGTGGAGTGTGTTTATTCTATTCTGATGAAAAATATTTTTCATCTTCAATAAATTTGAAGCACTCCCATTCGGAAAAAATATTTGAGATAACAAAAAACTTATTCAGGATCGCAGGAATTCAATCAAGAGACCTGGATTCAATTGCCGTATCTGAAGGTCCGGGATCATTTACCGGTTTACGCATAGGATTTTCTGCTGCTAAAGGAATAGCTCATGGAGCTAACCTTTCAATTATTTCTGTCCCAACATTTGAAGCATTCGCCTATCAACTCTCATTCATTTTGGAAAATAATGCTGATTTCATCATTTCAAGTAAAGTCAACAATGATGAGGTCTTTTTTACAAGGTTTCAAATTAAAGACAACAATTATATATTTGGACAGGCGTTAACAATTTTGACAAATGAGCTTTTCATTGAAAAAGCTGAGGGTCACAGAGTTTTTGGAAATTCCGGACATTTAGTAAACCAAAGTAATAAATTTCCTCTTGTCCCTGATCCACTTTTCATCGCAAAATGGGCTGTTGAATTTGGTCAGGATAAAAGGACATTTGATTACGATTTTTTAGAACCAAATTATTTGAAAGATTTTATTATAAAGGAGAAAAGTAAATGATAAAGAACATTCTGATTTCATTCGTTTTATTTTCATCAATAATATTCGCCCAACTCATACAACCAAAGCTGGTTCTTCAGCAAAAAGAATATGATTTTGGTGATATTAAACAAGGTGATATCGTTACTCACACTTTTGTTTTATCCAATAGCGGTGGTGATTTGTTAAAGATTTCTAATGTCCAGGCTTCTTGTGGATGTACTGCTGCAGCTCCCGAAAAAAATGAGCTTGGACCTGGTGAATCAACAAATCTTACTGTTAAGTTTAACTCTGCTGGTCGAAAAGGAGTCCAAACAAAAACAGTCAAGATTTCTTCCAACGATCCACAAAATCCTGAAATGACGATTACTATTCGCAGTAATGTAGTCCTTCCCTCTGAAACAAGTACAGGCGATCCGGTTATTTATGTTACAGAAACCCAACACGATTTTGGTAAAGTTAACGAAGGCGATAAAGTAGATTATACATTCAAATTTGTAAATAAAGGATCATCGAATCTCATAATAAGTGATATAAAAACTTCCTGCGGATGTACAGCAGCGTTATTAAGTGCGGATAATTTAGAACCTGGTCAGGAAGGAACAATCAAAGTTGAATTGGATACTAAAAACAGATCGGGAAAAATGAGTCGTACTGTTACTATAAAATCCAACGATCCGAAAGAATCAACGAAAATACTTACTATTTATGCAGATGTTGTTAAAAAAGGAAGCTAATGCCCTGGTTCAGCAGATCAAAAGATAACATATCACCTGATTCACAAAAAAAAGATTTACCAGACGGTCTTTGGGAAAAATGCCCGGGATGCGGTGAAATAATTCATAAGAAACAACTCGAGGTAAATCTATGGACCTGCCTCAAGTGTGACCATCATTTCAGAATTGGCAGTGAAGAGTATATAAATATTCTTCTTGATGACGGAAGTTTCAAGGAAATGCATAAAAAGATGCGATCGCCTGATCCTTTGAGTTTTGTTGATACTAAAAAATACAAGGACAGATTGAATAATACTGTAAAAGCTCTCGGTCTTTACGAAGCAGTTCGTGTTGGTACCGGTAAAATTGAAAAAAGAGAAGTGGCTTTTGCATGTATGGATTTTCAGTTTATTGGCGGAAGCATGGGTTCGGTTGTTGGTGAAAAGATTTCCAGAATAATTGATAAAGCATGCAAAGAAAAAATTCCACTGATAATTATTTCCGAGAGCGGTGGTGCAAGAATGATGGAAGCAGCTTACTCATTGATGCAGTTAGCTAAAACAAGTGCAAGATTAACACGATTAGCTGAACTCAATCTCCCTTACATTTCTCTGATAACAGATCCAACAACTGGTGGAACTACCGCAAGCTATGCGATGCTTGGTGACATAAATATTGCAGAACCCAATGCATTAATCGGTTTCGCTGGTCCGAGAGTAATTAAACAAACTATTGGAAAAGATTTACCTGAAGGATTTCAAAAATCAGAATTTTTATTGGAGAAGGGATTTATTGATGTTATATCCCACAGAAAAAATTTAAAGCAAACGATTAGTGATCTCCTCGAACTAATGACCTGAGGCAGAAATTAAAACTGTTTCATCCCCACAAGAAATTTTATCCATCTCAAAAAAATTAAAAGCAGCCGGTAAGAAAATCGGTTTTGTACCAACAATGGGTTTCCTTCACGAAGGTCATTTGTCTTTAATCCGGGAATCAAAAAAGAAATGTGATGTAACTTTCGTCTCTGTCTTTGTCAATCCAACACAATTCGGTCCATCTGAAGATTTTAACAATTATCCTCGTGATATTAATAGAGATAAAAATCTTTTAAAGAATGAAAAAGTCGATTTTTTATTCTTACCTCTTACTGAAGAAATCTATCCGCAAAACTTCCAGACATACGTTAATGTTGAACACATCACAAAAAAACTTGAGGGTGAATTCCGTCCAACTCATTTTCGTGGTGTTGGAACTGTTGTGTTAATATTATTTAATTGTGTTCAGCCCGATTATGCATTTTTCGGACAGAAAGATGCACAGCAGCTTGCAGTGATTAAACAGATGGCAGAAGATTTAAAACTCGATATTCAAATTATTGGCTGTCCGATAATCAGGGAAAGTGATGGTCTAGCGATGAGTTCGAGGAATATTTATCTTTCTACTGACGAAAGGAAAGATGCACTTGTTCTGAATAAATCTCTTATTCTTGCAAAACAAATGATTGCTGAAGGTGAAAAAAAAGTTAATAGAATTTTATCTGAAATGCATGAATTGATTTCTTCTGTAACCACAGCAAAACTTGACTACATTAAGATTGTTGAAGCGAATACATTTGAAATAATAAATGAATTACTATCCGGAAATGAAGTTTATATTTTGATCGCATGTAGGATAGGGAAAACGAGACTTATTGATAATGTAAAAATCAAAGTCTAAGATACATCGATAGGTGTATTCAGTTCATAAACCTTTTGCAAACCTTTCAGAACTAATGCCTCATCAAAAATAATTTTTGGATCCAGATAGGGAAGTATATATCTGGCATTTCCACCTGTAGCAAAAATTATTGGCTGAACTCCTGAATTCTTTTCAAGATAGTTGATTGTTTCCTTAATCATCCCGATTGTTGCTGTTATTACACCACTCAATATTGATGAGTTGGTCGATTTTCCTATTATCCCTTTGTATGAGTCCTGATTTACAAGAGGTAATTGAGCTGTCTTTTCATTTAAAACTTTTAGCATCGTCTTGATTCCGGGTGAAATCAACCCACCTAAGAATTTTTTATCTGGCGAAACTATATTTATAGTTGTGGCAGTTCCAAAATCTATAGTCACAAGATATTGGTTACTGGAGAGCAATTGGTTTTTTAATGCAATACTAAAAGCGCCTGATGCTGAACAAAGTCTATCTATTCCAAGTGTTTCAGGAGTTTCGTAATCAATAATAAAGCTGAATTTATTTTGAATACCTGCCTTGAAAACAGGAACGCTATTTTTAGAAATGGTTCCAACAATATCTTCTTCAAAAGCTTTGTTTACTGAACTGACTGCTACTTCATCAAAAGATAATTTGTTAATATAATTCAGAAAATCAGCCCGATCAGAATGGATTTTGTAACCGGCAATATTATCTCCATCAAACAAAGCTGATTTGATGTTAGTGTTGCCAATATCAATAGCCAGCAGCATCAGATGAAACTCACATCACCGAAATGAATTTTTTCAATTATATCATTATGCTTGAGCAGCAAGTAACCATTTTCATCAATATCATAAAAAATTCCAGTCTTCATTATTTCATTATCAGTGACCGAGATCTTATCTCCAATCATTTTGCATTTAGACCTCCAATCGTTCAAAATATTATCCGGATTCATTGAGAGTTCATCTAAGTGTTCTTCAAAAATATTCAGGATTTCAGCAAGTATATTTTCGCGATCAACTGTATCTCCCGTTTCCAGCTTCAATGAAGTTGGTGGTAAATTAAATTCACCTTGAAATGCGACCTGGTTTAAATTTAGACCAATTCCAATTACAAGTCTTTCAATCTTGCTTCCTTTAACAGATGTCTCAGTTAAAATTCCGGCTACTTTTTTCTTGTTTATTAGTACATCATTTGGCCATTTCAATTCTGTTTTAATCTGAAATAAATTTTCAATCGCATTTACTACGGCTAATGAAGCAGCAAAATTTAAATGATTGATGTTTATTGCTGATATCAATTCTTTGGTCAACAGAATCGAGAATGTAAGATTTAATCCTTTTGCACTTTGCCAGGTCCGGTCTTTCCTTCCTTTCCCTGATAATTGCTTCTCAGCTAACAATACCGTTCCATTCATTTTATAATTTTGTTTTCCACTGAGCAGTTCAGTATTCGTTGATCCGATTTCTTCACAATAGATAAAATTTCGTCCGATTATTTCAGTCTCTAACTTTATATCAAAGTTTTCCAGGGTGAACATATTTACTCCATTTTCTTTTGTAAAGTTACTTAATTGATCAGGATTTTTTTGTGAACAGTCATTACATTGAACTACCTGAGTCAAATAATTTTGTAATAGGTTCGATCCTTATTCCAGAACTTACAGTTACCTGCGTTGCAAGATTGTCAGATTAATAACTTTCTTAATTACAAACTGTTGCCATTGTGTCAAGGTGTATGACTCCTCGATGATTGAAATACAAAGATTAAAAAATGTTAAGTGCTTAATAATTAAGGTGTTATGGAAAATGATCCATTTGGCATTTATCTTGGCAATAATACGACTTACTGAAAAGAATTTTTAATATCAGTTTTTAATACAATATAAAATAAAGGAGAAATAAAATGGGAAAAATAATTGGAATTGATTTAGGAACGACGAATTCGTGTGTGTCGGTTATGGAAGGTAATGATCCTGTTGTGATACCAAATTCCGAAGGCGGAAGAACCACACCGTCGGTGGTTGCATTTACAAAGTCCGGTGAGCGTTTAGTTGGTCAGCCAGCTAAACGTCAAGCGATAACAAATCCGAAAAACACTATTTTTTCTATAAAGCGATTTATGGGAAGATTTATCAATGAAGTTGGTACCGAGAAATCTGAAGTACCTTATGAAGTGATACCAGGTGACAATAATTCTGCACGCGTAAAAATTCAGGACCGTGTTTATTCTCCGCCTGAAATTAGCGCAATGATTTTGCAAAAAATGAAAAAAACTGCCGAAGATTATCTTGGTCAACCAGTAACAGAAGCAGTCATAACTGTTCCCGCATATTTTAATGATTCTCAAAGACAGGCAACAAAAGATGCAGGTGAAATTGCAGGTTTGCATGTAAAAAGAATTATTAATGAACCAACGGCAGCTGCATTAGCCTATGGTCTGGATAAAACAAACAGAGATCATATGGTCGCAATATATGATTTAGGTGGTGGAACTTTTGATATATCAATCTTGCAGCTTGGTGATGGTGTGTTTGAAGTTAAATCTACTAACGGTGATACTCATCTTGGTGGCGATGACTTTGACCAAAGATTGATTGATTACTTAGCAGATGAATTCAAGAAATCAGAAGGGATAGATCTTAAAAAAGATCCAATGGCATTGCAGCGATTAAAGGAAGCAGCAGAAAAAGCTAAAATAGAATTATCATCTTCTACCTCAACCGATGTTAATCTTCCGTTTATAACGGCAACACAGGAAGGACCGAAACACTTAAATATTAATTTGAGCAGAGCAAAATTCGAACAGCTAATTCATGACCTTGTTGACAGAACTAAAATTCCATGTCAGCAGGCTATGAAAGATGCGGGAGTTAAACCGTCGGATATCCACGAGGTAATACTTGTTGGTGGATCAATCAGGATACCGATGGTTCAACAATTGGTTAAGGATTTATTTGGCAGAGAACCACATAAAGGTGTTAATCCGGATGAAGTTGTTGCAATCGGGGCTGCTATCCAGGGCGGAGTGCTTGCTGGAGATGTAAAGGATGTTTTATTACTTGATGTTACACCATTGTCGTTGGGTATCGAAACACTCGGTGGTGTTATGACGAAGCTTATTGATTCTAATACAACAATCCCTACAAAGAAAAGTGAGGTTTTCTCAACAGCATCAGATAGCCAGCCATCTGTCGAAATTCATATCCTTCAGGGTGAACGTCCGATGGCAAATGACAACCGGACACTTGGGAGATTTCATTTGGATGGGATTCCACCGGCACCAAGAGGTATTCCTCAGATTGAAGTAACCTTTGATATTGATGCAAATGGTATTCTTCATGTTAATGCAAAAGATAAGGCAACAAATAAAGAACAAAGTATCAGAATTACATCTTCAAGTGGTTTGAGTAACGAGGAAATTGATAAAATGAAACGAGATGCAAAAGAGCATGCTGCAGAAGATAAAATGAAAAAAGAAAGTGTTGATGTAAGAAACCAGGCTGATAGTCTTGTCTTCCAGACTAAAAAACAGATTGAAGAAATGAAGGACAAACTTTCTGCTGATGCCAAATCTAAACTTGAGACCGAAATTAAAAAAGTTGAAGAGGCAATTGCAGCTAACAATTCTGAGCAGATGAAATCCGCAACTGAATCGTTAAATAAAGTATGGAATGAAATAGCATCTCAGCTTTATCAGCAGGCTGGGCAGCAGCAAGGAAATCAGCAGCAATCTGCAACTGGTTCCGAACAAACAAATGATAAGAAAGAGAATGTTCAGGATGCTTCATACGAAGTAGTTGATGATAACGATAACAAAGACAAATAAATTTATTATTCAGGGAGGATTACTCAAACTGATAGTCCTCCTTAATTTCAAGAAACGAATTTAATGGAGAAAAAAATGTCAGAGAACAAAGATATAATCGCAGTAAAAGCGTTTAACAATTACTCGATTGAAGAGATGTTACGCATACAAAATAATATTTCACCTTCATCAGATATTTATGAGATCAGCGATGAATATATTTTAGTCGCGAACATGCCCGGTGTATCCAGAAGTGAAGTTCAGGTTAAAGTAATTGAAGGTTCACTCATGATCTTTGGGAAGATAAATTATGATGAAGTCTCAAATCGCGAGTACATCTTAAACGAAAATGAAGTGGGAAACTATTTCAGGAAATTCAAAATATCGGATTCAATCGATAAGAATAAAATCAACGCAAAATATGACAATGGTCAGCTCATTGTTCATCTTCCGAAGAATGAAAAAGCAAAACCAAGATCGATTGATATTTCCTGAATAAGTATAAATATTTTGATAAATCCACCCCGATTATTTTTATTTTAATCGGGGCTTTTTTATTGCTAAATTTCTTTATCATTTTACTCTGAAAAATAAATTTAAATGCATTCATCCGAACCAAAACACAGAGTTATATTCATAGATTTACTGCGGGCAATTGCTGTAATCCAAATGGTTCAAGGACACACAGTTTACGTTTTACTTGCAAAAAATTATATGAATGAAGAACTTCCGGTTTTTGCTTTATGGCATTTTTTAAGAGGGATGACAGCGCCCATTTTCCTCTTTACTGCGGGAACAGTGTTTACTTATTTGTTCAGCTCAGTTAGAAAACCATTTCTGGAAAATTACAGAGTTAAGAAAGGAATCAAACGTGCATTCCTTCTTTTATTTATTGGATACATGCTTCGTTATCCATCCTGGACAATAGTTGATTTTTCGCAAGTAACTCCGGAAGCATGGCAATCTTTTTTTATTGTAGATGTTCTTCAACTAATTGGTTTGAGCTTACTGATTTTGCTTTTCATATTATTCACAGTTGAAAAATTAAAACTAAATAATCTAGCTGCCTTCGTCACTGTTTCAGCAATAATATTTATTGCTTCTCCTTTTATTGATAGTATCAATTGGATTGAAATTCTTCCTGCTCCTTTTGCAGCATATTTTTTCAGCGGATCTGGTTCTCTGTTTCCAATATTTCCCTGGGCGGGGTTTGTAATTTCAGGAGCAGTTTTGGGTTGTTATTTAGCGCAGAATCCAATGGTGTTCAAATCTTCACGATTCAGTATCTGGCTAGGGATAATTGGTGTTATATTTTTATTAGCCGCATATTTTAGTGAGTTGATAATGGATGCATCCTCAATTAATATTTTTAACCCGCAGGTTTCACCTGATACTATTTTCCTGAGGATCGGATTTGTTTTGGCACTTACATCACTGGTATCCTATATTTCTCTTAAAGTTGAACACATTCCGTATCTGATAATACTCATCGGGAGAAATACATTACTCATTTATGTTGTTCATCTTATAATACTCTACGGAAGTGTTTGGTCACTTGGACTTGGTGCAATTCTGGGATCAAGTTTAACCGGCTGGCAGTCATTCTTTGCTTCAATCGTAATGATAGCTTTGATGACTTTAATGGTTTTGATTATTCACCGGTTCAAAATCCGGAACAAAGAACTTGTTACCTGAAAAAAGTATCAAACTTTGTTTTGCTTTTTATAAATTTAGATAAGACATATTTATTAATTTGAATTCAGTTAATGCGTAAATCCAAATCAACAGATCCAAATATCAAAGAAGAAGAAAAAAACTTTGAACAATCGCTCCGACCTCTAAGCATCAAGGATTTCAGCGGTCAGCAAAAGATTACTGATAATCTGAATGTATTTATATCAGCCGCAAAAAAAAGAGACGAAGCATTAGACCATTCTTTACTAACTGGTCCTCCGGGACTTGGAAAAACAACATTAGCATATATTATTGCAAATGAAATGGGAGTAAAACTAAAAGTAACATCAGGTCCTGTTCTGGAAAAGCCTGGTGATTTAGCGGGCATACTTACTAATCTGGAAGAAAAATCTGTTTTATTTATTGATGAGATTCATCGCCTGAGTCCTGTTGTTGAAGAATATCTTTATTCAGCTATGGAAGATTACAAACTCGATATTATGATTGACAGCGGACCGAATGCCCGTACAATTCAGTTAAGTTTACCCAAATATACACTCGTTGGTGCAACAACAAGAGCAGGAATGTTAACTTCACCATTAAGAGATCGGTTCGGAATTAAATTCAGGTTAGATTATTATGAAGCTGACAACATTCAAAAAATAATTTTACGTTCATCCAAAATCCTGAATGTTGAAATTGATGAGGATGCTTCATTTGAAATTGCAAAGCGTTCACGTGGTACACCAAGAATTGCTAACAGATTATTAAGACGAACACGGGACTTTGCCGATTTTGACAGTAAGAAAAAGATTGATATCGAAGTTTCTAAAAAAGCGCTCACTGCTCTAGAAGTTGATGACTACGGACTTGATGAAATGGATAAAGAAATTATTCTGGCAATAATTGAAAAATATAATGGTGGTCCTGTGGGACTGAATACTTTGTCAGTTGCCGTAAATGAAGATCCTGGAACTATTGAAGAAGTTTATGAACCGTTCCTTATTCAACAAGGATTCATTCAGAGAACTGCACGGGGCAGGGAAGCAACTGCGCTTGCTTACAAAAGATTCAATAAAAATAAATCTAAAAATGGAGACACAAAATCTCTCTTTGAATAGAGAGCAGATGCAAACTTGTCAGTAGTAGAACAATCAAAAACATAAATAATTGAAACCTTCACAAATAAAAATTGTTTTAATCTTTTCAATACTCCTTACCTCATCCCTGCAAGGTCAGGATGATTTATACATTCCCAGAGATATTCAGAAAACATATAATAGCGGAACACGTTCGTTAGATGGAAAACCAGGTCCTAATTATTGGCAGAACTCTGCTGATTATAAAATAGAAGCTGAATTTGATCCGGTTAATTACCTATTAAACGGCAGGGAAGAAATAACTTATTATAACGATAGTCCGGATTCACTAAACCGGATTGTAATGAGGTTATATCCGAATATTTTTAAAAAAGGAAGTGCAAGAGATTATTCAATCCTTCCTGAAGCTGTAAACGATGGAGTGATTATTAAAAATTTAAGTGTTGATGGACATTCAATCAATTTAGAAAACAAAAGTATATTCAGAGTAATGAGTACAGTTGCAATAATTTATTTGCCTAAAGCTGTTCAATCAAACTCTTCTGCAAATATTTCGATTGAGTGGAGCTTCACTTTGCCAATCAATTTTACACTGAGAATTGGAGTCTATGATACATCTACATTTTTTATTGGATATTGGTATCCGCAGATTGCCGTTTATGATGACATTAATGGTTGGGATTATCTTAACTACAGCGGACAGGCAGAATTCTACAATGATTTTTCAAACTTTGAAGTTAGTATCACGGCGCCAAAAAATTTTGGAGTTTGGGCAACAGGTGAACTTCAAAATCCTGAAGAAGTATTAACATCTGAAATACTGGGTAGATATGTCTCGGCGAAAAATTCTGCAGAAGTTATTAGAATCATAACTCCGGATGATCTTCACAATTCCATTATCTTCAATAATGAAAATGAGAAAAACAAATGGAAGTATAAAGCTGAGAATGTCAGTGACTTTGCTTTTGCTCTAAGTAATAAATATTTGTGGGATGGATTATCATTCGTAGCCGATAGTGTTGAAAACAAATCTGTATTTATACAAACGATCTATCCTGAATATTCACCAGATTTCTATGATGTTGCAGAGGCTTGTAAGGATATAATAAAATACTTCTCAGAAGAAATACCAGGTGTAAAATTTCCATTCCCATCCATCGTTGCGTTTAATACTGGAAGACCCGGTGGAGGTATGGAATTTCCTATGATGATTAATGATG
This sequence comes from Ignavibacteriota bacterium, assembly GCA_013285405.1. Taxonomy (NCBI): domain Bacteria; kingdom Pseudomonadati; phylum Ignavibacteriota; species Ignavibacteriota bacterium. Next base: position 31,998 of record CP053446.1, on the reverse strand, counting down.
GTTCGACTGATATTTGGGAACATACAGTATCATTAACCTCACACGAATTAGCGCATCAGTATTTTCCTTTTTATGTCGGTACGAATGAAAAGAAATATGCATTTATGGATGAAGGCTGGGCGGTTATGCTGCCGTTCGATTATATGGAAAATTTGACAGGGATTAATTCAAGATTAATCAGTACTGTCGGAAATTATGAATACAATGCCGGAACAGAAAATGATTTACCGGCTATGATTTCTTCTTTTTCAATGCCATACAGCTCATATAGAAATTCAGCATACGATCGTTCATCAATTTCTTATAACATACTACGCAATATTTTAGGGGACGAACTTTTTTTTGGTGCATTACGGGAATTTATGAATCGGTGGAAAGGGAAACATCCGATTCCATACGACTTCTTTTTTACTTTTAATGATTTTACAGGACAAAATTTAAATTGGTTCTGGAAGCCGTGGTTTTTTGAGAGAGGATACCCTGATTTAGCAATTGATAAAGTTGTAATAAAAGACTCAGCAGTTATAGTAACGGTAACGAAAATAGGAAACATTCCCACTCCGGTTAAGTTAAAACTAACTTATGAAGATGATTCTGTAGAGGACTATTATTATACTGCAAAAATCTGGCAGAATAATGAAAGAGATTTTTCTGCTAAAATAAAATTATCAAAAACGATAAGACAAATAGAACTCGGAGATTTGCAAATACCTGATTCTAACCGTGATAATAATCTGTTTTTAGTTCATTAGCTTCAAATAGATTATTCTTCTTTTTTCTTTTTCGGTCTCCCTCTTTTTTTCGGTGCTTCCGGTGAAACTTTCTCTTCAGTCCGAATTTCTTTCTTTAACTCTTCTTTGGCTGATTGACTTGGTTCAGATGATTCGATAACCGGGGCAAGACTTTCTTCAGGTATATCCGGAATTACAGCAACAGATACTTCCGAAATTTGAACTTCTTCTTTTATTTCAGAGATTTCTGGTTGAACCAATTTAATTTCATCTACCTTTGGTTCAAGAACAACAACTGGTTTTTCCAATTCAGGTTCACTGCGAAGTGTCTTTTTCTGTTCTATTGATTTTGGCTTTTCTTCTGTTTTCTTTTTTGTGATGATTACTTTAGTATGTTTCCGTTGTCTTGTCCTTCCAAACGAGTGTCTGAATCTTTTCCCTTTTTTTGATTTTTTGTCTCCTTTGCCCATTATCGCCTCTATATGGTTTTAGAATAAAATATTTACTCTACAATTATACTTTTCACAAGTTTAACTTTCAATTAAAACATGAACATTAATAAAATATTTTGAGTGCTATCAGAAAATTTTACAGGCTATTTACCTGATTTAATTCGAATATGCTAACTCAGGTACGTCTTGGTCCGGGTAAGAATACTTTGATAGTTAACGCTATCCAGGTGATAATTGCGATGGAAAATAGTATCCAATTAAATGATGATGGTCGAACTTCAGTTATTGAACCTTGTCCTGTTAAAATGATTATAATACTGTCCTCGACAAAAGTATATAGAAGAGTAATTACAGAAATACTGATTATAGTCAAATCAATAAGTGTTATTTTATAATTTATTTCTTTTATTAGAAGGTAACCGGTAGTAATCAAAATTACTGAGATCAAAATAGGTGAGATAACAGGTCCCCACCATGGAAGTGGAATCAGAAACAGTACATCCCAATCCATTAAAGATTTTGGCCACTGAATAAAAACATAAAGCCATATATAATAGAAGATATCCCAAATTCCGAAGGCAAGAAAAAAATAACCAAACTTTTTTTGCCTTGAATTACCAGATATCATCGCGATCAATACGAGCATCACTATGGTTGCTGCTTCACGCCCGATTTCGATAATGGTATATTTATCCGGAGTAAAATTAATATCGCTAAGTAGATTTTCAATTCCATATATTCCCCGCAGGTAAACTACAATGGCAGATTCAAGATAAACCATTGCGATTGTGAAAAATGTCACCCAAAGAATATTTTTTTCTTTCAACAAAACAGGAAACTTTATTTATTTGGAAGAAATATTTTTCCGTTAGCGGCAAACTTTTCTATTTGTCTTCTATGTCTTAAAATATGTACTACAGCATGCTCAAGTAATTGTTCGAGATCATATTGAGGACCCCAGCGAACAATCATTTTTACTTTTTGAATTTCTTCATCAGAATATTCCCATTTCCCTTCAAGTGTTTCAGATGTGTAGGCAAGCATGTTGTCAAACCTTGACATGAATTCTACTTTTGTAAGAAGTTTCCTCTCTGGAGAATTTTTTGGAATCGAATACCAGTCTCTGATATAATTTGCATAACCGAAACCGGAATTTGTGACGTGAGAAACAATAGTTTGTACAGAACGACAATCATCGTCCTTTGTTTCTGTGTCAACGATTTTGATAAAGTTTGAATCAGAAATATTTTCAATCATATTCTTGAATTCGGCTGCTGCTCTTTCGTATTCATCCATCACTGCCCCGATTCCACCTTTGCGATATTTTTCTCTCATATAATTTATCTCCTTTGGCTATGTCACTCAATGTTCATTTGACAGACGAGTATAACAAATTATTTGAAAAAAGGAATTGATATTATATTAAAAACTGTTCGTAAGCATTTCAATTAAAAAAACAACCAGCCGTGACTTCCTGCAGCAGCACCGATAATAGTTATTATGCTTAAAATAAAAAGATGAAGATGCATTTTATAGATTCGTCTATAAGTTCCTTCAGGATCAATCTCAGCTTTCTCTCGCATCTTTTTATGCAGAAAGAATGGTTCAAGAACAAATAGCATTACAGTAAATATTAACCAAATCAGAACCATCAAATGCATCCACCAAAAAGAAACATCCAGAAACCTTTCCCACAAATTCAATCTTGCAGCCATATGAAAACCTGTTAGTCCAACCAGAAGCGTTGTCAACCTTGCTTGTCTGGCAAATCTGTGTTCGGCTTTTTCGAAAAAATCTATTCTTTCTTCTTTCGATTTAAATTCTTTTACTGTTGGTAGAAGTACAGTTGTAACGAACCCAACCCCTCCAATCCACAAAACAACACCAAGAATATGTAGAATTCTTGCAATTGCAATATCGTACATAAAAAATCCATGAATAGTTATTGAGAATAATTTATTTGTGAATTGAAAATACTAAATGAATGAATTTTTATAAACATAAATAAAAAGACCGTCTCAAAATATAATTTTCAAGACGGTCATTTCAATTAAGAATATATTACACTGGGTTTATTTCATTAAAATCATCTTATTAGTTTTAACAAAATTTTCTGTCTCAAGTTTATAGAAATATACACCACTGGAAAGATTATTTCCATTGAAATTTACTTCATAGGTACCAGCATTCATCTCTTCACTTATTACAGATGATACTTCTTTACCAAGAACATTATAAACTTTTAGTGACACAAATGAATTTTCCGGAATACTGAATTTGATGGTTGTATTTGGATTAAATGGATTCGGGTAATTTTGTTCTAAAATGTATTCAACTGGAAAATTACCTTGGGTTTCATTAACATCTGTTGGTATCCAGCTATAATTATCGAAATACACATTAGTATAATTTCCACCAACAAACGCAAAAACAGGTGTGCTTCCATCAATATCTCCAACTTCAGGTTTTTGCAAACCAGTTACATCATTTGATGCATCCGATACTTCAATGCTCTGCGACCAAATTGATCCATCAAAAGATTTGTATTTGATTAATCTTGGAGTTGCATTGGCTATCCCGGACTGTTCAAATACACTCTGAAAAGTTTGATTGCCAGTAGTTTTTCTCGAATAAACTGCAGGCCATTTATTTTCATTAGGGACAACCCAAGCTTCCATCGTACCCCAGGTTCCGGCACTTGGCTTTAAAGACCAGTAAAGATCATACTCTGAACCTGATTTTCTTTCAAAAATAAGTGCAACAATATTATTCGGATCATCTTCTCTGGAGGCTATTATTTGTCCTCGCCTTGTTGTGTCCGTTGCTCCACTTACAACTGTCACATGAGGCGCCCAGGATGCGGGATCTCCATAGTTTGTATTTTCTCTTGCATAAAGGTTACCACTAGAGAAGCCATTATAACTTGCGTAAACAGCTCCATTCCAGCCATAACAAAAATCAAGATCTCTTCCTACATAACCAAGTGAATGTGCATCCTGCCAGACGGTCCCGTAACTAGTTGGTTCAGATCTGATACATTTAACAACTGTCGAGCTGTCATAAAGACAAATTGCACGGTAATCTGAAGCCGAATTATTTCGGTCAACTGCAAATTGAGTGATTGGTGCGCCGCCTGAACTACCAGATATGGTATAATAGCTCCAACTTGGTGTTGTGGTTTCTGTTCTTCCTACTCTAAGCCAGCCATTATCAAATAAATAGAAAAGTAAAATGTATGAAGGTTGACCAGTGCCGCCAATTTGTCCATCAAAAAGCATAATCTCAATTTGCTTGAACGTTTGAGTTGAAGCAAATAGTACGCTCCATTCAACCCAGTTTACGCCACCATCAGTTGACTTATAGATATAAACTGAGTCTGTAGTTGCTAAACCATCGTGTCTTCCAATTACTGACAGATAGATATCTCCATTAATTGCAATATCCATACTTATATCGGCGGCTCGTCCGTTAAACACTATTTTATCATCACCCCACAACGGTTTTGATAGCGGCTGGGATTCTTCCAATAAATAATGAAAAGATCTTCCATCATCATTTCTTTTCATGCCCAACCGGAGTTCCATCAGTTGTTAAATCTGAGGCACCATTGTTTACATTTCTGTAAAGTTTTGCAACCTCTGGATTTACTTGCTGCCAGGTTTGAATTAATGATTCTCTCAACTGAGAGTATAAAGTCCAATCTTCATTTACTTCAGCCATTTTTATCTGATGCAGGATCGATTGAATGTTTTCAGGAACAGAAATAGTTTCGTATCCTGTTGACATATCGTTGTTCTGTGCCTGAACTGATGTAAAAACAGTGAAGAATGTTAAGATTGTTAAAACAATAATAAATTGTTTCATATATGTCCTCCTTGAACAATGTGATTGATTTAGTTGATTTAAGTTTTAATGTTGAATTGAGCAAAATCCTTGTGAATCAAAGTATTGTACATTAATCATTAACATATCAAGAAAAAATTCTGGATTAACATACTTATTGATTGTTTAGTTTGAAGTAATTATCCTGTGATTTTTTCTGTTTTATGCAGTATTATTTTACATATACTATGCCATCCGGGTACCAGATCTGATGAAACCAATATTAATTGATTTCTGTCTGTTTAGCTACATTTGATTAAGTTTCTGTAAATCAGAATCGCCGGCATTGACTCGAATATCTGTCGTATTTGCCGGACTGAAGTTTAATTGTAAAGAAATCTGAAGTGTTTACATCTCTTTTTCTGCATAAAGAATTTTATCTTCTTTAAAGAGTGCGCTTAATTTATGTTCTTTACTGATGAGTACGATACCGGGATCGTCGTGTGGTTTTCCAATGCGGGAGTGAACAGATTTTAATCCGCCCAAATATTTTCTGGCATCGCAAAGATACACCATATCGCCAACTTCAGCAGCCATTTTTTTCATATCTTCTGCCGCAAGATTGATTACATCATCATTATCTTTTCTTTCTCTCCACATTACATGAACAATTTTGCCTTCCTTATCATTGACTTTTCCACCTTTGAATTTCTCCTTTGCTTTTTTGATTGACCAGATAGTTAATCCTTCAAGATGTACGGTCGGATCAAATTTAATGTAATATGCAGCAGAGAGTGACACAAATATTGTGATCAAAAGAGTTAAAGTAAGTAAGAACGCAAGATGACCAACGTTAAACCAAACAAGCAACAATGAAACTACAATTAATACTATCATAGTATCTATAATCAATTTATGCTTTCTGCTTTTTTTGATATGGTCAGAGGTCCTCATTATTATTGGTTGCAGATAAGTTATAAGTACACCAATACCAACACAGACAAGCGTATTATAAAGTGCACTTATGTATGTATATGGATGAACCGGGTCCAGTGGAGTTCCATGAGCAATAGGTGTAATTAAAATATCCGGATATCTTGCACCGAGTATCATTAATGATGAACCGCCGATAAAAGTTCCGAGTACACCTGCAGGTGTAAATTTTTTCCAGAATACACCAAGAAAAATTGCTGTAACGAGTGGAGGTGTCAGAGTTGAATGGAAATATCCGTGAGCTTCATACTGTTGGGTATTGGTTGAAAGGAATCGTCGCAATTATTCCAATTATTGTAAAAAAGATTGAAGCCATTCTTGCAGCGCCTAACTCTTTTTTCGATTCAACTTCTTCGGATGCTAATTTTCTTTTCAATAATTTTTTTAATGGACGATGAACGTCATTTATGTAAACCGCAGCAATAGCATTTATCAGCGAATCAACTGTGGAAAGTAATGTGGCTGTTAATGCAGCGAGGACAAATCCAAAAACACCTTCACTGGCAATGATATGTGTAACAGCAATAAAAACTTCATCCGGATTTACATTTGTGCCAAGATGCGGAGGATTCATTTCAGTTAATGCTTTTCCAATCCAGCCAGCGCTTCCGACCACTATCGCTGAAATCGGAAGCATAAACAACACGTTAAATGCTGCTGCTTTACGTCCTTCATTCACACTTTTTGCGGACATGAAACGCATCAGTAAACCCATATTCATAAAAAGAAAACCAACAGACCCGGCAACTCCATCCTGCCAGAAGATTCCAACAAAATTAAAGTCAGCAGGTTTGTTGAAATCAGCTAAAGGTAATCGCCACTCAACCGGAAGTAAATGCCAGAAGGAATCGAATCCACCAACATAACTTACACCCATTATAAAAATCAGTACACCTGCAAAAAGTAAAATTCCACCTTGAAGTAAATCCGTGAAGATTACTGCCGTTTGTCCACCAAATGTTGTATAGACACCTGTGATAATTGCGATGACAATTATTACTCCCATCAGTGTTACAGGAATGGTTAATCCAAGAATTGTAAATGACTCAGGTAATAATGGTGTAAATACTTTTCCGAGAGTTAAAAGACCGATACCTAAATATCCAATCATATAAAGTAATTGGAATATGGTCGCAATCTGTCTTACTGTTGGGCTGAATCTTCTTTCAAAATATTCGGGGATGGATTTGATTTTTGTATAAACTACTATTGGGGAGCCAGCCAAAAAGAAAGAATGGCATAAAGAACCAATCGTTCATATAAGTCATCGTTGATGAAAGTCCGTATTCAAATCCTTTAGCGGAATATTTTACAAAACTGTGACTACCCACACCGGTTGCAACAATCGAAACTGTTATCAGCCACCAGGCAAATCTCCTTCCTCCAAAGAAAAAATCATTCGTGCTTCGATTGTATTTTGCAAAGTAACTTCCGAAGAGCATTATCCCGACGAAATAAGCAACCATTACAATCCAGTCAGTTGCGGTTCCAAGTCCGTGTAGTGATTCCATAAAATTATTTTACAAGTATAGAGCTGCTAATATTAAAATAGTGTGAATTATCAGGAAGTAGATGTAACCAAAAATTAATACTCTACTCCATTTTCTGTGTAACTTTTTATGACGATTAAGACTTCCTGATTTATAAATGATGTATAAACCAAATGCGAAGAATAGACCACCAAATAAATACAGATAAATTAGTGGCAGCCAGGAATGTGTGAATAGCGACATTTAATAGGTTATTGTTAAGGATATATGAGTTTTTATATCTGAAAGTTATAGATAGAATTATAAGTTTCAAATAAAAAAAATATTAATTTGCTAATTGTGGGGGCTATTTATCAGGATAAAATAGTTTCGAGACTTTTGAACGTCAGTTCTTTTGTATTTGCGGATTTTCCATCAGGGTGAAATTCTTTAATTAAACTGCTGAACATTAATCCCCAGCTCAAATGAACTATATAGTAGGGCAATGAGATATTCATGTTTTCAATTCTTCCGGTATAAATTGAACTTAAAATAAGTGCAACTACTTCAGTCTCCTTTTTAAGTAAACTCTGTAAAATAATTTTTTCTTTCTCCAGTGTTTCATCTTTTAATAATGAAAGCAGTAGATCGTATAATAATTTGTAGCGGTGCAATAGTGTTTCTTTGAAGGCAAAATATTCAAGTAATCTGGCTCGGCGGGTAAATCCTGATTGTTGAAAATTGCTTTTATATCCTCAATAAATTGTGAAGACTGGAATTCAACAGAACTATTGAATAATTCATCTTTAGAAGTAAAGTAGTGATAGATTGTTGGCTTGCCAATGCGGATATCTCTGGCAATTTCTTCCAAAGTAGTTTTGTTAAAGCCGTGCCGGCTGAATCTTTTGGCAGCCGCACGAACAATTTCTTCTTTACGTCCTTTAGCCAAAATTAATTTGGTTATTTAGAACGTGAAAAAAGTTCATCGGTAATTTCTTTTTCATCGTCGATTAAATTTTTTGTATCTGAAGAAGCAATGTCCTTTGCACTTTCATCAAAGATATCATCAATGCCTTCGTAGAATTTATGCTTTCTTTCTTTCTTTTTCTTATTGCTGTCAATTACTGCTTTTGTTCCAAAATAAACTGCTACTCCGGCGCCAATTATTCCACCAATAATAAGTCCATACAATAAAAGATTCGATTTCTTTTTGCTCATAAGTCAGCCTGCTTTTTTTAATTTATTTTTCATAAAAATATTTATTCTATTTCTTTTTATTTGCTTTCAGTTTTTAAAATCTGAAACAAAATACTCAACAAAAATGCACCAAATACCACAATAAGGCAACCGATAACATTATACCATAGAAATGGAATATCCGTAAACAAGTAACAGTAAATCACGACCAGTTCTGCCATTACTGCTGCGAGAAATGTCGGTGTATGCCGGAAACTTTTTTAAGGTAAAATGCAGTTAAAAATATACCAAGAATAGTTCCATAAACTAATGAACCAAGAATATTTACTGCTTCAACTAATGAACCAAGTTCCTTTACAAGAACAGCAAAAAGTATTGCATAAATTCCCCAGAACACGGTCGCAATTTTTGAAATCTTTAAATACTGTTTATCATCTGCTTCTTTGCGGACAAGTCTTTTATAAAAATCAATTACAGTTGTAGAAGCCAATGCATTTAACTCAGCAGATGTGGAAGACATAGATGCAGAAAGGATTGCTGCTATTAGTAAACCAACAAATCCAATTGGTAAAAAATTTATAATAAATGAAATGAAAATGTAATTAGTATCATTTGCTTCAGCCATCGGATCAGACTTCTTAATAATTTCAACTGCACTTTTCTTAATTTCATCCGCTTCCTTTTGCTTTTCGAGTAATAGTTGATTTTGTGCTTGCAGTGAAGTTTTATCATCCGAATCAATCATTGAAATTATTTTCGTAGCTGCTTTCTGTTTCTCTTCATTAACTTTAACGTATTCATCTTCTAATCTTGAATATTCTTCTGAATATTGACTTGCTTTGATTTTCGATACTTCAACCGGATTGAAAAACAATGGGGGAGTAATAAACTGAAAAAAAACAAAAACCATCGCACCAATAAACAAAATAATAAACTGCATAGGGACTTTTACTAATCCATTCGTCAATAAAGCTAATCGGCTTTGTTTTACTGAACTGCCTGCAAGATACCGCTAAACTTGGGATTGGTCAGTCCCGAAATATGATAGCATCAGAAAAGTACAACCGATTATTCCCGACCAGAAAGTATATCGATTACTCAAATCAAAACTAAAATCAACTGCATTGAACTTTCCCATTTTTCCTGCAAGATAAGCTGCATCAAAAAAAGAAACTTCTTCAGGTAAAAACGACATAAGAAAATAAAACGCAGCAAACATTCCGACAGTAATTATAATCATCTGGATCAAATGTGTTTTATTTACTGCGACAGTACCACCTATAGTTGTGTATAAAATTACTAAACCACCTGTAATGATAATTGTAATATTCAATTCCCATCCAAGAATAACTGAAAGAATCAATGAAGGTGCATAAATTGTAAATCCCGCAGCTAATCCTCTTTGTGTTAAAAACAATGCACTGCCAAGAAGTCTGTTTTTCAAATCGAAACGTTTTTCTAAATATTCGTATGCAGTGAAAACATTTAGCTTATTATAGATTGGCACGGCAGTGATTGAAAGAATTATCATCGCAATTGGTAATCCAAAATAGAATTGGACAAACCTCATTCCATCAACATAAGCCTGACCGGGAGTTGAAAGAAAAGTAATCGCACTTGCCTGCGTTGCCATTATTGATAATGCAACAAGCCACCATCGTGAAGTTCTGCCTGCCCGGATATAAGTGTCAACATCTTTCGCGTGTCTGGATTTAATAGTTCCGTAAATGACAACGAAACCGGTGAAACCGCACATTACAATCCAGTCAATGAGACTCATTCAAAAGCTTTCGTGAATAAATAAAATAGAAATACGAGTATAGCAAAAAAGCCAAGCACAAATGTGTACAACTTATTCCAGCTATTGAATATTGGTGGAAGATCATCTTCTACTTCAAAAATTTTTTTGTCTTCTTTATTCATTTATTCCCGCCGAAATTAAATTAATAAACAGCTTGTATGCACCTTCAACACCAGCAGGCAATTGACGAAAGAATGAGATGCCTGTATAAATGAAAACTCCTTTGTCATATTCAGTAATTAAAAGTGAACCTTTCATCAGAGCTTCGTTAGAATCATTCATTCCAAGTAATGGAATAAATTTTTCATCCCATTCATTTGGAAAATATAAACCACGTTCCTGATTCCATCCATCAAAATCTTTTAAGGAAATTTTATATGGATAATTCATCACGCTGTGAGAAGGATTAAGAATTGTAACGGGTGAATCTTCTTCTGTCACACGATCTCTCGAAATTTTCAACTTGTAGGGAGATGGATCTGCAAATAAATCTCCAAGAGTATTGTACTGAACGATTAATCTTCCTCCGTTTCTAACAAATTCCAGAAGATTTTTTTGATCAGTTGAAAGTCTTTGGTAAGTATTATAAGCCCGGATTCCTGTTATTACAACCTCATAATTTTTTAGAAGTTCAGGAGTTATCGATTCCTTATTGAATACATCAACCGAGAATCCCAGGTCAGTTAAAAGTTCAGGAATCTTATCGCCTGAGCCCATAATATATGCGATTTTTCTCGGCACTTCTTTTTCGAATTTAAGTTTCAGAACTTTAGCTTCTGCTTCGAATAAAACAGTTTGGGGTTGTATATGAGGATAATCGAGTGTGACAAGACTCTTGGATAAATCCTTACCATCAATATCAAGAACAGCTTTTATTTTGCCTGAATGATTATTATTGCTTGAACTGATGGTGAAAATAAATTCCTGTTCCTGATTTTTATCCGTAAAGTTGAAATCATATTTTGGTGGTGAAATTTTCCATCCATCATCAGTTATAAGTTGAACCGAACCGTTCAACTGATCTTTAAAGTTTCTGACGAAAACCTTTATTTCTTTTTCATCATTATTTTTTATCAGATATAATCCTTTATCAAAATTAACAATTGCTTCAGGAACAATTTCAATTCTTTTATAGATTTCTCCATCTACCCGGTCATTGTCTCTGTAAAATACAGGTATCCGGAATTCAATTTCATCACCATTAATCTCTGTTATGAATTTTGCATACAGAGGATAATCAGTTTTTGGTTGACCGATCAGGTTCTGATCATTAACAACATAAACATCTTTATGATTTCCTTCAGCTAACCAATAAGGCTGACTGTATTCTGCATTTTCGGGAATAGAGATCATTCGTTCAACTGAAATCATTTCACCTTTAACAGAAATTGAATTCAATGTTGAATCTTTTAATTGATAATCAATCTGAATTGATTTCAAAGTAATCGGAACATCTGAACGAACAACAAATCCTGCTGATACTTTAACTTCACTCCTGGGAGAGAGAAGGTTTTCTTCAGTCACAGCTTCCGCCCAAATGCCAGCACAAGATTTTATAACATTTAATAATTCAGCAGATTTGACTTTTACCCAATATTTATCATTCAACTTTTGAAGTTCAGAATATGCTTTAACTAATAGAGGGAGTATTGCAGATGGATTTTCAAAATCGTATTCATTATTGGCTTCAGAGAGTAACTTCGCTACATTTTCACTTCCATCAACACGGTCCCAGCTCAAATCAATACCATCAAACAAATCATTTTTTACTGTTTCACCATCGAGCTCAAGAAAAAAATTATATAAATTTTCACGTCTTCCTGAAGCACCAAAACCCTGGCTTTTGTGCATTGATCTGCTCAATGCAGAAATTTCTGTGTATGATCTTCCGAGCAGATTATTATACTCGCCAAAATTTATTGTAATTAAAGTATCGCTGTTTATTCCCATAGAATTTAGAGCTGGTGTCCATGCATTCCAGAAAATTCTTTTTGGCTGCCAAGTTTCGACATATTTTAACTGTTCGGGAAATGCATCTTTTTTTCCAGCTAGTTTGAATGCTTCAACCGCAAGTAATGCTGAGGCTGTATGATGACCGTGCGTACCCAACTCCATTAGTCGGAAATCTTGTGACAATAACATCAGGCTTAAATTTTCTTATCACCCAAACGACATCAGAAAGTATTTCCTCTTTACCCCATTTCCTCAAAGTTTCTTCCGGTGTTTTTGAATAACCGAAATCGACAGCTCTCGTAAAAAATTGTTCGGCACCATCAATACTTCTTGCTTGCAGTAATTCCTGAGTTCTGATAACACCAAGTAAGTCACCTTGTTCATCTCCAATCAGATTCTGACCACCATCACCACGGGTTAGTGAAAGATAACCTGTCCTAAGATGTTTTGCATAATTAAAATAGGATAGAAAAGATGTGTTCTCATCATCAGGATGAGCAGCAATGTACAGCACACTTCCAAGTGTGTTTAATTTCTCAAGGGCGATTTTTATTTCAGAAGAATTCAGAGATTCGGATGGCTGGCAAAGAATGACCTCTACTGAAATTAACAGTAATAAAAAAATTCTTTTTGTCATTTACTCATAATGATTTTTTGAAATATTCAAAGACTTGAAATAAAATTTAATGATTACTACCGATAATTCAATAAGAATTTTGATGGAAAAATTTAGGATTAAACTGAAAGCTATCATCAGTGACAATTTTCGACAACCATTCTGATGACAATGAAAAGGGTTTCTGTATGATTTAACTATTGATCTATGGCAATTTCGGAAAGACATAAATCCTATATTTTCTTATATTTACATATTACCGGAGTAATTTATTAAAAGGAATTATGGTTGAGATTAAAAATGTAAAGTTGGGTTCAAATTTACCTTTCGTTGTGATTGCCGGACCCTGTGTTGTTGAAAATGAAAAGATTATTTTCACAACTGCTGAACACATTAAAAAGTTAACTGATAAACTACATATCCCTTTCATTTTTAAATCAAGCTATAAAAAAGCAAATCGAACAAGTATCAATTCGTTTAAAGGAATCGGAGATTCGGAAGCACTAAAAATTCTTGCTGATGTAAAAAGAATTTATAATTTACCTGTATTGACAGATATTCATTCAGTTAATGAAATTGAAGACGTATGCAAAGTTGCTGATGTTCTTCAGATACCAGCTTTCTTATGCAGACAAACTGAATTGTTGTTAGCGGCAGGTAAATCCGGCGCTGCTGTAAATGTTAAAAAAGGTCAGTTCCTTGCACCAGGCGATATGAAATATGCAATTGAAAAAATTGAATCAACAGGAAATAAAAAAATATTATTGACTGAAAGAGGTTCATCTTTTGGTTACCATAATCTTGTCGTTGATATGCGCTCATTAGTAATCATGGAAAGGATTTGGTTATCCGGTTATTATGGATGCAACACATTCCGTTCAGTTACCCGGAAGCGATGGGAAAACCGGAGGACAAGCTCAGTTCATAAAACCTCTTGCAAAAGCTGCTGCTGCTGTTGGAATCGATGCTTTGTTTCTTGAAGTTCATCCTGATCCAACAAACCGCTACGCAGCCATTTGCGCCAATTCCTCAAGGAGGATATGGACTTGCAAAGCGAGTATTTATCTGATATTGTCGCACGGCTTTTGAGGCTGTAATGCGAGTTGAGCAGCGCCCGTATCTTCGGCCTTCGGCCTCGATACCGGCGCGTCGTCGCTCGGAAATGGTGAGCAAGCTCTCCATTTCGCTCGCTCCTAGCGCCCGTAGCTCAGCTGGATAGAGCGCTTCCCTGCGGAGGAAGAGGTCTGATGTTCGAATCATCACGGGCGCACCATAAGAATAACCGTCCCATAAGGACGGTTTTCTTTGCCCGCCCGGCTAGCTTCTGCGCATTGACGTCCATAATACAATGTGATACGCGTTTATCGTCGTTGTATCGACGACGGCTCCGCGGTGGGAGAGCCGCCGCAATCGAATTCCGGGAGAAGTTTGGGATGGAAGAGGAAAAAGAGAGCAAGGCGGGCAAGATCGTATTCGTGACTCTCTTCGCCCTTCTCGTGATCGCGTACTTGTCCATAGCCAACGGCTACGTCCTGAGCGTGCTCTGGGGGTGGTACGTTGTACCTACCTTCGATCTCCCCACGCTCGACCTCGTCCAGGCGATTGGGATCAGTATCGTGCTCGGGCTTTTGACGGCAAAGCCCGGCAGCAACGACGGTGGGAAAGAGCGCTCCCTCCTGAGCGACCTCGCTCCGTTCTTGAATCCATGGATCGCCCTCTTGCTCGGATGGATCGTGCTCCAGTTCGCATAGGTGGCCGACCCTGCCGACAGACACTCTCTGTCGGCTTTTTAAATATGCTAGGATCAGCGCATGCTCCTCTGGAACGAACCCGTGTCTTTCGTAAAAGGAGCCACTCCGTCGGTGCGCCGGGCGTGGGAGTCTTTAGGTATCAAAACAATCGAGGACCTCTTTCTGACCATCCCGCGTCGCTATGACGACTACTCCAAAATCACCAGTATCCGCGAGGCGTTGGCGGGGGATAACGTCACGCTTAAGGTGAAGGTGGAGAAGTGCGCGAAAGTAAATACCTTTCGTAAACGCTTCCAAGTGTTCAAGCTCACCGTTACGGATGAAACGGGCCGACTCACCACGAATTTCTTCAATCAACCATGGGTGCTGACCGAATTCGTCGAAGGACGCGAGATTTTCTTGTCCGGCAAAGTGAAATCCGATCCTCGATATGGAAAAACGCTGGTAAATCCGCTTTGGGAAGCAACGGAAAAAGACACGCTTGCCGCCGGCAAACTCGCTCCGGTCTACGGCTTGGCCGGAACGTTGGCGCAAAAACGTATCGGCGACTTGTGGCGTATGCGCTTGAGAATCTCGCGCAGGACTCGATCGGCTTGGACTCGGCCGACGAGACGAAGGCGTTCGTGGACGCGTTGCGCCAAGTCCATGCGCCGGAGTCGGCGGAGGAAGCGGAGGAGGGTAGGCGGACGCTCGGGTATCGCGAGATGCTCACGTATCAAGTTGCGCTGCGACTTACAAGCCGCGAAGCGAACGAACACGGCGCGCCATCCATCCCGTTTGATGAGGCGTTCGCGAAGATGTTCGTCGCAAAACTGCCGTTCGACCTTACGGGAGATCAGAAACGCGCGGTCTGGGCGGCGCTGAAAGACATGGAGGCGACAAAGCCGATGCGCCGCCTTCTGCAAGGCGACGTCGGGTCTGGGAAGACGGCGGTGGCCGCGTTCTTGATGGCCCATGTCCAGCACGCGGGAGGGTCGGCTGCTTTGCTTGCCCCGACGGACATTCTCGCCAAGCAGCATGCGGAAAGTCTTCGACGGATTCTTGCCGGACACGCCACGCGACTCGTACTTGTCACTCGAACGGACAAGCGCCTGTTTTATCAACATGATGAACAAAGATTGGATGCAGCTTCTTTGATGGAAACCGTCGAGCAGGGGAACGCGATTTTCGTCGGGACGCATGCGCTGCTCGAGGCCGGACGACTCCCGCCGGACCTTGCGCTCGCGGTCGTGGACGAGCAACACCGCTTTGGCGTGGACCAGCGCGAGACGCTCGTCGTCTCCGCACGCAGAGACGGACGCGTCCCGCATCTGTTGAGCATGACGGCCACACCGATTCCGCGTTCGCTCGCGCTTGTCATGTACGGCGATCTCGACGTTTCCGTCATCCGAGATAAGCCGGCCGGCCGCGTGCCCGTCCGGACGGCGGTCTGTCACGGCGCGGGCCGCGAGGCGGCATACGAGGCCATGCGCCAAGCCGTGAAACGCGGCGAGCGCGTCTTCGTCGTGTGTCCACTCATCGACCCGTCGGACGCGCTGGGCGTCGCGAGCGCGACGGACGAGGCGAAGCATCTCGCCAAGGGGCCGCTGGAGGGCATCGCGATCGGCCTCCTGCACGGCCGTATGAAGCCGAGAGAAAAGGACGAGGCTATGCAAGCTCTCATCGACGGGGAAACGCCTGTACTTGTATCCACGACCGTGATCGAAGTCGGCGTGGACGTTCCGAACGCGACCGTCATCGCCATTGAAGGCGCGGAACGCTTCGGTCTCGCGCAACTCCACCAGCTCCGGGGCCGAGTCGGACGCTCGCGTCTCCCAAGCTTCTGCTACCTCATGACGGATGCGGACGGCGCCGCCTTCCAGCGTCTCAAGCTGCTTGAAGCGGTCGACGACGGGTTCCGTCTTGCGGAAGAAGACCTGAAGCGTCGCGGAACGGGCAATCTTTATGGCACGCAGCAAAGCGGAGAATTGGGCCTGAAAATAGCGCGTCTCACGGATACGGACGTTATTTCCAAAGCGCAGGCGGACGCGGCCAAGATCATTGCCGAAGATCCCGACCTTGAGCGGCATCCGTGGCTGAAAAGGGAAGTCGAGCGCCTGCGTGTCACGGCGCATTTGGAATAAATATCATCCCGAGCGAGTCTGACGAGCCGAGGGATTCCCTCGAAGCGATCCCTCCACTCGTCCCTGCCGGGACTCGGTCTGGATGAAGCGGCGGATCGCCTCACGCAAATTCGAAACTTGAATAGCACTCATTCCCTCCGGCGTTTTGAATGCGTCTTTTTGCGTCGGGATAAGCGCCGTCTTGAATCCGAGACGCGCCGCTTCCTTCAGACGAGCGTCGAGACGGGGGACGGGACGGAGTTCGCCAGCGAGTCCGACTTCTCCCCAAGCGACGAGATCATCAGGTAGCGGCTTATCGGCTTTTGCGGAGGCGAGCGCGAGGCACACGGCGAGATCCACCGAAGGGTCTTTGGCCTCCATGCCGCCGATCGTGTTTACGAATGCATCCTGGTCGCCGAAGCCGACGCCACCGCGTCTGCCCATGACGGCAAGGAGGAGCGCGGTGCGGTTGAGATCGACGCCGGAGACGCGGCGGAGCGGCGTGCCATATCCGGCTGGCGTCACCAACGCCTGGACTTCGACGAGCAGCGGTCGCGATCCCTCGATCAGACAACTCACGACGGTGCCCGGAACGTTCTTCGGACGGTCTGCGAGAAGCGCGGCGGACGGGTCGATCACTTCTTCCAAACCCGATTCTTTCATCGCGAACAAGGTGACGTCGTCGGTCGGACCGAATCGGTTTTTGAGTACGCGAAGGAGTCGAAAGGCCTGGCTACGGTCTCCTTCCATCATCAGCACCGCATCAACAAGGTGTTCAAGAAGACGCGGTCCCGCAAGATCACCGTCTTTGGTCACTTGGCCGACGAGAATGACGGACACGCCGCTTGATTTGGCCGCAGCGGTCACGAGCGCGCTCGCGGCCTTGATCTGCGTCGGATTTCCCGGTTCCCCCGGAACGTCGGCGTGGCGTATCGTTTGTACCGAATCCACGATGACGAGCGCGGGTTTTGACGATTCGATCGTCGATGCGATCACGGCCGCGTCGGTTTCATCGAGAAACAGCAAACCGTCCGGTAGGGAAGGGGAGAGGCGTTTCAACCGCAACGCCACCTGCGACGGCGACTCTTCGCCCGTGACATAGATTACTGATTTTGCGTTTTGCGTTTTACATTTCGCAATGGCAGTTTGTGCCAACAGCGTGGATTTCCCAATGCCCGGCTCGCCCCCGAGCAGTGTCACGGAGCCGGAAACAAGCCCTCCGGAAAGCAGTCGATCCAGCGGGTCGTATCCGGTCGGCGTCTTCGGCGTTTGTTCTTTCGCAACCAATTCTGAAAACGCCTGTGTTTTTCCGGGTTTTGGTAGGGGCGAATGGTTATTCGCCCCGGGCGCACGACCCTGCGCCCCTACCGCGATCGTGCCCCACTTCCCGCATTCGGCGCATTGCCCGGCCCATTTTGAAGACTGCGCGCCGCAATGGGAGCATTCGAATATTTGCTGGGGCTTTTTCATGTCCGCATCGTAACCAACGCGCCGAGGCGGGCCAATAGCGTGTTAGTCCGGACTCCAGACCTGCGTGATCGGGTACAGGTTTCGACAATCGGTGGTGATGCAGAACGTGCTTTCACGGACATTGTTTTTAAAGGCGCCATTGAATACGCGAGCGCGGCCCGGACCTGCCCAGCCGAGGAAAATCGCCGCGTGCTGACCCGCGCCGCCGCTATGAGCGGTGTAAATCCAGATGTGATCGCCCGGCTGCAAAGCCCTCGCCCACTCGTTCGGCCAGCCGCTGATCTGCGAACTGAAACGCTGATATGCCTGTCTGCGTGCATTCAGCTTACAGTTTCGATCACCGGGATGGTTCCGCACACAATCCTGATTGATCTGGGTCAGGAAACGCACGTTTTCAGATCCGATGCTTTGCCGCGTACGTCCCGCACCGCTGACGCCCGCAAAACCGTTGATCGTCTTCGTCGTGTTTCCGCAAGAACCCATATGCATTGCGCAGGCAGCCGCGGCTTGCGAAGCGGCAATGACGCGGGCGCGCGTGTCACGAGCCGTGATGACCGTCGGGGCCTTCGTGAGGAATTCTTCGACGCGGGAATCGCGGGGAAGATAACGAGGACTCGTGGTGATCGCATTATTTAATACGACGGGACACGTGCTGTACGGATTCGGTGGCGGAGGCGTGAAGCTGATACCGGACGGTTGTAACGGATTGACCTCGCCCTCCGCAGCGACTCCGCCGGACGGCGCGGGACCCGTCTCCGATTCGGCCGCCTCCCAGTCTCCGGTCGGAGTTTCGATCGTGAGGAGCAATTGCTGCTCGTTGACGATCTCCAATCGAAGCGGCGAGAACGTCACAAGCGCGGGATTGATCGTGTTCAGGATCATGTACGCACCGAGAACGATCAACATGCCGACGATCGCGTCGATGATGATTTTCTTTCCGGCCTGGATGTCGCCGATGCTCGCGCCGACGAGATAACGGAAGCCGCCGTACACCACCATGATGATTGCGGCAATCAGGACAATCGTCACGGCGTATCGATAGATGGCATTGATGTATTGCGGAAGGAAGGGGGATCACCACGTCGCCACCTTCTTGCGCGGCGGGAGACAAGCTCGCACCCGGGATTTCGACGCCGAGCGTCGGTGTGATGGGTTCGAATTTTACTTCGCCTTCGGGAGTGACGACGACGGATCGTTCCGTGGGATTGCAGGTCTTACCCCCACCGGACGTCGCGACGCATTCCGCATCTTCCTGACACTGACTCGTCCGGTCGCAAGGCTGGCCCGCCGCGATCCGACACTCTCCGGAGGCGCATACATACGTTCGATCCGTCGGGCAAGAGCGCCCGCCATCGCATCGGGGATTGACCGCGTCGCCTTCGATCAGCGGCGAGTCGTTGAACACGCAAATACCCTGGCCGCTGAAGTTGATACAACGATAACCGTCCGAACATCCCGTTTCCGGCGCGCCGAACGTGCATCTTGCATAGCAGGCGGAGCCGTCCGGTAAGCGCGGATCGCGCGCGCAATACCCGGTTCCGCATCCGGAGGCGGGACATGGCTCGGCCCGCACAAGAGGGCCAAACGCAAATTGTAAGACGCAAAACGCAAAAATCATTACCATCAGACCCTGCGACTTGCGACTTGCGACTTGCGAATGCATATCAATAGCCAAGTTTCGCCTTCAAAATCGCCCAACGCAGGTCCGCGGCCGTGACGTAGCCCGTCAGCACCTGTTTGCCGATAAAAAACGTCGGCGCGCCGGTTAATCCGTATTCCTGCGCGATCGCCACGTCGTCTCGAATGGACTGAACATGCCGGCCGGAGTTCAAGCAATCTTCGAAAGCGAGCTGGTTCAGCGAAAGCGCTCGCCCCATGTCCTTGATACCGTCGAGCGTAAGTGAGCGCGACGTCATGAGCAATTCGTGCATCTCCCAAAACTTGTTTTGCTCGCCGGCGCAACGGCCGGCCACGGCCGCCAACATCCCTGAAGGGTTCTCGTTCGCGACGGGCATATCGCGCCAGATATGCCGAACGGAGTCCTTATTTTCGACCAGTACTTGCCGCAGTTCAGGCTCGGACGCACGGCAATACACGCAACTGAAATCCGCGAATTCGATGATTTCCACGGCTTCGGGATCGAAGACCCGCGCGCGGGATCGCTCGGACGCGAGGGCGGCCGCTTGGCGCGGGCGGCGCCTTTTGAGCGATCGCGGGCGGGCGACCGGTTTCGAACGTATTGAGACGCGTAAATACTTCGCTCCAGATCAACAATACCGACAACACGCCGAGCAGGCCGACGAGGAGCCAAAGGATTTTGCGGCGATGTTCGTCCATAGCTATTGCAGATTGAATCGAACCAGTCGACCGGTCGTTTCATCCGTAAACAGAGCCGTGGATCCGTCCGGAGTAATAGTCATCTGCTGGACGGAGGCGTTTCCGGCAGGCACGCCGAGGTTTGTTTTTGGCTCCCGTGGACAAATCGATCTTGTAGATCTCGTCGGGGACGCTGCGGAACGCGTCGCGCTGTAATCCTGCGCCGCGCGTGAGCCGCGTCGGCACGCCACAAATCACGACGGTTTCGCTTTGCCACGCGCATTTGTCCGCCCAGGTATTCAGCTGCAGATTGCGGCGGTTGGCGTTCACCGCATCGCCCTGCGCGCCGCTGAACCACACCGTGGGTAAGTAATCATTCTCCGAAGAATACACGCTGTACACGATGTTTTTTCCGCTCGGCGACCATTGCGGGATGAAACCGCGACCTTCCACGACCAATCCTTTGAAATTTTCACGATTCTGGCCCAGCAGCAGGATTTGCTGACGGTCGAACCCCAACGGCTCGCCGGTATGAGAAAACGCGATGACTTGATTGTTCGGCGACCAGCTGACCTGTACTTTGTCATGATTGTTACCGAGCGGCTCGACGGGACGGGCGTTCGTCCCGTCGGGATTTGCCACGACGAGGAAGCGGTTGTCCTCGTTATTGCCGATGCTCTTGGTCACGATGCGATCGTCTTGGGGTGAAAAATCGAACTGCTCCCAATGCCGCGGCAGCGTTACCTGACGATCCGTCGCAAAATCGTAGTAGATGTTCGACCCATCCGGGTATTCCAGAATCGCCTTGTCGGAATTTTGCGCCCACGCGACATCCTGTACTTCGAAAAATGCCTGATTCGAGAGCGGCGTCGTCGTCCCGTCGGGATTGACGCGATAAAACCGACCGTCTTGCGGATTATAGGTACGAACATCTCCGGTGCGGGACATGGAAATGTTGCGCGTAGGCGTATCGAGAATGACGGACGTCCGCGCCACCGATGGGACGCCGGCCGGGAGCGTCGGAACGACCCCGGGACGGCACCCGAGTCGGTAGGCCGGGCGTGACCGGAATCTCCGGACCGGGAGGGACGGCGACGCCGGTACCGGGAAGGGCGCCGGGAGGCGTGGGCACGCCCGGAGTCACGACGGGAATCTCCGGCCGGGGACGGAAGAAAAACCACCACAGGCCGAACGCCATCGCGCCGACCACGATCACAAAACCGACGATAAGAAGGATCCGCTGCACGCGTTCGTTCATACGGGGCAAGTATAGCACGCGCACGAAGAGATCGGGTCAGAACGGCGCGCTCACAAGATCGCCCACAGGATCGCGCTGACGCCCGTGGCTGTCAGGACCCAGAAAATAATGAAGGGCGCCAGCAGGACGCAGGTGCTGAAAAACACGACGCTGACGACCAGAATATCCGTAACGGCGATGAATGCGACCTCGACGGGAATCTGCGCCGGGGGGCACGAGTTTACGGATCATCGAGTTCTTTTTTCGATACGTCATGAACGCGACGATCATACGGCCGTTTGCGTTCCCAAGAATCGCCAACGCCTCAAGAATGGCACCGATGACGGTTGGCGCCGTCGCGGCTCCCAACGCTCCATTAAACAGATCGAATAAACGGCTGTAGTTGCGCTTGACGGACTCGACTTGCGCGCGGAGTTTCTCGATCCGCTTGAGGCCGGTTTCTTCCTCTTCCTCCCGCTCGACGTCATACGCTTGCAGCGCGGCCGCCCGAGCCTGCGCGATTTGAGCCTGGTACGCGGCGGCGCGCAGCGCCTCTTCATCCGGCCCTTCCGGTTCGGGTCGAACGCGCTGGGCGCGGACCGTCTCCGGTACGAACTCGGTCGGCTGCGGTCCGCCCGTCGTTCCGGGAAGAAACTGTTCCTGCGCCGCAAACAAGCGCCGTTGTTCTTCCGCAAATTCCGCCGATGCGGTCTCTCCGCCGGGTTGATAGATATCTTCCGCTTCCTCGACGCGTCCGGGCTCGGTATATGATGCGGGGATCGTTTCGATGACGGGACGCGCACCGGCGCCTTCCTGCGCAAACGCGGCCATGCGGGCGTCCGGCGCGCCGAGGCCTTCCTGATATCCGAGCGCGGCGGCACGGTCCGCCTGCTGGCCGGCGGAAAGCGCGACGGCCGTGGCCTGCGGCAAAGGAACTCCGCCGCGTGATAATCTCGCACGAGTGTCCTCGGCCACCGTCGAAAGCGCACCGGTCGGCGGGGTCGGTCGCTCGGTTCGGGACGGAGGAGCGGCGGCAAACGAGCGGGGGAGTGGGCGCCTCACGCGGCACGGGCGGCGCTTCCGCGAGGGGCGGGGGCGGCGCGCCCGGTTGTACGGCCGCGACGAGTACGGCCGCGCGTGCGGGTGAAGGCGCGGGCACGTCCGGCGGGATGCTTTGCGCCACCAGACCGACGATCGCCTGCGGCACGCGCCCTTCCACATCTCCGGCGCCAGGTTTTTCATCATGTTCGTGGCGATCCGGAGCTGTTGCGCCTGTGCCTCGTCGGTTTGCAGCCCGTATCTCGCCATCGCGAGCTTGTTTTGGACGGCTCCGAGTTCTTGCGACGCGGCCTGGATGCGCGGCGCGACATCCGCCGGTGCGCGATATGCGCCGGTCGACGGTGCGGCGGCTTGCGCGTTCAACCCCGCGATTTCCTGTCGCAACGCGTCCGCTTGCGTCTGTAAGTCTTGTACGGATTTGCGCCGCTCGGCCGCGCGCGTTTGCACGATTTCGAGCGCATGCGTCGCGTGTGCGTACAGCGCCTGCTGGTCGGCGGCACGTCGCGCGTCCGCCTTCGCCTCGACGCCGAGCGCACCTAACACGGCCCCGGTTACGCCGAGGACGGCGGCCGCGGGAGAAGTCGGTGGCGGTGGAATCGCGACGCCCGCGCGGATCTCGAACGCACCAGGTTCTGTCGGTTTCACGCTCTCGACTTGCGCCTTCAGCTCGGCCCGCGTCTCACGAATGGACGGCGCGGGCGAAACGGGGGTCGCGGCGGCGGTCGCTTTGCCAACCGGCATCGTGCGCGAAACCACGACGGCCGGCGGCACGGCGACCGTCGGCGCGACGGCTGCAACGGACGCTGCGGGTTTCGTCGGCGCCGCTTTCGGTGCTTCAGCTTCTTGAATCGTTCCCGCCACTTCTTCTTCCTCCTCCGCGGGACGTTCCCGTTCGACGCGGCCTGCGGCCTCTTTCTTCACCGACTCCAGATCCGCCTTCGTCACTCGCCGCGGGTTCATGTGCTCCGAAATATCCCGCAACTCGCGCGGTTCCAGCATGGTTTCACGGGCCTCGCGCGCTTCACCCGCGGGCACGCTCACGATGCGCCGCAAATTCGCGCGCGCGAATGCGCCGTCCACCCAACGACGCTCGATCTCGCCGGTTTCCGGATCACGAAGCGTGATCAGATACTCATCCTTTTCGGTATCATGCTTCTCCACTTTGACCGTGATGTTCGACGGCGCCGCCTCCTCCTCCGTCTCTTCCCCCTTCTTCTTTTGACCCGTTCCTTTTTTCCTTGAGTCCGCCGGAAGCGGCCTTAGGCGCTTCACGCTCGGCGGGGATGGCGCCGTATGACACGTCCGACAGCTGCCGCCGTACCCATCGGTCGACCAAGCTCCCTTGCGGCTTGCGCCCGGGCCGGGCCGGCGCCGCACCGGGTTTCGGCAGTGTGGCGCCCGACCCGACCGACGCCGTCGTCACGCCGCGCTCGGGACTGTCGATTTGCGCGTCGCCGGTCACGGCGTCATACGCAAGCACGCGCCCCGTGATCGCGCCTTGTACTCCGCCGCCGTAATACGACCCGACGGCGATCCCTTTCGGCGGCTTTTGCTTCGCAAGATTGGCCGGCAGGGGAACGGCGGCGGCGCGTTCGTACTCCTCGGAGGAGAGTTGTCGCGACTCGAACGTATCTCCCACTTTTCTCGAAACCGTCACGGTTCCGTTCTCCGCCTCTTGTACCGTCCAAAACTGGCCTCCGATACTCAAAATCCGGCCGAATTTCGGCTTCGGCACCTTCGGACGCTTGTCCGCTTCTTTCGGCTCTTCCTCCGAGCCTGAAACGGCCTGTGGCTCATCGGCCATGCGGGCAGTTTACCAGGTTTCAGGAGTTAACCTCCAACCTTTAACCTCTAACCTTTAGAACACCTGTTAAAGGTTAATGGTTATAGGTTAAACTTTGCGCTACGTGATCTTGATTTTATCCCTACTCACCGTCAGTTTCCCTTTTTTACGCTTCGGATGCTCGAGCAGGAACGCGCCGAGCAGCGTCACGATCTCACGTTCCACGAGATGTCGGGCGGCGCGCGCGCCTTCTTCGGCCTGACGCTCGCGCGAGTAGCCAATCCAAAACATCATCACCGGCGGAAAGCGCGACTTCCTGCGCTTCGGCGAGCCGCTTCAGCGTTTCATCAAGTTCGCGACGAACGATTTCTCGCATCGATCCATGCTCAAGCGGGCGGAACACCACGACGCGATCGATACGGTTCAGCAACTCCGGACGGAACCGTTCTTTCAGTTGTTCCTTCACGAGGGATTCGAAGCCGTCGGACGCATGGCCAAAGCCAAGCGCGGCTCGCGTGAGATATTCCGCACCGACGTTTGACGTAAGAACGATGTAGGCGTGGCGGAAGGGGATATGGCGGCCGTTCGCGTCGCTCATCTTGCCGTCTTCCAGCGCCTGCAAGAGGAGATGCTGCACGTCATGATGCGCTTTCTCGAATTCGTCGAAGAGCAGCACCGAATGTGGGTGCTTGCGGATTGTGTCCGCGAGACGATTTCCCTCGCGATAGCCGACGTATCCGGCGGGGGAGCCGAGCAGTTTTGACACGGAATATCCTTCGGCGAATTCCGACATGTCGAGCTTCACGAGCGCCTCCTCGCGGCCGAAGAGTTCCTTCGCGAGCGCTTTCGCGAGCTCCGTCTTGCCCGTGCCGGACGGGCCTACGAACAGGAAACTCGCGCGCGGACGGACGGGATCGGAGAGCCCGAGCCGCGAGCGCTTCACGGTTTCCGACACGGCCCGCACCGCTTCCGCCTGTCCGAGCACGGACGCGGCGAGACGTTCCTCCATCGAGACGAGTTGTTCGCGCTCGGAACGCAGGATATCCGAAAGCGAGACGCGCGAAAGGCGCGACACCGTCCGCGCAACGTCCTCGACCGTCACGGCGAGACGCTTGGCTTCTTTCTTTTTCTTGAGCGCCTCGACAAGCGACTCGCGCTCCTTGCCGAGCCGGTCAAGATCCGCCTGCGCCTTGGACGCGCGATCGAGCTGCTGTTCCTGCATCGCGCGTTCTTTTTCCTCGCGGATCGCGTCGAGCACGACGTCAAGCGCGCGGATGCGTTCCATGTCCTCGCCGGAGACGCGCCGCGCGTTGACCGACGCCGCGGCCTCGTCGAGCACATCGATGGCCTTGTCCGGGAAAAACGATCGGTGAGATAGCGCTGTGCAAGCCGCACGGCGGACTCGATCGCGGCGTCCTCATAGGCTACCGCGTGATGGTCCTCGTACTTTGCCTTCACGCCCAGCAACATGCGTAGGACGAGCTCCGGTTCCGGTTCAAGGATCTCGACGGGCTGGTACCGGCGCTCGAGCGCGGCATCCGGTTCGATGTGTTTCTTGAATTCGTTCCATGTCGTCGCGCCGATGCAGCGGATCTCGCCTCGTGCGAGCGCGGGCTTCAGGATGTTCGCGGCGTCGAGCGAGCCGGACGAGGATCCGCGCCGACGAGGTTGTGGATTTCGTCGATAAATAAAATCACGTTCGGATCTTCTTTCGCTTCCTCGACAAGTTGCTTGATACGCGCCTCAAACTCGCCGCGGTACATCGTCCCCGCGACCATGAGCGCGAGATCCACGGCAAAGAGACGCTTCCCGTGCAGCGCGTCCGGGACGTCGCCGGACGCGAGGCGTTGTGCGAGCCCCTCCACGACCGCCGTTTTGCCGGTGCCCGGCTCGCCAAGCAGGATCGGGTTGTTCTTGGTACGCCGACACAGCACTTCGATCAAGCGGTCCGTTTCCGCCTCGCGGCCGATGACGGGATCAAGCGCCGCGACGATCGTGGGAGACGTCAGCTCCCGCGCGAAGATCTCGAGCGCGCGCGGCTTTTTCGCGTGACGTTCGACCGCGCAGGTCCGGCATCTGAAGCGAGGGCTGGCCGAGCGGCGACGTGGGAGCGGCGCCTTCCTCGGCCGGGGAGGGCGGATCCGCCGCCGCGTCGCCGAGTTCCGGAAACCGGCTCGTCGAGCGCAGCACGCCGAGCAGCTGATCCTTCGCGAAGTCGAGCTGCATCCCGGATTCGGTGAGGGAACGCGTGCGTCCGGCACATCGGATTCGAGGATCGCGTACAACAAATGCTCCGTCCCGACGTACTTTTGCTCGTGCACATGCGCGAGCAACACGGCCTTTTCGAGGATACGCTTCACGGCGGGCGACAAATCCGGCGCGATGGGCGCGCCCGGGTCGTGCGGCGTCGGAAATCCGCGAAACCGGCGCTTCGCCTCTTCTTCGCGTACATTCGCCTTTAGGAAGACCTCCGAGGCGATCGAGCCGCGGCCGGAGAGCAGTCCGACGATCAAATCGCCGGGCTCCATGCGATCACGACCGCTCCCGACCGC
Organism: Ignavibacteriota bacterium; assembly: GCA_013285405.1. Taxonomy (NCBI): domain Bacteria; kingdom Pseudomonadati; phylum Ignavibacteriota; species Ignavibacteriota bacterium. The sequence continues at coordinate 4,694 of CP053446.1, read as the reverse complement.
AAACGCCAGCGCGTTTTGCAGCGCACCCTTGAGATGGACCGTGAACCGGTCGAGAAGGTCGGGAGAATCATGGGGGGTGATACTAACCTATAACCATTAACCTTTAACCATTACGAATCGATTCCCGGATTGTGTAGAGGTTAACGATTAATGGTTATAGGTTAAAGTTACGTTTTACATTTTACGTTTTGCGATGTCATAGCGCATCAAGCATGCCGCGGAGACGCTTGACGCGCTCCTCGACGGGCGGATGGGTGGAAAAGAAACGGCTCCAGCTCTTGCCCGGGCCGAACGGGTTGGCGATGAAGAGGTGTGCCGTCGCGTTCGATGCGGTGCGCATGCGGCCGCCATGCGCCGAGATTTTTCGAGTGCGCGGGCCAGTCCTTCGGGATAACGCGTCATGAGCGATCCGGACGCGTCGGCAAGAAACTCGCGACTGCGGCTCACCGCAAGCGATCAACTCCCCGATGATCGGCGAAACGATAAGGAAGACAAGTCCCACGATGATGAGCGCGGGGTGCGCATCGCGGCGACCGCGTCGGAAACCGAAGCCGAATCGAAAGAAGATATCGCCCATCAGCGTGAGCGTTCCGACAAGCACGGCGACCAAAAGCATATATCGGCTGTCGAGATTTTCACATGGGAGAGCTCGTGCGCCGCCACGCCTTCCAGCTCCTCGTTTTCGAGCATCTCGATCAGCCCGGACGTGAATGCCACCGAAGCCTTTTGTGGGCTCCTGCCCGTCGCGAAGGCGTTCGGCGCGGGATCATCGATCACGTATAGCCGCGGCATTGGCAATCCGGACGTGATTGCCAGATTTTCGACGATGTTCCACAGATAGGGGAACTCGTCACGCGACTTGATCTCGCGCGCGCCGGTCGTGAACAGCACGACTTTGTCGCCGTAAAACCACGAGAAAAGCGTCATGCCGACCGACAAGACGAGCGCAAACACGAGTCCGGCTTCGCCCGCCCCGCTGATCTGACCATAGACGTATCCGACCGCCGCGAGCACGCCGACGAACAAGGCGATCAGAAGCCAAGTCTTCCGCTTGTTGGAATCGATCTGGGAATACATGGTCAGGGATATAGGGATAAGGGATAAGGGATTAGGGGTTTGAAATTCCCCTCATCCCTAATTCTTTAAGCCTAATCCTTAGAACTGGACCTGCGGTGCTTCACGCTCTTCCTTCGCCTCGACCTCGAAGAATTCGCCTTCACGAAACCGAGCATGTTCGCGATCAGGTTGTTCGGGAAGATCTGAATCTTGATATTGAAGTCGCGGACGTTGCCGTTGTAGAAGCGGCGCGAGGCTTGCCTTGTTTTCCGTGTCGGACAGCTCGTCCTGCAATTTCAGGAAGTTCTGGTTCGCCTTGAGATCCGGGTAGGCTTCCGCGAGGGCAAAGATCGACTTGAGCGTACTCGAGCATGTTCTCGGCGACGGCTTTGTCATGCGGACCCTGCGCGGCCATGGCCGCCGTGCGGGCCTGCGTCACCTTTTCGAGTGTGCCGGCTTCGTGCGTCGCATATCCTTTCACGGTCGCGACGAGGTTCGGAATGAGGTCGTATCGGCGCTTCAATTGCACGTCGATGTCAGACCAAGCTTCATCCACACGGTTTTCAGCGTGATCAGGCCGTTATAGGTGAAAATCAGCCACGCGGCGACCACCACGATGACGGCGAGAAGAATCCAAAGCGATTTGCATATATGCGGTTGGAGAATCTAGAAGTTAGCATCTAGAATAAAAGGCTTACGTAAGAGGGAAAAGGTCACGATAACTACTGTATGCCAACGCCGGGGAACCTGCAACTATATCCATTGACCAGCCTCTCCCGAGCTTCTATCTTCTAGATTCTAGCTTCTCTATGCACCCCAGCATCTTTAAGGCTTACGACATTCGCGGCCGGTCCCCGGAAGAGCTTGACGCCGCCGACGCGCACCGTATCGGTAAGGCGATTGCTTCGCGATTCGCGTCGCGTCGCGTCGTGGTTGGACATGACATGCGCAGGACATCGCCCGAGCTCGAAGACGCGCTCGTGGACGGACTGCGCTCGCAAGGCGCCGATGTCGTCCGCATCGGACTGTGCTCGACGCCGATGTTCAATTACTCGATCGCGGAAGCGAACGGGGATATGACCTCGGGGTCATAACCGCCTCGCACAACCCCGCGCAGGACAACGGATTCAAGATCACGTTCGGCAACAACCTGCCGGTCGGGATGGGATCGGGAATGGAAGAGATCCGCGACCTCGCGACGAGCGATGCGCCGATGCCGGACGCCGCGACGCGCGGAGGCGTCGAGGAGGATCCCGGACTGCTCGATCGATACGTTGACGCGATGTGGAAGCTCTCCGGCCTGGAGGATGAGTTCGAGGGCTGGCGCATCTCCGTGGACGCCGGCAACGGTATGGACGGATACGTGTTGCCGAAACTTACGCGTAAACTTCGGGGCGCGGATGTTCGCGAGTTGTACTGGCAACTCGACGGGAATTTTCCGAACCACGAAGCGAATCCGCTCAAGAACGAAACCTTGCAGGATCTCATCGCCGATGTGAGGAAAAGCGGCGCGCGGTTTGGCGCGGCATTCGACGGCGACGGCGACCGTGTCGGATTCGTGGACGAGAACGGAGAACCGATCCCCGGCGACATCCTCACGGCACTCTTCGCACGGGAAATATTAAAAGATAAGCCCGGCGGACTCGTGTTGTACGACGTACGTTCTTCCTGGAGCGTTCGGGAAGCGATCGAGGAGGCCGGAGGTACCGCAAAGATGTGCAAGGTAGGGCACGCAAACATCAAGCGGCAGATGCGCGAGGAGGGCGCCGTGTTCGCCGGCGAACTTTCCATGCACTTTTATTTCGAAGAGCTGAAGGGGCTGCGAATCGGGCGATTTGGCGATGCTTCTGCTCATCCGGATGTTGCAGCGCGAAGAGAAACCGCTTTCGCAGATTTGGAAGCCGCTACGACGCTATGCGCACTCGGGCGAGATCAATTTCACCGTAGCCGATCCAAAGGCAAAGATCGATCAGATCGCAACCGGCTACAAGCTACGAGCTTCCAGCTATTCTGATTTGGATGGCATCCGCATGGAATTCGACGATTGGTGGTTCAACCTTCGCGCATCCAACACGGAACCGTTGCTGCGCCTGAACTTGGAAGCGAAGGACGAAGCGACCATGCGACAAAACGTCGAAGAGCTATCTCATGTCATTTCGAGCGAAGCGTAGCGAAGCCGAGAAATCTCTTCGAAGGGATCCGTCGGCTTCCTGCCTGCCGGCAGGCACCGACGCTCGGGATGACAATTTTATGATTGGCTTCTTCGACTCCGGCATCGGCGGACTGACAATTCTTGAGGCGGTCCACCGGCGGTTACCCGACCTGGAGACGCGATACGTCGATGACCGTGCGCATGCGCCGTACGGCGGTCGCTCACGCGAGGAACTCCTCGAGCTAACGTGGGCCGGGTGCAAAGCGCTGTTCGAGCAGAGGTGTCGGCTTGTGATCATCGCGTGCAATACCGCAAGCGCCAACGCGTTGCGCGAGATCCAGCAACGGCGGCTGTTCGCGTATCCCGGACGTAACGTGCTCGGCATCATCCGACCGACGGTCGAGGAGCTCCTCGCGCGGGTACCGGTCGATCGGCGTCCTTTCCACGACCGCGACCAAACGAAGCGGCGCCTATGAAGCCGAGTTCGCAAAACTGAATCCCGACGTGAAGGTGACGAGCCACGCGTGCCCCAACTGGGTAGGGTTCGTCGAACAAGGATTGATCGAGCGCGGAGGCCGTCGAGGATGTGCGCAACGAGATCGCCGCATTCGAACGGGAGGCGCCGGACCTGGACGCCGTCCTGCTTGGTTGCACGCATTTCCCGTATCTAAAGAAGGAGATCGAACGCAGCCTGTTACGACCGGTACCTGTGATCGACCAAGGATCGATCGTGGCGGAATCGCTTGCGCGGTACCTCGAACGCCATCCGGAGTATATACTTCCTTCATGAAATTCGTGGATCGACGCGATGCAGGACGTAAACTGGCGGAACGTCTGGCGTCTTTCAAAGGCCGCAAGGACGTGATGCTCTTCGCGTTGCCGCGAGGCGGTGCGGTGGTCGGCGCGGAGATTTCGCAAGCGCTCGATATCCGGTCGATTTGATCGTCACGCGCAAGATCGGCGCGCGCGAAAATGAGGAATACGCACTCGGCGCGATGGCCGAGACAGGAGAGATCGTCTGGAACGAGGCGGAGCGTAAATCGCATGACGCGCAACGCGTATCGCGTATCGTTGAGAAGGAGAAAGCGGAGGCAAAGCGACGCGCCGAGACATATCGAAGCGGCCGGCCCCTGCCGGACCTGCGCGGCAACCGCGCTCATCGTGGATGACGGACTAGCGACGGGCTACACGATGCGTGCCGCCATCGCCGCGGCGAAACATCAGCATGCGAGCAACATCGTCGTCGCGGTACCGCATGGCGCGCTTGATTCAATCGAAGCATTGAAAAAGAAGCGGACGAAGTGATCGCGCTTACCGCGCCGCGATTGTATTTCGCGGTCGGAGGGCGAGTACGACGTCTTTGATCAAACGGAAGACGAGGAAGTCCTTTCTATCATGAAACGCTATGGCCCGAAGATTTGATCGTGTTATTACGCTCCCGCGGTACAAAGCGACGGCGATTCGCGTTGCGAACGTGTTACGGTGC